>JASLEG010000208.1 GCA_030151225.1 Burkholderia sp. | reverse complement strand
TGCCAGCGCAGCACCAGCCGCCGGCCGACGAAGCACAGCGCGCCGGTGATCGCGATCGTCACGCCCATGCCGAACGGCGTGCCGTCGGCCATCAGTCCCACCACCGCGCTCGCCACCGCGCCGAGCCCGAGCTGCATCGCGCCGAACAGCGCCGCGGCCGCGCCCGCGTTGTGCGGGTAGCGCAGCATCAGGTCGGTCGAGCAGTTGGCCGACAGCAGCCCGATCACGCCCACCACGAAGAACAGCCCCGCCACGATCGACCAGAGCCCGCCGATGCCGGTCAGCGCGAAGAAGGCCACGCACAGCGAGGCCACGGCGCTGACCATCGAGGCCGCCGCGATCAACCGCATCGAGCCGACCCGCGCCACCAGCCGCGTGTTGATGAAGTTGCCGATCATCACGCCGAGGATGTTCATGCCGAACAGCAGGCCGTAATGCTGGGCCGACACGTGGAAGTATTCGATGTAGACGAAGGGCGTGGCCGTGATGTACGTGAGCAGCGACGCGAAGGCCATGCCGCCGCACAGCATGTAGCCCCAGGCGATCGGGTCGGCCAGGATGTGGCCGTAGGAGGCGAACGAGCTGAGGATCGCCGAGGATTTGCGCTTCTCCTTCGGCCAGGTCTCGGGCACCTTCAGGAAGGCCGCGATCGTGCAGCCGACGCCGAACAGCGTCAGCACCACGAAGATCGTGCGCCAGCCCGCGAAGCGCAGGATCTGGCCGCCGATCAGCGGCGCGAGCAGCGGCCCCACCGAGGTGACGATCGCGACCATCGACAGCACCTTGGCCGCGTCGGTGGGCTCGTGCGCGTCGCGCGCGATCGCCCGCGAGAGCACCGAGGCCGCCCCCGCACCGAGCGCCTGCACGAAGCGCAGCACGATCAGCGCGTGGATCGACGGGGCCACGAAGCAGCCCGCGCCGGCCACCGTGAACAGCACGATGCCGCCGAGCAGCACCGGGCGGCGGCCCAGCGAATCGGACAGCGGCCCGTACAGCAGCATGCCGATCGAGAAACCCGCGATGAAGCTGGTGAGCGTCCACTGCACCGCCGCGGCGCTGGTGCCGAGGCTCTCGGCCACCGACGGCATGCTCGGCAGATACATGTCCGTGCCGATCGGGCCGCACGCGGCCAGCGCGCCGAGCAGCATGATCAACCGGGCGTCGGGCCGGCGCCGTATTGCATTCGACATGGGAAATCTCGGCTTCGGCCGGGGCTTCGCGTGCAGGCGGCAGGATGGCGCCGCTCGCGGCCCGGCTCGGTGGGATACGGCGGCCGGACGGCCGCCGCAAGGGCTCGATTGTACGCGCCCCGTCGGAATCGCGACGGCTCGCCGCGGCTGCGGCGGCGCGATCCGGCGTGGCGCGGCGGCGCCGTCGATCGGGTAAGCTCGCGTCTTTTGCCGCGGCCCGCGCCGACCGAGATGACCGCCTTCCTGCTGATCTGGAGCCCGAAAAAGGTGCCCTGGCCCGAGCTGCCCGAGATGGCCGCGCGCGTGCGCGCCGGCGAGGCCGTGCACGACGTGTGGGGCTGCGGCTTCGCGCGCGGCATCCTGCCCGGCGACCGCGTGTTCCTGCACCGCGTGGCGCAGGAGCCGAAGGGCGTGTTCGGCTCCGGCTACGTGACGCGCGCGCCGTACGAGGTGCCCGACACGCGCACCAGGCGCGGCTACCGGCTCTGCATCGATTTCGTCTACGACTGGCTGGTCGACGCCGGCACCGGGGTGGTGATCGCGCGCGACGCGTTGCGCGTGCATCCGTACTCGGTGCAGACCTGGGACGCCCAGAGCTCGGGCACCTCGATCAAGCCGATGGTGGAAGGCCCGCTCGAGAAGCGCTGGGCCGAGCTGACCGGCCGGCGCAAGCCGCCGCCGCTCGCGCCCCCGCCAGCGCCACCGCGCTGAGGCCGCGGCCCGACCCGCGCCGCGACTCTTCGGTACAATCTGGACGATCGTTCCACCGCTCGCCGGGCACGGGCGCGGCCTGCGCCGCGCCGCCCGGCCGCCGCCTCTCTCAGCAGGTCCTAATCCATGTCGAACAACCAAACCCTCTTCGAACGCGCCCAGCAAACCATCCCGGGCGGCGTCAACTCGCCCGTGCGCGCCTTCCGGTCGGTCGGCGGCACGCCGCGCTTCGTGTCGCGCGCGCAGGGCCCGTACTTCTGGGACGCGGACGGCAAGCGCTACATCGACTACATCGGCTCATGGGGCCCGATGATCGTCGGCCACGTGCACCCCGAGGTGCTGGCCGCCGTGCAGGCCGTGCTGGGCGACGGCTTCTCGTTCGGCGCGCCGACCGAGGCCGAGATCGAGATCGCCGAGGAAATCTGCAAGCTGGTGCCGTCGATCGAACAGGTGCGCATGGTGTCGAGCGGCACCGAGGCCACCATGAGCGCGCTGCGTCTCGCGCGCGGCTTCACGGGCCGCAGCCGCATCGTGAAGTTCGAGGGCTGCTACCACGGCCACGCCGACAGCCTGCTGGTAAAGGCCGGCTCGGGCCTGCTCACCTTCGGTAACCCGACCTCGGCCGGCGTGCCCGCCGACATCGCGAAGCACACCACGGTGCTCGAGTACAACAACGTGGCCGCGCTGGACGCGGCGTTCTCGGCGTTCGGCGACGAGATCGCCGCCGTGATCGTCGAGCCGGTGGCCGGCAACATGAACCTGGTGCGCGGCACGCCCGAATTCCATCAGGCGCTGCGTGCGCTGTGCACGAAGCACGGCGCCGTGCTGATCTTCGACGAGGTGATGTGCGGCTTCCGCGTGGCGCTCGGCGGCGCGCAGCAGCATTACGGCATCCAGGCCGACCTGACCTGCCTCGGCAAGGTGATCGGCGGCGGCATGCCGGCCGCCGCGTTCGGCGGCCGTCGCGACATCATGGCCCACCTCGCGCCGCTCGGCGGCGTGTATCAGGCCGGCACGCTGTCGGGCAATCCGATCGCCGTGGCCGCGGGCCTCAAGACGCTGAAGCTGATCCAGGCGCCGGGCTTCTACGAGGCGCTGACGGCGCAGACCAAACGCCTCGCCGACGGCCTCGCCGCCGAGGCGCGCGCGGCCGGCGTGCCGTTCTCGGCCGACGCGATCGGCGCGATGTTCGGCCTGTACTTCACCGAATCGGTGCCGGCCAGCTTCGCCGACGTGACGAAGAGCAACATCGAGCACTTCAACCGCTTCTTCCACCTGATGCTCGACGAGGGCGTGTATTTCGCGCCGTCGGCCTACGAGGCCGGCTTCGTGTCGAGCGTGCACGACGACGCCGTGATCGACGAGACGCTGGCCGCCGCCCGCCGCGCGTTCGCGGCGCTCGCCGCCTGATCACCGGCCCCGGCCCCAGGAGACGCGGATGTTCTCGGAAGCGGATTTCGCGCATATGCAGCGCGCCCTCGATCTGGCGGCGCGCGGAATGTACACCACCACGCCGAACCCGCGCGTGGGCTGCGTGATCGTCAAGGACGGCGTGGTGATCGGCGAGGGTCACACCCAGCCGGCCGGTCAGGACCACGCCGAGGTACAGGCGATGAAGGACGCGCGCTCGCGCGGCCATGACCTGCGCGGCGCGACCGTCTACGTGACGCTCGAGCCGTGCAGCCATTTCGGCCGCACCCCGCCGTGCGCGCTCGGTCTGATCGACGCGCGCGTGGCCAAGGTGGTGGCCGCGATGGAGGATCCGAACCCGCTCGTCTCGGGCAAGGGGCTCGGCATGCTGCGCGACGCCGGCATCGAAGTGCGTTGCGGGCTGCTCGCCCAGGAAGCGCGCGAGCTGAACATCGGCTTCGTGTCGCGCATGACGCGCGCCCGACCGTGGGTGCGCATGAAGAGCGCCGCCTCGCTCGACGGGCGCACCGCGCTACCCGGCGGCGAAAGCCAGTGGATCACCGGCGAGGCCGCGCGCGACGACGGCCATGCGTGGCGCGCGCGCGCCTGCGCGATCCTGACCGGCATCGGCACCGTGCGCGAGGACGATCCGCAACTGACCGTGCGCGGCATCGACACGCCGCGCCAGCCGCTGCGCGTGCTGATCGACAGCCGGCTCGAGCTGTCGCTGGACGCGAAGCTGCTGCAGGGCGCGCCGATCCTGATCTTCTGCGCCACGCTCGACGCCGCCGCGGAGGGCCGCGCCGCCGCGCTGCGCGACGCCGGCGCCGAGGTGGTGTCGCTGGCCGACCCCAACGGCAAGGTGGACCTGCCCGCGATGCTGGCCGAGCTGGGCCGGCGCGGCCACAACGAGCTGCACGTCGAGGCCGGCCACAAGCTGAACGGCTCGCTGCTGCGCGAGGGCTGCGTGGACGAGCTGCTCGTCTATCTGGCACCCACCCTGCTCGGCGACAACGCCGCCGGCATGTTCAACCTGCTCGCGCCCGCCACGCTCGCGCAGCGCAGCATGCTGCAGTTCCATTCGATCGACCGGATCGGCGGCGACCTGCGCATCCTCGCGCGGTTCGCCACGCCGTCCGCTCTCTGAACCTTCATCACGGAAATCACACGATGTTCACCGGAATCGTCGCGGCAGTGGGCCGCATTGAAACCATCGAATCGCTGGGTGCGGGGCCCGACGCCGGGGTGCGGCTGGTCGTCAACGCGGGCGGCCTCGATCTCGGCGACGTCGAGCTCGGCGACAGCATCGCGATCCAGGGCGCGTGCATGACGGCGATCGCGACGAGCGCCGACACCTTCACGGTGGAGGTGTCGCGCGAGAGCCTGAACCTCACGGTGGGGCTCGCGGAACCGGGCGACGTGAATCTGGAGAAGGCGCTGCGCGCGCACGACCGGCTCGGCGGCCACATCGTGTCGGGCCACGTGGACGGGCTCGGCGTGGTGACGCATTTCGCGCCGGTGGGCGAATCGCACGAGTTGCGCGTGCTCGCGCCGAAGTCGCTCGGCAAGTACCTGGCCTACAAGGGTTCGATCACGGTGAACGGCGTGAGCCTGACCGTGAACGCGGTAACCGATCGCGAGGACGGCTGCGAGTTCTCGATCAACCTGATCCCGCACACCGTGCAGGTCACGACGCTGCGCCATCTGATCGCGGGGGCGAAGGTCAATCTGGAGATCGACATGATTGCGCGGTACACCGAAAGGATGGTGTCGGTGATGTCCGTTCCGGCACGCGGCTGAGCGAGACGTTTCGCGGCGCGGGCCGAATCACGCCCCGCCGCGTTCGTGAGCCGGCAGCGCATCGCGCGTCGGCAACCCCTCCGAATCCCCCACCGCCTGCACGGCCAGCCCGCCGATCCAGTTGCCGCGCGCCACGGCCTCGGGCAGCGCCCGCCCCTCGAGCAGCGCGCTGATCACGCCCACCGCGAAGCCGTCGCCGGCGCCGACCGTGTCCACCACTTTCTCCACCAGCGTGGCCTCCACCATCGCCTCGACCTGAGCCGAGCGCACGTAGGCGCCGGGCGCAGGTTCGGATCGAACGAGATCAGCCGGCCCGCGGCGCGCGTCGCCCGCATCGCGTGAAACGACAGCTCGCGGGTGGACTCGGACAATGCCGGGCTGATGCCCGTGACGTGCAGCAGCTTCGCACTGCTCACGTAGCCGCCCACGAAATCGGCCGGCGACATCGCGCTGGCCGCCGAGCCACGGCAGAAATCTTCGGTCTTCGGATCGGAGCCGTCGTCGGTCTTCGTCTTCAGCATCATGCCGGTGGGGCGCGAGGCGTCCACCGTCACGCAACGCGTGTCGATGCCTTTCCCGCGCGAGCGAATCGAGCACGAGCTGGCCGAACGAATCCTGACCGACGCGGCTGATCCAGTCCACCTTGTGGCCGCGCCGCGCGAAGCCGACGGCCACGTTCAGTTCGGCGCCCGCCACGCGTTTCGTGAAGGCGTTCACCTGCGCCAGCGGCCCGCACTCGTTGGCGACGAACCGCGCATGGCTTCGCCGAAGGTGACGACGTCGATGGGATGGGTCGTGTCTGAATCCGGATTGCGGTGTGTCGAAAAGGGCGAATGAATGAATCAGCGTATGGACGAACGCGCGAGCGACCGCCGGCTCAATCCGCCAGGATCACGGTTTCGGGCTCGTCGGCCTCGAACCACGCGGGGTTGCGTGCCGCGATCGGACCGAGCGTGACGAGAATCTCGCGCAGGTGCGCGCGCATCGCCTCCTCGGCCGCGCTGGAATCGTGCGCGCGCAGCGCCGCGAGAATCCTCGCGTGCTGCCGGATCAGGTGATCGAGCGGCGAATCGTCGGGCAGGCTCAGGTAGCGCACACGGTCCATCTGCGCCTTGATGTCCTGGATCGTGTCCCACGCGGCCTGGCAATCGATGCTCTGCGCGATCGTGCAGTGAAAGGCCTCGTCGAGCGAGAGAAATGCGGCGGTGTCGTTGAGCTTCGCGGCGACGCGCTGCTCGCGCAGGTTGTCGGCGAGCCGCGCGAGCTGCGCGTCGGTGATGTGCTGCGCGGCCTTGCGCGCCACGGCGGTCTCGATCGCCTCGCGGATGAAGCGCCCCTCGCGCACGCGACGCGGCGAAATGCGCTTCACGAAGGTGCCGCGCTGCGGCAGCACCTGCAGCACGCCGGCCTCCACGAGCTTGATGAAGGCCTCGCGCACGGGCTGGCGCGACACCGCGAACAGGTCGGACACTTCCTTCTCAGACAGCGGCGTGCCCGGCGCCATCTCGCCGGCGAAGATCGACTGGCGCAGCGCGCGGTAGATCTGCCGCGTGATCGGCTCGGCCGAGTCGGGCGAGAGCTGCGCGCGCAGGTCGGGCAGCCTGGCGGGCTCGGCGCCGGCCACGCCGAGCCGCCGGCGCGTGCGCTTCGGTGCCGGGCTGACCGGCGCCGTGTCGGCGGTGTCGAGCGGACGGGATTCGGCGGAGTGGGCTGCTTTCATCGTGAGCGTGCTGAAAAGATGGGTCGATCGAGGCCGGGCGCGGCCTCGATTTTCACCGCCATACTACTATGCCTGCCGGGCCGAATCCGGCGCCGCGCCTCATGTCGCGCTCGCCTGCCCCGCGCGGCGCTCGCGCCCGCGCGGCTCGCGGATCCAGATCAGCGAACACAAGGCGCCGAGCACCGCCATCGCGCCGGCCAGCACGAAGGCCGCGCCATAGGAACCGTGCGCGGCCTCGACGATGAAGCCCGTCACGGCCGGCCCGATCACGCCGGCCAGATTGGCCAGCAGGTGCACGAAGCCGCCCACGCCACCCACGTTCTCGCGCCGCACCGTGTCCTGGATCACGGCCCAGTAGACGGAACCCGTCACGTACAGGAAGAAGGTGGTGACCGACATCAGCGCCACCGCGCCCTCGGTGCTCGCCACGCGCCCGGCCAGCACCACGCACACGGCGGCCACGCCGAGGCACACCGTCAGCACGATGCGGCGCGACAGCAGCGGGTTGCCCGTGATGCGCAGGATCGCATCGGTCACGAAGCCCCCGCAGGCCAGCCCGATCGAGCCGAGCAGCCACGGAATCACCGTCACGATGCTCATGTCGCGCAGCGACAGGTGATGCGCCTCGGTCAGGTAGGTGGGGAACCACGACAGGAAGAAGAACAGCACGTAGTTGTAGGCGAAGAACGCGAAGGCCGTGGCCAGGATCAGCGGCTGGCGCAGATAGAGGCCCAGGCTCGCCGGCCGGCCCTGCGCGTCGTGCGCCATCGACACCTCGACCTGCTGGCCCTCGGCGATCAGCGCGAGCTCGTCGCGGCTCACGCGCCGGTTCTGCTTCGGCAGCTCGGTGGTGGTCAGCGCCCACAGCACCAGCCACCCGAGGCCGATCAGCATGATCGCCACGAAGGCCGGCCGCCAGCCGAAGCGGATCGCCATGAAGCCGACGATCGGGCCGGCCAGCGCGCCGCCGAGCGGCGTGCCCGAGCTGATCACGCCGATCGCGCTGGCCACCTCGCGGCGCGGAAACCAGTTGTTCACCATCTTGCTGTTCGACGAGCTGAACGGTCCCTCGCCCATGCCGAACAGCACGCGCAGCACGATCAGCGAGAACAGGCTGCCGGCCAGCGCCGTGGCACCGCAGAACAGCGACCAGATCCCCATCGCCGCGCCGAACACCTTCTTCGCCCCCATCCGGTCCGACAGCACGCCGCCGACGAAGTTGAACAGCGCGTAGCCGATGAAGAAGCTGCTGAACACCACGCCCATCTGCGCGTGGGTGAAATGCAGGTCCTTCTGGATCAGCGGCGCGGTGATCGACAGCGCGGCGCGGTCCAGATAATTGACCACGCCGGCGAGGAACAGCAGCCCGACGACGTACCATCGCTGGCTCTTGATCATGGTGTGTCTCCTTTCCTGGCGTCCCGGCGCGCTGAGGCTCTGTGGCTGGCCGCTCGCGAGGCGGCCGGGACCTGATTGACGGGCGTGAAACGCTCAATCGAACTGCAGGTGCACCTTCATCGACTGGTTGCGATCCTGCGCGACCTCGAAGGCGCGACTCGCCTGCGCGAGTGGGAACGCGTGCGTCATCAGCGGGCGCAGGTCGATGCGCCGGGTGGCGATCGCCTCGGCCGCGCTGCGGTATTCGTCGACGAAGCGGAACGAGCCCTGATAGCGCAGCTCCCTGGCCATCACCAGATTCGCGGCCACCGGCGACTGCCCGGCCGGCAGGTTGCCGAGCTGGATCACGGTGCCGCCGGCACGCGCCGCGCGCAGCGCCGTGTCGAGCCCGGCCGGGCTGCCCGAAGCCTCGATCACCACGTCGAAGGTGCCGCGCTCGCGCGACCACGCCTCGACCCGCGCCGTATCGCTGGCGAGCACCACCTCGTCGGCGCCGAGCTCGACCGCCATCTGCAATGCCTTCGGCGCGAGATCGAGCGCGACGATGCGCTGCGCGCCGGCCTGGCGTGCCGCAGCCAGCACGATGCAGCCGATCGGCCCGCAGCCCACCAGCAGCAGCGAGGCACCGACCAGCGAGCCGGCCTGCTTCAACGCATGCAGCGCCACCGCGAGCGGCTCGGCCATCGACGCCTGCGCGTAGTCGAGCGTGTCGGGCACCGGCACGCACTGGCGCGCGGCCGCGGTGATGTACTGGCGGAACATGCCCTGCATGTGCGGGAACGTGGAGGCGCTGCCCATGAAGCGCATGTCCAGGCAGTGATTCGGCATGCCCTTCACGCAATAGCGGCAGGTGCCGCAATTGAGGCCCGGGTTCACCGCCACGCGCTGGCCGACGCGCAGGCCGGTCACGCCCTCGCCGAGCGCCGCGATCTCGCCGGCCACTTCATGGCCCAGCACGAAGGGTTCGCGCACGGCGAAATCGCCGCTCTTGCCCTTGAAGTAGTACGAAAGATCGGAGCCGCAGATGCCACCCGCGCGCACGCGGATCTGCACCTGGCCGGCGAGCGGCTGGGGCGTGTCGAGGTCGTCGATGAGCAGTTTTCTGGCTTCGTGGAGCACGGCGGCAAGCATGTCGGATCCTGGTTCGGTTGCGGGGGCGTCGAATGCCCCGTGAATGAGCAGTGAGGCGCTGGCGAGCGTCTCACCAGTTCCAGAGCGTGCCGTCCTCGAGGCGCGCCACCGGCAGATAGGCCGGCTCGTACGGATATTTCGCGGCGAGCGCCTCGTCGATGTCGACGCCGTGGCCCGGCGCCTCGCCCGGATGCATCATGCCGTGCTCGATGCGCCACGCATGCGGGAACACTTCCAGCGCCGGCTCGGGGAAGCCCATGTACTCCTGCACGCCGAAGTTCGGCACCCAGAGGTCGAAATGCAGCGCCGCGCCCATGCAGACCGGCGACAGGTCGGACGGCCCGTGGCAGCCGGTGCGCACCTGGTACATCGACGCGAAATCGGCCACGCGCTTCAGATGCGTGATGCCGCCCGCGTGCGTGAGCGTGGCGCGGATGTAGTCGATCAGTTGCTCCTCGATCAGCTGCTTGCAGTCCCAGATGCTGTTGAACACCTCGCCCACCGCGATCGGCGTGACGGTGTGCTCGCGGATCAGGCGGAAGCCGGCCTGGTTCTCGGCCGGCGTCGGATCCTCCATCCAGAACAGGCGATACGGTTCCACCGCCTTGCCGAGCCGCGCGGCCTCGATCGGCGTGAGGCGGTGGTGCACGTCGTGCAGCAGATGGGTGTCGAAGCCGAACTTCTCGCGCACCGCCTCGAACAGCTTCGGCACGAAGTCCAGATACTTCTCCGACGACCAGCTCTGCTCCTCCACCGCGCCCTTGGTGGCCGGCTCGTACATGCCGTTGCCCTTCGACACGCCGTACACCGAGCGCATGTTCGGCACGCCGCACTGGATGCGGATCGCCTTGTAGCCTTGCTCGACGTGCTCGGCGTAGCGGTCGAGCGCCTCGGGAATGTCGCGGCCCGTGGCGTGGCCATACACCATCACGCCGTCGCGCGACGCACCGCCGAGCAGCTTGTACAGCGGCTGGTTCGTGACCTTGCCGAGGATGTCCCACAGCGCCATGTCCACCGCCGCGATCGCCGTCATCGTGACCGGCCCGCGGCGCCAGTAGGCGCCCTTGTAGAGGAACTGCCAGGTGTCCTCGATACGGCTCGCGTCGCGGCCAATCAGCAGCGGGCACACGTGATCGCGCAGATACGAGGCCACCGAGAGTTCGCGACCGTTGAGCGTGGCATCGCCGATGCCGTACACGTCCTCGTCCGTCACCACCTTCAGCGTGACGAAGTTTCGGCCCGGACATGTCACGATGACGTCGGCGCGGATGATCTTCATACGGGTTTCCTCACATGGGCAACGTTTCGAGTGCATACTACCATACCAGTATGTTGCATTGAGTCCCGGGTTTTCCCTCGCCGTCCACTCCCAGATTCCCTCATGACTTCCATCCAGACGCTGTCCCGCGCTCACCTCCCCGCCCTCTCGGCCCACCTGCTGTCGCCCGAGTGGCGCGAACCGGCCATCGGCATCGTGCACCTCGGCATCGGCAATTTTCATCGCGCGCACGCGGCGCTCTACACCGAGGAGGCGATGCTCGCGCAGGGCGGCGACTGGGGAATCTGCGGCGTCACGCTGAAGGGCGACGTGGCCAAGCGCGACGCGTTGATGGCGCAGGACGGGCTCTACAGCCTGGTCGAGCGCGGCGCGACCGGCGAGCGCGTGAGCGTGGTGCGCGCGCTGCGCGAAGTGCTGGCGATGCCCTTCGACCGCGCGCGCCTGTTCGAACTGCTCGGCGATGCGCGGGTGCGCATCGTGTCGCTGACCGTCACCGAAAAGGGCTATTGCCGCGACCCGCAGAGCGGCGACGTGGACCTGACCCGCGCGGAAGTCGCCCACGATCTCGCCCATCCCGGCACGCCGACCAGCGTGCCCGGCATTCTCGCCGCCGCGCTGCTGGCGCGTCGCGAGGCGGGCATCGCGCCGTTCACGGTGCTGTCGTGCGACAACCTCGCGCACAACGGCGCGGCCCTGCGCCAGGTCGTGACGTCGTTCGCCGCGCAGCTCGATCCGGCGCTCGGCGTCTGGATCGGCGAGCGCGTGGCGTTTCCGTCGACGATGGTCGATCGCATCGTGCCCGCCACCGCCGACGCCGAGCGCGAGGCGGCACGCGCCGCGCTCGGGCTGCGCGACGACGCGCCGGTGCCGTGCGAGCCGTTCCGCCAGTGGGTGATCGAGGATCGCTTCCCGGCCGGCCGGCCGGCGTGGGACGCGGTGGGCGCGCAACTGGTGGACGACGTCGCGCCGTTCGAGCTGGCCAAGCTGCGCATGCTCAACGCCACGCATTCGACGCTGGCCTACCTGTCGATGCTGGCCGGCTTCGAGACGATCGCCGAGGCGGTGGGCCACGCACCGCTGCGCGCGCTGATCCACGCGATGATGACCGAAGAGATCGCGCCGACGCTCGCGGTGCCCGCCTCGTTCGACCTGCTCGCCTATCGCGACGCGCTGCTCGAGCGCTATGCGAACCCCGCGCTGCGGCACCGCTGCGCGCAGATCGCGATGGACGGCAGCCAGAAGATGCCGCCACGCATTCTCGCCACGATCGCGGCGCGGCTCGCTGCGGGCCGGCCGTTCGAGCGGCTCGCGCTGGCGGTGGCGGCGTGGTTCGTGTTCCTGCAGGGACGCAGCGACGATGGCGAATCCTGGAAGATCGGCGATCCGCTGGCCGAGTCGCTCGCGCGGCTCGCCGCGCAGGCGCGGGACGACGCGCAACGCGTCGATGCGATGCTCGCGGTGCGCGACGTGTTTCCGCCCGCGCTCGCGGCGCAACCCGCGCTGCGCGAGGCGCTGCTGCGTGCGCTGCAGGCGCTGCGCGAAGGCACGCGCGAGGCGATCGCGCGCTACGCGTGACGAAGGCCGACGGGCAGGAGACGGCTGCCCGCCGCGCATCGAATACTAAAATTTTCCGCTGCAGTCAACGTGCGTCCCGCTACGGAACGCCTACATCACGTCGATTCCAACGGAGAACAACCACGGGCCAAGGCAGTCACATCCTGCTGATCAACAAGACACCGTATCAATGGAAGAAAGTCCACGAGCACGCCTACCAGGTGGAATCGTGGACCGGCGATCACGTCTTCCCCGCGTTGCTCGGTCCCGACGAGACCCGCAACGTCTACGTGGAGTTCGACGAGGGCGTGGGTGTCGATGCGTGGGACGACGGCGGCGAGATCCGCCACGAAATCGTCGGCGTGCCCGGCGCGTTCATCCAGGTTCGTGCGAACGGCAAGCGCAAGCTCGTGGGCGTCGAGTTCTGCACCTACGTCACCTTTGAAGGCTTCGACACGACCATCTCCGCGGCCGGTCAGGAACTCGAGCTCGGCTGGTATCACGACGGCTGCCAGTTTTTCGCGCTGGTCGGTGCGAAGCAGAATGCGCCGATGTTCGCCCTCGCGACCAACGCCGAGGCACCGGCCTGGATGAAGCACGTGGCGGGACATCGCCGCCTGTCGCAGCTGACGATTCCGGGAACCCACGACACCGGTACGTACACGTGGTGGACGGAGCAGTCGATCGAGAAGACACAGACCATGAACCTGTCGCGGCAACTGATGTCCGGGATCCGCTTTCTCGACATCCGCCTGAAGCCGGCCGGCGACGGCGACGGGCTGAACGTCCATCACGGCAGCGCGAACCTGGACCTGCGCTTCAAGGAAGACATCCTCGATGCCTGCCTGGCCTTCCTGCGCGACTTCGCCGGCGAAACCATCCTGATGTCGATCAAGCAGGAAGGCGACGACGAAATTCATGTCCAGGTGTCGAAGCTCGTCAACGCCACCCGAGAGCGCTGGTACACCAAGAAGGACCGGATTCCCACGCTCGAGGAAGTCAGGGGCAAGATCGTGCTGCTGCGCTTCGAGAACACCGAACTGATCCGGCAACCGACCGGGGAAAAGGAACGTGCCGAATTCGTGAACCGCAGCAAATCGCAGTTCCTGGCGGCGGCCAGCCACGACCTACGCCAGCCCACCCACGCGCTCGGCCTCTACATCGCCACGCTGCGTGCCATCGCCGAACGGCCCGACATCGACCGACACGCGCTCGGCGACCTCGCCGAACGGCTGGGCACAGCGCTGAGCGGTATGTCGCAACTGCTGAACGTGCTGCTCGATATCTCGAAGCTCGACGCCGGCGTGATCGAGGTCGATGCGCAACGCTTCGCATTGCAGAGAGAATTTGATGCGTTGCACAGCCGTTTCGCACATGCCTCGCACGCCAAGGGGTTGACGCTGACGATCCGCGCCACGCCGCTGTGGGTCGACACCGATGTCGTGCTGCTGCACAACACGCTGTCCAATCTCGTGTCGAACGCGATTCGCTACACGCGTCGCGGGCGCATTCTGGTCGCGCCCGGCGCCGTGACGGCAACGTGGAGATCCAGGTGTTCGACAGCGGTATCGGCATCGCGGCCGCCGAACTGTCGAACATCTTCCGCGAGTTCTACCAGATCGACAATGCCGCGCGCGATCGCGAACAGGGCCTCGGGCTCGGGCTCGGGCTCGGGCTCGGGCTCGGGCTCGCGATCGTGAAACGCACGGCGACCCTGCTCGGCGCGAGCGTGCGGGTGTCTTCGCTGCCGGGCAAGGGCTCGCGCTTTTCCGAGTGCCTGCCGATGGCAAGCAGGATGTCCACGGCGCGCTCCGCGGCTGCGCCGCACCTCTCGCCCGCCATCGCCGCGACCGTCTCGCACGGCAAGCGAACCGTGCTCGTCGTCGATGACGACCGCGACGTGCTCGACAGCATGCGGCTACTGCTGAGCACCCACGGACACACGGTATGCATCGCCGCCAGATCGAGCAGGCAATACAGGCGGCGGACCAGTACGGCGATACATTGGTCCTGATCGTCACCGACTTCCGGCTCGCCGGCGGCGCGAGCGGCGTGGACGTGATTCGCGCCGTGCACGCCGGCATCGGACGCGCGATTCCGGCTGTCCTGATCACCGGCGACACGTCGGCCGAAGGCATCGGCGCGGCTGCATCGAGCGGATTCCGGGTCCTGCACAAGCCGCTCGATCCCGATGTGCTGCAGGCATGGGTCGAAGCCAGCCGGGCTTGACGCCCGCGCGAGCATCGCGCCGCTCACGAACACGGCGCGCTCGCCAGCCTCCTCGCCACCCCGAGGAAATCGGCCTCCTGCACCCAGCGCACGTCGCCCGGGTGATCCTGGCCGAACTTGTCGTCGGGCACCACGCGCTTGTGCGCGATCACCATGTTCCGCTTCGGGATCACGAGGATGAACTGCCCGTATTGCCCCCACGCCATGTACGCGCCGGCGAGCGGCGAGGCGGCCGGCTCGGTCAGGATCCACCACAGATAGCCGTAGTCGTAATCGCTCTGATGGTGACGCGTGTGACGAGGCTGCATGTCGGCGGCGCGCGAGACCGGCGTGGTGATCGTCGTCACCCAGTCGGCCGGCACGATCTGCCGGCCGCGCCAGTTGCCGTGCTCGAGCATCAGATAGCCGACGCGCGCCATGTCGCGCGTCGACAGGTAGAACGGATAGGCCGGATGTTTCGAGCGCCGCGCGTCGCCGCGCAGCCGATGCCGCGCCAGATCGAAGTCCTGCAGTTGCAGCGGCGCGGCGATGTCCTCGGCGAACGCGTGGAAGATGTCGCGGTGCGTGCGCATCGTGTAGATGGTGCCGGCGACGTTGAAATCCCAGTTGTTGTAGAGGAAGAAGGTGCCCGGCGCCTTCGAGCCGCGCGGCGGCGCGAACATGCCGTTGTCGCCGCCGTTGGCGGACGCGTGATACACACCCGAGCGCGCAGTCAGCAGCTCGCGCACGGTGGCCTCGCGCTCGATCGGCAGCAGGCCGCCGATGTCGTGGATGCCGAGCTGGCCGAGCGTCTCGTCGAGATCGATCGTGCCGTCCGCCACGGGCCGGCCGTACAGCATCGCCAGCAGGCTCTTGCGCGCGGAAGCGATGCTGCTGACCTCGTCCACCGGGCCGTAATCGAGCAGCACCCGGCCGTCCTGCACGGCCACCAGCGCCGTGGTGCCGATCGCCTTCAGCCGTTCGCGCACGGCGTCGAGATCCTGCCGGCAGGCGGGGCCGAGCGTGTCCGGCGCGATCTGCTCCCAGCCGGCGCCCGGATAGACCGGCGCGGCAGCCGAGGCGCTCCATGCGCTCGAGCCCATGCACATCGTCATCAAGGTGGCGAATGCCGCCACCGCGTATCTCGCTCGCTTCATGGATCCCGCGTCTCCGTCATGATTGAAATCGTCATGGGCGGCCCGGCGTGTCGTGGTGCGGCGTCGGCGCGAACACCCCGTCGAGAAAGGCCGCCACGTCGCGCGGCGACTGCTCGCGCGCGGCCTCGTTGCCACCCATCATCACGCCGCGCGTCAGGCAGCGCCGCGCCTCGAGCACGGCCTCGTGACCGGTCACGGGCCGGCCATCGCGCATCATCGTGAAGATGCGGGCGTCGAGATCGTGGGAGCCGTGGCATTCGCGTGCGCTGGTAGCCTGCGGCACCTCGCGCGGTGCCGGCGTTCGATCGAATGCGTGCCAGGCGCCCGGATAGGTCTCGACCGTCACCGGCGAACCCCGCGCGCGAAGCGTGTCTGCATAGGCCCGGCACGGCGCCGCCGGCGTGTAGTTGTCCTTGCCGCCGAGCAGCATCAGGATCGGCGCTCCATCGGTATGGGCCGAGTCGAAGGTGATGCCGCACGATGGATAGAACGCAATGTGCGCGGCGAAGCGCGGCCCGACCGCTTCATTCCCGCTCACGCCCGCGCGCCGAAACGGTGCCATCGACGCATACAGCGCGGCCACGCCACCGCGCGAAAATCCCATCACGGCGATCCGGTCGGGATCGATGCGCGGATCGGTGGCGAGCAGGCGCAAGGCCGCGTAGGCATCAGCGATGTCGGCGGTCATCGACAGCACGCTCTGGTCCTTCTCGGTGTTGCGGATGCCGCGGCCGGTGAAGCTGTCCACCACGAAGCTCGCGTAGCCGAGCCCGTTCATGCGCAGCGCCCATGCCCATTCGCCCGGATTGATGCCGGCACTGCCGTGAAGGATGATCACGGCCGGGACGGGAGCGGCCGAGCCTGGAACATCGGGCGGCAGGCTCAGCGTGCCGGTGATGATCACCTTGTGATGCTCGGCGTCGCCGGACAGCAGCGAATCCGCGCTGCGCGGCGTGACCGATTCGAAGCGGATCGTGCCGCTCTGCCCGCCGGCGAGGGAAGCGACCACCGCCTCGTCCGCGCCGGCGAGGCTCGTGCCTGCCGCCATCGCGGCAATCGCGGCCAGACACGCCACCCGGTGCAGAACGGCGGACCAGCCGCCCCCGCGTCTCATGATCTTCATGATCGAAACGATCCTCGTGTCGGTGATCGGCGTCGCGGATCGCGCGCCTTATCGCTGCGTGCCCAGATGCTGCTCCAGCAGTTGCACGAACACGTCGAGCCCGCGCGTGCCGGCGGCGCTCGCCGAGGTCATGCGGCACACGCCGATCGACAGCGCCGGCTCGAGCGGCCGCACCGCGAACGCGTCGCCCGCCGACTGCGCCGTGTATTCGTCGATCACGGCGAAGCCCACGCCGTTTTCCACGAGCGCGCGCGCCAGATAGTAGGTCTTGACCTCGATCTTCGGCGCGCGCTCGTCGCGATCGAGTGCGGCGAGCGCGGCGTTGATGCGCGAGCCGAGCGGGTCGGCCGCGTCGAGGCGGATCCAGCGCGCGAGATCGAGATCGCGCAGATGCACTGTGTCGGTGGCGCCCCATTCGCTGCGCGCGCCGAACAGCACGGCGCGCGCGCGGCCGAGCTCGGCGATCGCGATGCCGGGCATTCCGGTGGGCTCGAACGCGATGCCGATGTCGATCTCCTGCGCGAGCAGCAGCGCCGACAGCGTCTGCTGATTCTCGGTGCGGAAGCTGACCGACACGTCGGGGCATTGACGCGTGAAGGCGGCCACGGCGTGCGGCACGACGCTCAGGCCGAGGCTCGGGATGCAGCCGATGCGCAGCATGCCGCCCGGATGCGAGGCGAGATTGCGTGCGAGCTGCCGCACCCGGTCGAGGCTCACGTGCAGCGTCTTGGTTTCCTCGAACAGCAGCAGCGCCTCGGGCGTCGGCTTCAGCCCGCTCGGCAGCCGCTTGAACAGCGCCACGCCGAGGCTGTGCTCGGCCTGCGCGAGCATCTTGCTGGCCGCCGGCTGCGAGATGTTCAGCAGGCCGGCAGCACCCGACAGCGAGCCGGCCTGCATGACCGCATGGAAGACTTCGATGTGACGCAGACGCATGATCGATCGTGGTCGAGGCGGCGAGGACGTGATCGGCGAGGCGCGGGAGCGCGCCACCGAAGCGGCTCGCGGCAGTGTAGCCGAAACGCCCGGTGCCGGGCACGGGACGGCGCCGGGCGGATATTGCACCGCGTTACGTTGGCGTTACGTCGGCGTCATGCCGCGGCCGGCGCATCCGCGCGCGAGCCGATCTTGCCCGACATCCCGCCGCCAATCAGCTGCGTGATCGCATGACTGAAGTAGAACGAACTGGGCACGATGCCGGCCTGTCGCGCGTCGGGGCCGAACTCGCCACGGCTCGGCACAGCCGGTCGCCCGGGCGATGAAGAGGCGCGCGAGCGCGGCCGTCTCCCGCCCCTTCGAGAAAGTGGTGGCCATGTGGGGCGCCCCGCTCCTGTCGTGAATCGCACGTCGTTCGTTGTTCCTGGTTCGCGATGTCCCGCGCGTTCGTGTCGTGTCGTTCAGCCCGTGGTCTTGCGCCAGGCCAGTGCCGACAGCGCCACGTCCACCAGGCCAATGCCCACCGACTTGTAGACGGTGATGCCGTGGCGGCCGGCTCGAGCGCCGCCGCCGTGCCGCGCCTCGTCGTGCTCGGCCAGCACCTGTCCGAGTTCGACCACGCGTGCCCAGTCGAACGTGCCCGGCGCCGCCATCAGCAGATCGCCGGCTTCCTTGCCGGCCTGCTCGCGGTGCTCGACCACGATGCGGCTCGCGCGCTCGAGCGTCGCATCGTCGATCTCGCGCGTGCAAGGCTTGCTCGAGCCGATCGCGGCCACGAACACGTCAGGCCTGAGCAGGCGGCCGTCGAACAGCGGCATTTCGCTGCGCGTGCAACTGACCAGCACGTCGGCCTGCGCCACCGCCTCGTCGGCCTCGCAGGCGCGGATCTCGAGCGCCGGATGGCGCAGCGCGAGGCTCGCGGCCAGCGGCGCGCCGTCGCCGGGGCTCACGATCAGCACGCGGCGGAACACGTCGAGTTCGAGCAGGGCGTCGAGATGCGCGCGAGCCTGCACGCCGCCGCCGAACATCACCAGCGTGTGCGCGTCGGGCGGCAGTTGCGCCTCGATCGCCACGGCCGTGGTGGCGGCGGTGCGGAATTCGGTCAGCGCGTTGCCCTGGATGGTGGCGAGGAAGGCGCCGCTGCGCTCGTCGAACAGCACCACCACGAAGTCGAAGCGGCCCGCGTTCGTCGAGTAGACCTTGGCGCCGCACACGCCCGCGTCGGGCACGATGCCGCCCATCGCGCTGAGGGTGAGATGGCCGAGATGGATACGGCTGCGCGGCAGCGTGGCGGCGCGTTCGCGGGCGGTGGCGACGAACGCGTCGCGCACCACCTGGCGGCTTTCGCGCATCGTCAGAACGTCACGGACCTGTTCGTCGGTAATCAGCTTCATGGGGGCGGCAGGGATTCGGGGTTGAGAAGTGGCGGATTGTTTCCCGATCGGATTGCCCCGTCCAATGCGTTTTTTTTGCCGGGCATAACTCACCGTTAACCCCCTGCACGACTGCCTCGTCCTGCTGACCGGCCCGGACTAACCCCCGGTTATACCGCCCCGCGTTTACTCAATTGCGGCGTGCCGCGCGCCTTTCCATACTGGTGCCATCCCTGCACTCAATCCTCTGGTGAATCCGTTATGCATGTCTGTGTTCTCGGTGGCGGCGTGATCGGCGTGACCACAGCCTACCGCCTCGCTCGCGAAGGCGTGCGCGTGACGCTGGTGGATCGCCACCCGCAGCTCGGCATGGAGACGAGCTTCGCCAATGGCGGCCAGCTCAGCTACAGCTACGTGACGCCGCTCGCCGGGCCGTCGGTGCCGGGCAAGCTGCCCGAGTGGCTGTTCAGCCGCACCGCGCCGCTGCGCTTCCGACCCGCCCTCAGCGCCGATCAGTGGCGCTGGTGCCTGGCCTTCCTGCGCCAGTGCACGAGCGAGCGCAGCCGCCGCACCGCGGTCGAACTGCTCGGACTGGGCGCCTACAGCCGGCGCGTGATGCAGGACCTGATGCAGGCCGAGCGCCTCGATTTCGCGTTTCGCAGCAGCGGCAAGCTGGTCGTGTATCGCGACCGCAGCGAATTCGACGGCGCGCGCCGCCAGATGGATTTCCTGGCCGGCTTCGGCGCCGAGCAGCGCGCGCTCGACGGCGCAGCCTGCATCGCGGCCGAGCCCGCGCTGGCCAGCCTGCGCGGCAGGCTCGCCGGCGGCATCTTCACGCCCTCCGAGGCAACCGGCGACTGCCACCGCTTCACGCGCGAGCTCGCGCGGGTAGCGGTGAGCCGCCATGGCGTTCAGGTGGTCGGCGAGGCGGACGTGTTCGGCCTGCGGCGCGACGGCGCGCGCGTGGTCGCGGCGCGGACCTCGCGCGGCGAGATCGATGCGGATGCGTTCGTGGTGGCGCTCGGCAACGACAGCGCAGAACTGGTGCGGCCGCTCGGGATCCGGCTGCCGATCCTGCCGCTCAAGGGCTACAGCCTGACGATGCCGGTCGGCGATCGGCACGTGGCGCCGCAGATCAGCGTGACCGATCTGCACCACAAGATCGTGTACGCGCGGCTCGATGCGCAGCTGCGCGTCGCCGGCATGGTGGACATGACGCCGGCCGGCTCGCGCGGCGACGCGGCGCGCATCCGCCTGCTGACCCAGCAGGCGCGCGCCACGCTGCCCGATGCCGGCGACTACGGCGCGCTGCGCGAATGGACCGGCTACCGGCCGGCCACGCCCGACAGCAAGCCGCTGGTCGGTGCCACCCCGCTCGCGAACCTGTGGCTCAACACGGGACAAGGCGCGCTCGGCTTCACGCTGGCCGCCGCGTGCGCGGAACTCGTGACCGACGCGATCTGCGCGCGTGTGGGCGAGCTCGACGCGGGGCCGTTCGAGATGGTGCGACGGGAGGCCGGATCGGCGGCCTGAGCGCCGCCCGCCCCCGCCGCCGCGCGTGACGGCGGCGCAACGCGGACGCGCGACACGGCGATTGCCGCGTCGCGAAATTGTCCGTATGATCGGCGAGCTTTTCGGAGATGGCATGCCTCCCGTAACCGCCGCGCGCGCAGCGCGGCTGATGATGCCTACGAGTTCCCGGGTGAGGGAGGTCGTGGGCCGTGTAAGCAGCGAGGCTTCGCCGTCCGCCCGGGTTTGATTGCGCGTCAAACCTGGTCAACATGAAAAAGCTGAAGTCCCTCGAGCAAGTGGCAATGGTGCCCCACGTGGCCCGCTGGCTCGTCCTGTCGTCGATCCTCGGCGCGCTCGCCGGCACCGCCTCCGCCCTGTTCCTGTACGCGCTCGACCGCGCCACCGATTTCCGCGTCGCCCATGCCTGGATGCTGTGGCTGCTGCCGTTCGCCGGCTTCGCCCCCGCCTGGGTGTACGCGCGCGTCGGCCAGTCGGTCGAGGGCGGCAACAACCTGCTGATCGACGAGATCCACGACCCGCGGAAGATCGTGCCGAAGCGCATGGCACCGCTCGTGCTGGTGGCCACCGTGATCACCCACCTGCTCGGCGGCTCGGCCGGCCGCGAAGGCACCGCCGTGCAGATGGGCGGGGCGCTGGCCGACCGCATCACGGCCGTGTTCGGCCTGAATCGCGAGGCGCGCCGCATCCTGCTGATGGGCGGCATCGCGGCCGGCTTCTCGTCGGTGTTCGGCACGCCGCTGGCCGGCGCGATCTTCGGCCTCGAGGTGCTGACCATCGGCCGCCTGCGCCACGACGCGCTGCTCGCCTGCATCGCCTCGGCGCTGGTGGCCGATCAGGTGTGCCACGCCTGGGGCATCCAGCACACCGTCTATCACGTGCCGTTCATGCCGGCCGCGAGCGTCGCCGGCATCGGCTCGGTGATCATCGCGGGCGTGGTATTCGGCTTCGTCGGCATGCTGTTCGCCGATTCCACGCACGCGCTCGGCGCGCCGCAATACCTGGGCCTCGGCATCCCCACCATCGTGCAGGCCTTCCAGGGCCCGCTGCCGGTGTACGACTTCGCCGGCAAGTTCGCCTTCACCACCGTGACGCTCGCCCCCGGGCTTCAAGGGCGGCGAGGTCACGCCGCTGTTCTACATCGGCGCGACGCTCGGCAACGCGCTCGGCGACGTGCTGGCGCTGCCGATTCCGGTGCTGGCCGGGCTCGGCTTCGTGGCGGTGTTCGCCGGCGCGGCCAATACGCCGATCGCCTCGACGGTGATGGCCATCGAGATGTTCGGCGCCGACATCGGCGTGTACGCGGCGCTGGCCTGCGTGGTGGCGTACCTGTTCTCGGGACACACGGGCATCTACCGCGCGCAGCGCGTGGGCGACGCGAAGCACCCGCTGCTGCCGGCGGGCATGCGCCTGTCCGACGTGCCCGCGCTGCGACGCGCGAGCCGTTCGACCTCGAAACCCGGGTGCGGGATTTCTGGCACGCGCACGGCAAGGGCCTGCCGAACGTGCGCGCCGTCTTTCTATCCGGCGAGGGGGGCGATCGCCGAGGGCTGATGCGCCCGCCGGCCAGGAGGCGACGCGATGTCGTGGGATCCGCGAACAGAGCGGGGCAACGGACAACTGGCGCTGGCCGGCCACGCGCTGGTGGCCAGCGAGGTGCCGGCGTGGCTGCTGTCGTATCTCGTGATGGCGATCTACCCCGGCATGCAGCGCCGGTGGTTCGCCGTGTTCGGCGCGCTCACCCTGCCGATGGCGATGCGCGGGCGGCGTGGACGCGCGGCGCGCCTGCGAGATCGCGCTCGCGCAGCGGCAGCTCGGCTTCGACGGCATGCCGCCGCGCATCGTGTCGATCGCCGACGCCTGACCGAGCCGATGGCTGGTACTGTTGCATATCCGGATGCATCCGGAGTTGCGCGCGCCGCAGCGCCAGCCGCGCGCCACGACGGGAAACGGGAGATGGCATTCTCCTCAACCGCCCGGTTTGACGCCCCGTCGGATCGACCCGGGCCGATGATGCCTGCACCCGGCGGTGCCGCTCGCGCGGCGACCGCCATCCGTGTTGAACGCCATGACCAGGAGCATTTCCCCATGTATGCATCGATTTTCGCCGTGGCCGTCGGCGGCGCGCTCGGCTCGCTGTTCCGCTGGTTCCTCGGCCTGCGCCTGAACGCGCTGTACCCCGACCTGCCGCTCGGCACGCTCGCCTCGAACGTGATCGCCGGCTACATCATCGGTGTGGCCATCGCCTGCTTCGCGCGCATGCCGCAGATCGCGCCGGAATGGCGGCTGTTCGTCACCACCGGGCTGATGGGCGGCCTCTCCACCTTCTCCACCTTCTCGGCCGAGGTGGTCACCCAGCTGCAGCGCGGGCGCTTCGGCTGGGCCGCCGGCGAGGTGGCGATCCACCTGTGCGCGTCGATCCTGATGACGATCCTCGGCTTCGCCACGGTGGCCGCGATCTCGCGCACCGCGGTGGCCTGACGCGACGCCACCCGAAGCGAGCCGAAGCGCCCACACGACGGCTCGCGGCGACACCCACACACGCCGGCGCGCATCCGCTACCATCGCGGGCACGACACGACAAGACGAAGGGAACGACATGAGAACGGGGTGGGTGGCCGCGACGGCCGCCGCAATGGCGACGCTCGCGCTGGCCGGCTGCGCGTCGACGGTCAGGAATTACGGCCCGGACGAGCATTTCTCCGGCGCCGAGGCGTCCACGGGCTCGACCTCGACGCCCGAACAATGCGCGGCCACGCGCGACGCGGTCTGGGTCGAGGGCGCGACGTTCCGCGAATGCATCCGCTATTTCCCGTCCGCCGCGTTCGCGAGCGGCCGGGTCGCGCGCGCGATCGTGTTCATGGAGGGCGACGTGCTGTCCACCCGCGGCCCGTCGGCCCGCTACGCGAACGGCACCCCGCGCGGCCGGCTCGCCGCCGCCGAACTCGAGCAGCGGCGCGGCGGCACGCCCTACCTGATCCTCGGCCGCCCCGGCGTGGACGGCAGCAGCGGCAACCAGAACCGCCGGCGCACGCAGTACGAAACCCTCGTCGTCAACGCCGCGCTCGACCGCATCAAGGCGCGCTACGCGATCGACCGCTTCGGCCTGATCGGCCAGTCGGGCGGCGGCGGGCTGGTGGCGGCGCTGATCGCCGAACGGCACGACGTGCAGTGCGCCGTGTCGTCGTCGGGCGTGACCTCGGTGGTGTACCGGGCGCGCGAGGCGGGCCGCGCGAGCGACTGGACCGGCATCTCGCTCGCCGACGTGTGGGATCCGATCGCGCAGCTGCCGCGCGTGCATCCGATGCCGAGCTTCCGCCTGTTCGTGACGAGCGACCGCACCGACACCGACGTGACCTACAGCTCGCAGGATACCTACGTGCAGGCGGCCCGCCGCGCCGGCCTGCCGGTCTCGCAGATCATGGTGCACGGCTCGGGCCCCGAGCATCACCAGACCTTCCGGGTCGGCAACCTGGTGATGGAGGACTGCATGAACGGCCGGCCGACCGACGAGATCGTGCGCAGCTATTCGGGCATGAGCAACGCGCAGTAACACGACGCAAAGCCGGCGCGCCGATGATCGTACCCCATCCATCGGGCGCTGCCGGCGCCCCGTCCGGCAAGGCTGCCGGCGATTGCACCCATCATTTCATCAACTGAATTTAGAATACGGGCCTCGGGACGCTCGGGCCGGCGTCCCTTCCGACACACAGCGCGCACGCGCGGGCGTCGTCGCCAGCCGGGGCATTGCCCCACCGCCTCCGAGGCCATGCCGGGCGGTTCCGGCCGATATAACAAGCAGACAACGTACACGGTACGCATCATGGGAATCCAGCAGCACCAGAGACGCGCGTCGCTCGGCGGCGGCGCGCTCGCCGCGCTCCTGTTGGCGATGCACGGGGCGGCGCATGCCGACTGCATCGACGACGCCGCCGCGTTCGAACACGTGAACGTGGGACTGATGCGCGCGATCGCGCAGGTCGAATCGGGCACGCGCACCAACGTCATCAACACCAACAGCAACGGCACGACCGACATCGGTCTGATGCAGATCAACAGCTCGTGGCTGCCGCGGCTCGCGCGCGAGGGCATCACCGAGCAGAGCCTGCTCGATCCGTGCACCAACGCCTACGTGGGCGCGTGGATCCTCGCGCAGAACATCCAGCAATACGGCCCGACCTGGAACGCGATCGGCGCCTACAACGCGAGCGCGCCCGAGAAGCGGCTCGCCTATGCGCAGAAGGTGTACAACACCGCGCAGTCCATCACCAGCACGCAGGACGTCGCCATGCCCATCCTCCCGCCCTCGTTCACGCCGCCCCAGGCCTACAACCCGTTCGCGAGCCTCGGCGTCTCGCAGGTCAAGGTCGCGCCGGCAGCGGCGGCGGCGGGGGCCGCGCCCGGGCGCGGCCCGGCCGTGCTCGCACCGGCCGCCGCCGCGATCGCGGCTTCCGCGCCGGGCGCCTACAACTTCGGCTGGGCCGTCACCGGCGCCGACGACGCCAGGCCCGTGCAGGTGTTCGACGACGGCGCGAAGGTCTACGTGCAGTTCAACGACATGAAGCGGATCCCGGCGATCTTCGCCGACACGCCGCGCGGCCGCGCGGTCCTGCGCTGGGAGGCGCAGCCGCCGTACGCGGTGATCTCGACGCTCGAATCGAAGCTGGTGTTCCAGATCGGCCAGGCCGAAGCCATCGCGCAGCGCACGCCGGGCGGCGGCAGCGCGAAGCCGGGCGCGGCGCCCGTGCAGGCAAAGGCGGGGGCGACCGCCACGGCGCCCACGGCAACCGCCGCGAACCCCGCCCCCACCGCGACACCCACCAGGACGACCAGCGCCGCCGACGCGCGCAAGGCCTCGACCAGCGCGCTCTGGTATCTGTCGCTGCCGTCCTCGACGTCGGCCTCGTCGTCATCGTCCGCCCCCGCCGCGCGCGACACGGCGGCGCCCCGCGCGCCGGCCGCGCAGCTCGACGCGGCCAACACCGCCGGCAGCGATGCCGCGAAGCCGTCCGCCGCCGTCGTGCCGACCACGCCGGCCAACGCGGCGCCCGCCCGCAACGCCGGCACCGACGCGCTGTTCTACATCACGAAGTAACGCCCCCGTCTCGCAGGCCGCCGCTCCGGCGGCCTCACCCCCCGCTTTTCCACGCCGCCGCCCGCTCGCCCTTCTGCGGCCTGATTCGTGAAATCCGGCTTCATATATTTCATTCGATTCGTAAGTATTCCGGAGCAATCGCCGCGCTCGCGCGCGTGACCGACCCCGGTGTTTTCCCGCGCGCCGAAAAGCAGAGGCAGGCATACACTGCGAGAAAGCCGCCCCGGTGTCGTTCGAAGCGGCATGCAGCATGTTCCCCAATAGGAGACACGGCTTCATATGAAAAACATAACAATTCGCCAACTGAAGACTTTCGAAAGCGTGGCGCGCAACCTGAGCTTTTCGCGCGCCGCCGAGGATCTGCACCTGACCCAGCCCGCCGTGTCGATGCAGATCCGGCAGATGGAGGATCAGGCCGGCGTGGCGCTGTTCAGCCAGGTCGGCAAGCGCATCGCGCTGACCGATGCGGGGCGCCTGATGCTGCGCCACAGCCTCGCGATCCTGGCCGACCTGAAGGCTGCCGAGCATTCGTTCGCGATCCTGAAGACCGGCGAGGCGCAGCGCCTGCGCGTGGGCCTGATCACCTCGGGCAGCTACTTCTTCCCGCATCTGATCGGCGCCTTCATGCACCAGCGCCCCGGCGTCGATCTCGACATGACGGTGCGCAGCCGCGACCAGCTGATCGCCGCGCTGCGCCACGACGCGATCGATCTGGCCGTGATGGTGCAGGCGCCCGACGATCCCGCCATCGTGGCCGAGAACTTCGCGCCGAATCCGTTCGTGCTGGTGGCCGCGCCCGATCACGCGCTGGCCGGCGAGCGCGACATCGCCTGCACGCGCATCGCCCACGAATGCCTGCTCGTGCGCGAGCGCGGCACCGACACCCGCAGCGCCGCCGACGAGACCTTCCGCGACCTGTCCTGCGCGCCGCGCTTCATGGAGATCGGCTGCGCCGAGGCGATCAAGCAGTCGGTGATGGCCGGCATGGGCATCAGCCTGCTGCCCGCGCAGACGGTTCAGTCCGAGCTGCGCGCCGGCCGGCTCGCGGTGCTCGACGTGCAGGGCTTTCCGCGTCGGCGCCACTGGTGCGTCGTGCATCGCGCGGATCGCCACCTGCCGCCCGAGGCGGTCCACTTCCGGCAGTTCCTCCTGGCCGAGGGCGGCGCGCGGCTCGCGCACTTCACGGGAATCGACAGGGTGCAGACGGACATGGCGTTCGAGGCAAGCGTGGGTCGGACGGACGGCATCGCGACGGCGGCCACCGCTCAGGCCGCGAGCCTCGACGTTGCGCGGCGCACGCGCACGCTGCTACGCGAACAGGGCCTGCCGGATCAGCGCGAGATTGAGCAGCAGGATCACGGCGGTGGCGAGCGCGGCCACGGCCAGCAGCGCGCGCGGCGCCACAAACCGGCCCATCACTGAGCGGCGCGCGGACAGCACCACCAGCGCGATCAGCGGCACCGGCAGCACCACGCTGAGCACGATCTGGCTGTCGATCATGGCGCGCATCGGATCGCAGGCGAGGCAGATGATCACGGCCGGCACCATCGTGACGGCGCGGCGCACGAGCACGGGAATCCGGTAGCCGGTGAAGCCCTGCATGATGCCCTGCCCCGCCATCGTGCCGACCACCGAGCTCGAGATGCCCGAGGCGAGCAGCGACACCAGGAACAGCACGGCGGCACCGGCGCCGAGCACCGGCGTGAGCGTGCGGTAGGCGGCCGCGATGTCGGCGATGCCGGGCGCGTGCTCGCGGAACACCGAGGCCGACATCGCCACCATCGCCATGTTCACGCAGCCGGCCAGGCCCAGCGCGATCACCACCTCGCGGTTCGAGAAGCGCACCAGGCGGCGGCGCTGATAGTCGTTGCGGGCCGGCGCGCGGTCGCGCGTGAGCCCCGAGTGCAGGTAGATCGTGTGCGGCATAATGGTGGCGCCCACGATGCCCACGGCCAGCATCAGCGCATCGCCGTCGCGCAGTTGCGGCACGAAGGTATGGAAGATTGCCGCGTGCCAGTCGGGCGGCGCGATCACGAGCTCGCCCAGATAGCTGAGGCCGATCACGGTCACGAACGCGGCGATCACCAGCTCGAGCGGGCGGAAGCCCTTGCGGTCGAGCGACAGGATGCCGGCCGTCACGATGCCGGTGATCGCGAGCCCCCAGGCCAGCGCGAGGTGGAACAGCAGCGAGATGCCCATCGCCGCGCCCATGAATTCGGCCAGATCGGTGGCGATCGCGGCGATCTCCGAGGCGATCCACATGCCGATCACGACCGGCTTCGGGAAGCTGTCGCGGCACAGCTCGGCAAGGCTGCGGCCGCTCACGATGCCGAGCCTGGCCGACATCGCCTGGAACAGCATCGCCACCAGCGACGACAGCAGCACCACCCACAGCAGCTGATAGCCGTAGGTCGAGCCAGCCTGGATGTTGGTGGCGAAGTTGCCCGGATCCATGTAGCCGACCGAGGCGATCACGGCCGGCCCCGCGAACGGCAGCAGCGCGCGCAGGCCGCGCCGTTCGTTGTCGAGCGTGTCGCGCATCGCCGAGACGGTATCGGCGGAATTCGCGCCGGCGAGCGCCTGGCTCGCGGTGCGCTTGAGTGCCATCAGCATGATGAAAGCCTCGTGGAATGCGTTGCGGAATCGATGGGCATCGCGGGCGCGGGCGGCGCCCGCCCGCGATGCCCCGCGCCGACAGATCAGGCCAGCACGTCGCGGCGCTGCTTGAGGCGGTGGATCGCGTCGAGCGTCTCGTCGTCCACGCGCAGGTGCTCGCGCAGCAACTGGCGCGGCACGTTGGCGAGCCACTGCGACAGCGTGATCTCGGAGAAGTGGTCGGACTTGAAGATCTCGAGAAACACCAGATCCTCCTTGCCCGTGTTCTTGATGTAGTGGCCGAGGTTCTTCTCGACGTAGCCCACGTCCCCGGGATTGAAGTCGACGGTCTGCGCGGCCGGCCCGGTGTTGAACACGGTCATGCGGCCCGTGCCCTTGATGAAGTACTGCCACTCGTCGTTGTCGGGGTGCCAGTGCAGCTCGCGCAGGCCACCCGGCCTCACCGTGACGAGCGCGGCGGCCACCGTCTTCGACACCGGGAAGTTGTGGCTGTCGACGATCCGTACCTCGCCGCCCGAGCCCGACACGGTGGGCGCCATCGCGCCCATGCGGAAGATGAACGGGTGATCGGGGCGCCCTTCGGGCGAGGTGCAGTAGGCCTGATCGGCGGCCAGCGGGCCGGCCTTCGCGCCCTGGTAGATCCACAGCTGCTCGAGCGGAATCTCCTTGAACTTCTCGGCCGGTACGCCGAAGTTCTGCGCGAGGATCTCGGGCGGGGTGTGCGCGAACCAGTCGGACACCATCAGCGTGTTGAATTCGCCCGCCGAGCCGTTGTCGAAGGCCAGCACGAATTCGCCGCCGTTGTCGCCGATGCCCTGCAGCGAGTGCGGCAGGCCCGGCGGGAAATACCAGATGTCGCCGGTCGAGACGTCCGCCACCTCGGCGCGGCCGCGCGTGTCGATCGTCGTCACGCGCACCTGGCCGCTGACCATGATCGCCCACTCGGCCTGCTGGTGCCAGTGCAGCTCGCGCACGCCGCCCGGCCCGAGCCGCATGTTCACGCCGGCGATGTCCTTCGAGATCGGAAACGCCTTGGTGGTGACCTCGCGCGCCCAGCCGCCGGCCTGGATGCGCTTGTGGGCCAGATTGAACGAGGCCCACGGAATCGGCATGCCGCCCACGTCGGTGGCGGGCGGATTGTCGAAGCTCGGCAGCACGTCGCGCAGCTGCGGATTCTGCGGGCCCGGCTCCGACAGCGCCGCAGGCGTGGAATTGATCGCGCCCTGCGGCGGCGAATCCGGATTGCCGAATTCGGCGGCCTTCGCGGCGGCAGCCGCGCCCAGTGCAACGGCGCCGGCCGCGGCGCTCACCAGCATGCTGCGACGAGTCATATCGGTCATGTTCTGCTCTCCTGATTATTTCGTTATGGCCTTGATCCGGCGCGGCCCGGCTGATACCGGTCACGCAGGCTATCGAGCGGAGCCGTGTGCTGCCCCGTGCCGCCCATACTAGGGAGCGACGCGCGCCGTGAACAATCAGGAATTCTTGGCCGATCCATCAGCAGCTTTGATACACCGCAGCCGCCGCGACGCCTAGGATGCGTGCAGGCGTTGCCGCACGCATCGAGGCGGCACGACGATCAACGTGATGAATCGGAACAAGGGAGAACGAGCATGGGTAGCCTCAGCATGACGCATTGGCTGATCGTCCTGGCAATCGTGTCGCTGGTATTCGGCACGAAGAAACTGCGCAGCCTCGGCGCGGATCTCGGCGGCGCAATCAAGGGCTTCAAGGAAGGGGTGGCCGAGCATGAACCGGCGCAGGGGCCCGTGCAGGGCGCCACCCAGGCAGCGGCGCTGACCGCGGACGCAACGAGCACCGCGCCGCATTGAGCGGTCACGGCGGCGCCGTCATTCAGGGCTGCTTCGCCGTCAGCAGCTCCACGCCGAAGCCCACGAACACGAGCCCCGTCATGCGCCGCGTCGCGGCCATCACGCGGCTCGCGCGCAGCCGGCCGTGCAGATGGCGCACGCCGGTGGAATAGACGGTGTGCACGATCAGCACCGTGGCGGCGACGGTCAGATACATCTCGGCGAACTGCAGCGGCAGCGCGCGCTGATGATCGACGAACTGCGGCATGAAGGCCGAGAAGAAGATGATGGTCTTGGGATTGCTGCCCGAGACGATCATCGCCTCGCGCAGCAGTCGCCAGCGGCTGACCTCGGCGGGTGCCGCGACCGATGCGTCCGCACCCGGTTCGCCGGCCGCCACGCGCGCGGCGCGGCCGCCCTCGCGCCACTGACGCACGCCGAGATAGATCAGGTAACCGGCGCCCAGAAACTTCAGCCCCACGAACAGCGGCGGCATCTCGGCCAGGATCGCGCCGACGCCGAGCGCCACCAGCACCGCCACGCCGAGCTGCACCAGCAGGTTGCCGGCGATCGTCGCCATCGTGCCGCGCGCGCCGTGACGCACCGTGTTGCGGATCACGAGCATCACGTTCGGCCCCGGCGTGAGCGTGGTCAGCAGGTAGGCGAAGGCGAACAGCAGCCAGGTGTGGACCGACATCGGGAGCTCCAGGTTTGAATCGGGACAGAACAGGGGCCGGCGGCGACCGGCGCCGCCGCGGCAGCCCCGATGATGCCACGCCGCCCGATTTCCAAGGCAGCCGGGCCGCCGTGACGTAAAATAGCGCTTTTCCCCAGCGGACCCTTCTTTTTCTGATATGACGCTCGCCTCCACGCCCGACATCATCGCCGAGCTCAAAGCCGGCCGGATGGTGATCCTCGTCGACGAGGAAGATCGCGAAAACGAAGGCGACCTGATCCTCGCCGCCGATTTCGTCACGCCGGAAGCGATCAATTTCATGGCCCGCTACGGCCGCGGCCTGATCTGCCTGACCCTCACGCAGGAGCGCTGCAAGCAGCTGAACCTGCCGCTCATGACCTACCGCAACGGCACGCAGTACGGCACCGCGTTCACGGTCAGCATCGAGGCGGCCGAGGGCGTGACCACCGGCATCTCGGCGGCCGACCGCTCGCACACGATCGCCACGGCCGTCGCGCGCGACACGCGCGCCGACCAGATCGTGCAGCCCGGCCACGTGTTCCCGATCATGGCGCAGCCCGGCGGCGTGCTGGTGCGTGCCGGCCACACCGAGGCCGGCTGCGACCTCACGGCGCTCGCGGGGCTCACGCCTGCGGCCGTGATCTGCGAGGTGATCAAGGACGACGGCTCGATGGCACGCCTGCCCGACCTGATCGAGTTCGGCAAGGAGCACGGCATCCTGATCGGCACGATCGCCGATCTGATCCATTACCGCAGCCGCACCGAATCGATCGTCGAGCGCGTGGCCGAACGCACCATGCAGACGGCCCACGGCGCGTTCCAGGCCGTGCTGTACCGCGACAAGCCCACCGGCTCGCCGCACATCGCGCTGGTGCGCGGCACGCCGTCGCCCGATATCGAAACCCCGGTGCGCGTGCACGAGCCGCTGTCGGTGCTCGACCTGCTGGAAACCAGCACTTCCACGCACTCGTGGACGCTCGACGCCGCCATGAAGGAAATCGCCGCGCGCGAACTCGGCGCGATCGTGCTGCTGAACTGCGGCGACGGCAAGGACCATCTGGTCGACCTGTTCCGCGCGTTCGACGAGGAAGAACGGGCCGCGGTGCTCAAGCGCCGCCCCGTCGATTTCAAGACCTTCGGCATCGGCGCGCAGATCCTGCGCGACGTCGGTGTCGGCAAGATGCAGGTGCTCGCGAACCCGCGCAAGCTCGGCAGCATGTCGGGCTGGGGTCTCGAGGTGACGGGGTTCGTGGCGATGCCGGGCGGCGCGGCCTCCGAAGTCTGAAACCGAACCGACCGGCTTCTCGCGCCGCTCCTACAATCACGCTGAATCCAACCACGGAATGAACATGGAAATCGGACAATACCAACCGAATCTCGAAGGCGAAGGCCTGCGTATCGGCATCGTCCAGTCGCGCTTCAACGAGCCCGTCTGCAACGGCCTCGCGGATGCCTGCGTCGAAGAACTCGAACGCCTCGGCGTGGCCGGCGAGGACGTGCTGCTCGTCACCGTGCCCGGCGCGCTGGAAATCCCGCTGGCGCTGCAGAAGCTCGCCGAAAGCAACCAGTTCGACGCGCTGATCGCGCTCGGCGCGGTGATCCGCGGCGAAACCTACCACTTCGAACTCGTCTCGAACGAAAGCGGCGCGGGCATCTCGCGCATCGCGCTCGATTTCAACACGCCGATCGCGAACGCGGTGCTGACCACCGAGAACGACGAGCAGGCCATCGCGCGCATGACCGAAAAGGGTCGCGACGCGGCCCGCACGGCCGTCGAGATGGCCAACCTCACGATGACGCTCGACCAGCTCAGCGACGACGAGGAAGAGGAAGAAGACGAAGAAGACGAGGAAAACGAATGAAGAAGAGCGCACGCCGACAATCGCGCGAACTGGCGACGCAAGGCCTGTATCAGTGGCTGCTGTCGAACGCGTCCACCGGCGAGATCGACGCGCAGTTGCGCGGCGCGCAGGGTTTCGACAAGGCCGATCGCGAGCTGCTGGAAACGATCCTGTACGGCGTGATCCGCGAGCACGCGGATCTCGCCGCGGCGCTCACGCCGAGCCTCGATCGCCCGATCGAGCAGCTCTCGCCGGTCGAGCGCGCGGTGCTGCTGATCGCCACGTTCGAACTCAAGCATCAGATCGAGACGCCGTACCGCGTCGTGATCAACGAAGCGGTGGAACTGACCAAGACGTTCGGCGGCTCGGACGGCTACAAGTACGTCAACGGCGTGCTCGACAAGCTGGCCCTGAAGCTGCGGCCCGACGAGGCCGCCGCGCGCCGCAACGGCTGACGTGACGCGCGGGCGCTGCGGCGCCCGCCCCCGCCTTGCTCTCCTGCCCTACCTGCCCACCGCCATGAATATTGCCGCCGAGTCGATGCGCCGGCTGGCCTCGCGCGTCGACGCGATCCAGCCGTTCTACGTGATGGAAATCGTCAAGCAGGCCGCGCTGCTCGAAAAGGCCGGCCGCGACGTGATCCACATGAGCATCGGCGAGCCCGATTTCACGGCGCCGGAGCCGGTGGTCGAGGCCGCCGCCGCCGCGATGCGACGCGGCGTGACGCAGTACACGAGCGCGCTCGGCATCGCGTCGCTGCGCGAGGCGATCGCCGCGCACTACCGGCATGCCTACGGGCTCGAGATCGCGCCCGAGCGCATCGTGGTGACGGCCGGCGCCTCCGCCGCGCTGCTGCTGGCCTGCCTCGCGCTGGTCGGCCGCGACGACGAGGTGCTGATGCCCGATCCCTCGTACCCGTGCAACCGCCACTTCGTGTCCGCCGCCGAGGGCCGCGCCGTGCTCGTGCCGAGCGGCCCCGAGGCACGCTTCCAGCTGACCGCCGACGACGTGCGCGAGCGCTGGGGCGAGCGCACCCGCGGCGTGCTGCTCGCCTCGCCGTCGAACCCGACCGGCACCTCGCTCGCCCCCGACGAACTGCGCCGGATCCTCGAGGCGGTGCGCGAGCGCGGCGGCTTCTCGATCATCGACGAAATCTACCAGGGCCTCAGCTACGACGGCCCGCCGGTCTCGGCGCTCGCCTTCGGCGACGACGTGATCACGGTCAACAGCTTCTCGAAGTACTTCAACATGACCGGCTGGCGACTCGGCTGGCTGGTGGTGCCGCCCGCGCTGGTGGGCGCGTTCGAGAAGCTTGCGCAGAACCTGTTCATCTGCGCCTCGGCGCTGTCGCAGCACGCGGCGCTGGCCTGCTTCGAGCCGGCCACGCTGGCCGTCTACGAATCCCGGCGGCTCGAATTCATGCGCCGCCGCGACTATCTCGTGCCGGCGCTCGAATCGCTGGGCTTCGAGGTGCCGGTCCGGCCCGATGGCGCCTTCTATGTATACGCACGATGCGGCGGCGTCGCGCATCCGGCCGCCGGCGACAGCGCGAAGCTGGTCGCCGCGGTGCTGCAGGACGCGAACGTGGTGCTGGTGCCCGGCATGGATTTCGGCGTGCATGCGCCGCGCGACTACATCCGCGTGTCGTACGCCACCACCTACGAGCGGATCGAGGAAGCCGTGGCCCGCATGGGAACGCTGTTCGGCAGATGAGGCGGCGCGCCAGGGTGCGCCGCGGAAACAGAAAGTTGCAAATCGGCTGACGGAAAACAACAGGGCGCCCACGGGCGCCCTGTTTTGCGTCTGCACGGAACCGGTTGATCAGGTCCCGATTTCCGACGAACCGTCGTGCTTCGCGCCGGTCTCGGCGCTGGCGTCGGCCTGCGGCGGCGAGGCCGGCTTGGCGTCGGCCGGCGCGCCGGCCTTGATCGTGATCGGGTGGGCACCGTCGAGCGTGGCCTGCACGCGCTTCGGACTGGCCGAGGTGGAGCCGGACGAGGCGCCCGAGCTCGCGTTGTTCGAGGCCGTGGTGACCGGCGCCGGCAGCAGCGGCGCGTAGATCGAGACGTTGCGGCCGCGCGAGACGTCGCGCAGGCGGCTGCGCTCGCCCATCACCTTGGCGCTGTAGCCACCGTCGTCGGGGCCCGTCACGCCGTTGTACAGACGCAGGCCGCCCACCAGCGAGCCGCCGCGCGCGATGCAGTCCTTCAGCACCAGCGCGCCCACCTGGATGTTCACCACCGGGCGCAGCGCCGCGTCGGTGCCACCCGCGTACTCGAACTTGTCGGAGTGGATCTTCGACATGACCTGCATCAGGCCCTGCGCGCCCACGCCGCTCTCGGCGTACGGGTTGAAGCCCGATTCGATCGCCATCACCGACAGCAGCAGCAGCGGATCCAGGCCGACGTCGTGGCCGGTCTGGAACGCGGCGTCCACGAGGCGCCCGACCGGCTCCTGGGCGACGTGGTAGCGACGCGACAGGTAGTTCGCCACCAGCGCCTGCTCGCGGCTCGTGAAGATACGGTCGTTGCGCGCATCGGCGGCCACCCGCTGGGCGGGGATCAGCCTGGCCAGCGTGACCGGCGACTGGCCGTTGTGCGCCGCATCGGTGGCGGCCGCGGCGACGTCGCTCGCCGACAAGTCGGCATCCGGGTTGTAGGACACGGGCGAGGCCTGCACGTCCGCGTCGAGATCGTCATCGGCGTTGCCGTGACCGAGGGCGGGCAGCGGGTGCCCGGACAGGAACCGCGCCGGGCCGGCCTTCACGGCAGCCGACAGCACGGGCATGAGCTTCGCGGCGAGCGTGCCGCGCGCGTTCGGCAGCATCCAGAGCGCGAACGCGGTGACGACGGCCAGGCCGCCGACCACGCTGAAAAGATGATGACTGACACGCGTCCCTCGACGCAGCACGCCACGCAACAATTGCGCATGCCGTTCGTTGGGACGCCACGATAACCAAGCGTTCATTCAGATCTCCCATGAACATGACTCGTGCGGCTCGCTCGACTCGAGAGAGAAGGACGCGAAACCGCGGAATCAGGACACCGCTCGCCCGAACGGGGCTGCGATATCGGAGAAACGGTATGAGTACCGTTTGGGGGCCACGGCGGTCACGCGGTACCTGCCCGGCGGGCAGGGTGACGCGCGGTGGCTTCCACGCAAAAAACCAGCGTCGCAATGGCGCTGGCTAGGACGAAAAACTACCGTCACTTGCCGTGTTGTCGCGGCTGACGGCGACGCGGAGCGTCTGGAGAACCGGAGCGGACTGGCTGCTTGCCAGGGGGCCCGGCGAACAATGTGAGCGGATTCTAGGGAGGGTTTTATAGATCGTCAACACTATAAAACCTCGAAATCATAACAAAAAGTAATCATTTGTTACCCTTCAGGTTCGGAAAGCCGCGCGCGCTCTGGGTTTCACTGACGTTTGACAAATTTGCACCTTGCAATCGTCAGACCAGCCTCGCGGGTAGAATCGTGCTCGATTCGCGGCGCGCCGCGCCGCCGATGCACTCGCCCGCCGCCCGGCAGCGGCCCCTGATGCACAGAATAATCTTATGAAATACAAAGACTTACGAGATTTCACGCAGCGCCTCGAAGGTATCGGCGAACTGCGTCGGGTCAGCCAGCCGGTCTCGCCGGTGCTCGAAATGACCGAGCTGTGCGACCGCGTGCTGCGCGCAGGCGGCCCCGCGCTGCGTTTCGACTCGCCCACCGGCTACGCGTTTCCGGTGGTCGGCAACCTGTTCGGCACGCCGCGCCGCGTCGCGCTCGGCATGGGCGTCGACGCCGAGCAGGCCGACGACGGCAGCGCCCTCACCTCGCTGCGCGACATCGGCCACCTGCTGTCGGCGCTGAAGGAGCCGGAGCCGCCGAAGCGCCTCGCCGACGCGGGCAAGCTGCTGTCGCTGGCCAAGGCCGTGTGGGACATGGCGCCGAAGACGATCTCGTCGCCGCCCTGCCAGGAAATCGTGTGGGAAGGCCAGGACGTCGATCTCGCGAAACTGCCGATCCAGACCTGCTGGCCCGGCGACGCCGGCCCGCTGCTGACCTGGGGCCTCACCGTCACGCGCGGCCCGAACAAGTCGCGGCAGAACCTCGGCATCTATCGTCAGCAGGTGATCGGACGCAACAAACTGATCATGCGCTGGCTCGCGCATCGCGGCGGTGCGCTCGACTTTCGCGAGTTCGCGCTGGCCAATCCGGGCAAGCCGTATCCGGTGGCCGTGGTGCTCGGCGCCGATCCGGCCACCACGCTCGGCGCCGTCACGCCGGTGCCCGATTCCCTGTCCGAATATCAGTTCGCGGGGCTGCTGCGCGGTGCGCGCACCGAGCTCGCGAAGTGCCTGACGCCGGGCGTCGACACGCTGCAGGTGCCCGCGCGCGCCGAGATCGTGCTCGAGGGCTTCATCCATCCGCAGCAGGGCGCGCCCGAGGCCGCACCGGCCGGCGCCCCGCCGCGGCCGGCCGGCACGTGCGGCGCGGCCGCCTACGAGCACGCGCTCGAAGGCCCGTACGGCGACCACACCGGCTATTACAACGAGCAGGAGTGGTTCCCGGTCTTCACGGTCGAGCGTATCACGATGCGCCGCGACGCGATCTACCACTCGACCTACACCGGCAAGCCGCCCGACGAGCCCGCGGGGCTCGGCGTCGCGCTGAACGAAGTGTTCGTGCCGCTCCTGCAGAAGCAGTTCACCGAGATCACCGACTTCTATC
>JASLEG010000207.1 GCA_030151225.1 Burkholderia sp. | reverse complement strand
ACCTGCTGCTCGCGGGCCGCGCTGCCGACCGGCCGCTCGCGGCGGTGCTCGCGCACCGGCTGCACCACCTCGCGTGGCGCCCGGCGCTGGCCGCCACCGTGGCCGCGCTGCTCGCGATGCTGGCCGGCGGCGCGCTGTCGGAGGAACGCTCGATGTGGGCCGTGATCAGCACCTTCGTGGTGTTCCTCGGCACCACCTCGCATCAGGGCACGCGCGTGCGGGTGGGCAAGCGCATTGCCGGCACGCTGGCCGGCGCCGCCGCGAGCGTGCTGCTGATCACCGCGTTCGGGCATCTGGTGTGGGTGCTGGTGGCCGCGATGGTGCTGTCGGTGTTCGGCTGGGCCTATTACATTCTTCATGCCTATGCGCGCGGCGTGTTCTTCATCACCACGCTGGTGGGCGTGCTGTACGGCGCGCTCGGTGCGGCCATCCTGCCGCTGGCCACGCTGCGCATCGAGGAGGTGTTCGCGGGCTGCCTGATCTCGCTGGCGGTGGCGCTGCTGCTGATGCCGTCCAACCCGCCGGCCGCTGCTGCCGCGCGGGCCTGAGCGCCGCGCGGCCACGCCGCGCCTTCCCCCCCGGCGGCCGGCCCCGGCCGCCGCCCTTGCCGCGCGTTTCCACGTTTCGGCGCGCACGCCGCGCCGCCCACCCGGGCGGTCATTACATCAAGTCATGACGACCACAACAATTTCGGCGTTGTCCGCCGCAAATTGGCTCTCTATATTCGAATCGACCCGATGATCGAATGCCCCGGTGCACCGCGCCACGACAGGCCCGGCGCGCCGGACGATGTTTCCACTTCAAACGTGTCGAGGAAGAGCCGCGATGAGAATCAACCGTCTGTGTCAGGCTGCCATAACACTCGCGATCGCCAGCGCGAACGCCGCGCCGGCCTTCGCCGCCGGCCAGATCACCTTCGTGTCGCAGGGCGGCGCCTATCAGGAAGCGCAAACCCGGGCCATTCTCGACCCGGCCGCCAAACAGCTCGGCATCACGATCAACCAGGACAGCATCCCCGACGCCTGGCCGCAGATCAAGGCGCAGGGCGCCACCGGCAAGCCGATCTGGGACGTGGTGGACACGCCCACCTCGAACTGCCTGCGCGGCGGCCACGACGGCCTGATCGAGAAGCTCGACTATTCGAAGATGCCGAACGCGGCCTCGATCCCCGAGAAATACCGCACGCCGTACTCGGTGCCGTACGAGTTCTATTCGAGCGTGATCGGCTACAACCGGAAGACCGTCACGAAGGTGCCGCACAGCTGGGCCGACTTCTGGAACGTGAAGGGCTTCCCCGGCACGCGCGCGCTGCGCAACGATCCGCAGACAACGCTCGAGGCCGCGCTGCTGGCCGACGGCGTGCCGCGCGACAAGCTCTATCCGCTCGACGTGGACCGCGCGTTCCGCAAGCTCACCCAGATCAAGCCCGACATCGCCGTGTGGTGGACCTCGGGCGGCCAGTCGGCGCAGTTGCTGCACGACGGCGAGGTGGACATGGAGATGATCTGGAACGGCCGCGCCAGCGCCGTGGCCAAGGACAACCCGGACGTGGTGTTCACCTACGAGGACGGCATCCTGCAGAACACCCAGCTGTGCATCCTGAAGAACGCGCCGAACCTCGCGAACGCGGTGCGCTTCGTGGACGCGGCCGTGTCGCCGGACCTGCAGGCGAACCTGCCGAAGTACATCGATTACGGCCCGGGCAACCCGGCCGCCTACGGGGGCAACCGGATCTCGGCGCAGCGCGCGGCCGAGCTGCCGAGCTCGCCGGCCAATGCCGCGAAGCAGGCGCTGATGTCGGAGCAATGGTGGGCGTCGCCGGCCGGCATCGACGCGAAGGCGCGCTGGCTCAAGTTCATGCAGCAGTGAGCGGCGGCGCCGTTCGCCCGTCCTTCATGACGCACGACTATCTGATCCTCGGCGGCGGCTCGGCCGGCTGCGTGCTGGCCGCGCGGCTGTCCGGGCACGCGGGCACCTCGGTCTGCCTCGTCGAGGCCGGCCGCGACGTGGCGGCCGCCAGCATGCCGGCCGAGATGCGCAGCCGCTATCCGGGCCGCGCCTATCTCGACACCCGCAACCTCTGGGCGCGCCTGCAGGCGCGCATGAGCGAGCCGGCCGCGCCGCGCCGCTACGAGCAGGCGCGCGTGCTCGGCGGCGGCTCGGCGATCAACGCGCTGATGGCCAATCGCGGCGCGCCGGCCGATTACGACGAATGGGAAGCGCTCGGCGCGCGCGGCTGGAACTGGGCCGCCTGCCTGCCGTATTTCCTCAAGCTCGAGCGCGACGCGGATTTCGCCGGGCCGCTGCACGGCACGCAAGGCCCGCTGCGGGTGCGCCGCGCGCCGCGCGAGCGGCTTTCGCCGTTCGTGCGCGGCGTGCTCGACGCACTCGGCCGTCAGGGCCATCCGCTGCGCCCGGATCAGAACGGGCCGTGGGAGGACGGCGCATTCGTGGGCGCGATCGCGGCCAGCGAGGCGGGCGAGCGGATTCCCACCTCGGTCTGCTATCTCGACGACGCCGTGCGCGCCCGCCCGAACCTGAGCATCCTGACCGACACCGAGGTCGAGCGCGTGCGCTTCGAGGGCCGCCGCGCGGTGGGCGCCGAGGTGCGGCGCGCCGACGGCAGCCGCGCCGTGCTGCAGGCGCGGCACGTGATCGTCAGCGCCGGCGCGATCCACAGCCCGGCGCTGCTGATGCGCAGCGGGGTGGGCCCGGCGGACCAGCTGCGCGAGCACGGCATCGCCGTGGTGGCCGCGCGCGACGGCGTGGGCCGCAACCTGATGGAGCATCCGTCGATCGCGGTGTCGGCCTTCCTGCCGCGCGAGATGCGCACGCCGTTTCCGGACGAGCACCACGAGCAGGCCATCGTGCGCTATTCCTCGGGGCTGCCCGGCACGCCGCCCGGCGACATGCACGGCGCGATCCTGTCGCGCTCGGGCTGGCACTCGGTCGGCTACCGGCTCGGCACGATCTTCTTCTGGGTCAACAAGTCGTATTCGCGCGGGCGGGTCACGCTGGCCTCGGCCGAGGCGGACCGTGAGCCGAACGTGGCGTTCTCGATGCTGTCGGACCCGCGCGATCTCGAGCGGCTCAAGGGCGCGGTGCGCTTCGGCGCGCGCACGCTGGCCGAGCCGGGGCTGGCCGCGCGGCTCGGGCCGCGCTTTCCGTCGAGCTATTCGCCGCGGGTGGCGGCCGTGGCCCGGCCGGGCCGCTGGAACGCCTGGCAGCGCGGCGCGCTCAGCGGGCTGCTCGACGCGGCGGGGCCGCTGCGCGGCACGCTGATCGAGCGGGTGGTCACCCAGGGCGTGTCGCTCGACAGCTTGCTGGCCGACGACGCCGCGCTGACCGAGTTCGTCACGCGCTCGGTGGGCGGCACCTGGCACCCGTCGGGCACCTGCCGGATGGGCGCGGCCGGCGACGCCCTGGCCGTGACCGGCCCCGACGGCGCGGTGCACGGCGTGGACGCGCTGACGGTGTGCGATGCCTCGCTGATGCCGTCGATCCCGTGCGCGAACACCAACGTGCCCACCATCATGATCGCCGAGCGGATCGCGGACATGCTGCTGGCGAAGGCCGAGCAGGGTCGGGCTCCGGCGCCGGCATGCCTCGGCTGACCGGGCGAACGGGCGGGCCGGCCTTCGCGGCGGGCCCGCCGCCGCGTGCTCAGTTGCCGTAGCCGACCACGCCCTTCACCTCGAGAAAGGCCTCGAGGCCCCATTCCGCGTATTCGCGGCCGTTGCCCGACTGCTTGTAGCCGCCGAACGGCGCGCCCGCGTCCCAGGCCGGATCGTTCAGGTACACGCTGCCCGCGCGCAGCCGGAAGCCCACGCGGCGCGCGCGCTCGAGGTCGCCCGACTGCACGTAGGCGGCCAGGCCGTAGGGGCTGTCGTTGGCGATCGCGATCGCATCCTCGTCGTCGCGATACGGCAGGATCGCCAGCACCGGCCCGAAGATCTCCTCGCGCGCGATCGTCATGTCGGGGCGCACGTTGGCGAACACCGTGGGCCGCACGAACCAGCCGCGCGCGAGCCCGTCGGGCCGGCCGGGGCCGCCCGCCACGAGTTGCGCGCCCTCGGCGATGCCGGCCTCGATCATGCGCTGGATCCGTTCGTACTGCGTGGCATTGATGACCGGGCCCATCGTGCTGCCGACCGCATCCGGCGGGCCCACGCGATGCGCGCGCGCGGCGCGCCGCGCGATCTCCACCGCCTCGTCGTGGCGCGCGGCCGGCACCAGCATGCGGGTGGGCGCGTTGCACGACTGGCCGCTGTTGCTGAAGCAGCTGTCCACGCCGGACTTCACGGCGGCCTCGAAGTCGGCGTCGTCGAGCAGCAGGTTCGCGGACTTGCCGCCGAGCTCCTGGTGCACGCGCTTGACGCCCGGCGCGGCCAGCGTGGCCACCTGGATGCCGGCCCGCGTCGAGCCCGTGAACGACACCATGTCCACCTCGGGATGCGCGCAGAGCGCCGCGCCCACGCCGGGGCCGTCGCCGTGCACGAGATTGAACACGCCGGGCGGCACGCCGGCCTCGTGCAGCACCTCGGCGAACAGCGCAGCGTCGAGCGGCGACACCTCGCTGGGCTTGAGCACCATCGTGCAGCCGGCCGCGATGGCCGGTGCCACCTTGCAGACGATCTGGTTGATCGGCCAGTTCCACGGCGTGATCAGCGCCACCACGCCGAGCGGCTCGTGGCGGATCAGGGTGGTGCCCTTCAGGCGCTGCCACGCGAAGCGCTCGCAGGTGCGCAGCAGCTCTTCCAGATGGCGCCGGCCGAGCCCGGCCTGCCAGTCGGCGGCCAGCGCCGGCGGCGCGCCGAGCTCGCGCGAGAGCACCGCCGAGAATTCGTCGTAGCGTCGCAGATAGATCTCGAGCACGCGGCGCAGCAGCGCGAGGCGTACCCGCGGCTCGGTCTGCGAGAAGCTCGCGAACGCGCGCCGCGCGGCGGACACGGCGCGCTCGACGTCGTGCGCGTCGCCGAGCGCCACCTCGGCATACGGGGCTTCGGTGCAGGGATCGACCACGGGCAGGCGCGTCGCGCCATGCGGCGCGACCCACGCGCCGTCGATGTAGAAGTGCAGGGCATCGGTCATGCGCGTCTCCGGTGAATGCGGGAAAGGCGGTCAGTGCGGTCAGTGCGGCAACGCAGCGGGCCGTTCAGGCGGCGGCCACGCCACCGCTGGCGCTGGCGCCGCGCCGGCTGATCACCACCATCAGCACCAGCGCGAGCGTCAGCGCGGTCAGCATGGTGCTGATCGCGGCGATGGTGGGGTCGATCTCGTCGCGCAGCGTCACGAACATGCGGCGCGTCAGCGTCTGGTTCGGGCCGCCCGACACGAACAGCGCCACCACGGTTTCGTCCAGCGCCTGGATGAACACGAACACCGCACCCGAGATCACGCTCGAGCGGATCTGCGGCAGCGTCACCACCATGAAGCTGCGCAGGCGGTTCATGCCCAGGCTGCGCGCGGCCATTTCCTGCGCGTGGTCGAACGAGCGAAGGTCCGCGCCCACCGAGATCAGCACGTAGGGCAGGCCCAGCATCGCGTCGGCCACGATCAGGCCGCCCAGCGAATTGACGTAGCCGAACTGCGAATAGACGAAGAACACGCCCACCGCCACGATGATGATCGGCACCATCAGCGGCAGCATCAGCACCGAACGCAGGCGGCGGATCAGCGGATGCGTGCCGTGCTGGATCGCGTAGGCGGCGGCCACGCCCGCCGGCGTGGCGATCAGCACCGCGCCGAACGAGGCGGCCAGCGTGGTGCGCGCCGCCGCGAGCCACTCGGGATTGCCGAAGAACGACGCATACCAGCGCAGCGACAGCGCCGGCGGCGGGAAGGTCATGAAGCGGGTGTCGGAGAACGACATCGGCACCACGATCAGCACCGGCACCATCAGGAACACCAGGATCAGCACCACCGCCGCGACCAGCAGCGCACGAGCCAGCGGATTCGGTTTCATTTCGCCCCCAGGGTCTTGTCGAGCGGGATCACGCGGCTGGCCGCCCAGAAGATCGCGAACACGCACACCAGCAGCACCACGCTGACGGAACTCGCCGCCCCCCAGCTGTTGTAGATCTCCACGTTGCGGCTGACCACCATCGACACCATGATCGAGCGCCCGCCGCCCATCAGCTCGGGCGTGATGTAGAAGCCCAGGCACAGCACGAACACCAGCGTGACGCCGGCCACCACGCCGCCCATCGACAGCGGCAGGAACACCCGCACGAAGTTGTGCAGCGGCGAGGCGCCCAGGCTGGCGGCGGCCTGCGAGAGATTGCCGGGAATCTTCTGCATGGCCGAGTACAGCGGCAGCACCATGAACGGCAGCAGGATGTGGATCATCGACACGATCACGCCGAGCTCGTTGTTGGCGAGCTGCAGCGGCCGGTCGATCAGGCCGCTGGCGAGCAGCAGCTTGTTGACCACGCCGGTGCGCTGCAGCAGCACGAGCCACGCGTAGGTGCGCACCAATACGCTGGTCCAGAACGGCAGCACCACCATGCCCAGGATCAGCGCGGTGTAGCGCGGCCTGACCGAGGCGGCCAGATAGGCCACCGGGTAGGCCAGCAGCAGGGTGACGGCGGTCACGATCGCGCTCATGCGGAAGGTGAGCGCGAAGGTGTCGAGGTAGGGGCCGCTGAAGATGCGGCGATAGTAGGCGAGGGTGAAGCCGCCGTCCTGGCGGATCGACTGCCAGGACAGCCACGCGAGCGGCACCACCAGCAGCAGCACGACGACGGCGAGCGCGGGCGCGAGCAACAGCAGCATCGTGCGATCCTCGCGCCGTTGGTGGTGGCGCGCGGCGCCGGCCTCGTTCGGTCGCATCAGTTCGGATTCCGGAATCAGGGTTCGGGCAGTCGTCATCATACCCCCAGCGCATCGAGTATCTGGTACCACGCGGCGACGAGCCTGACGCCCGGCGCGCGCAGCGCATGGAACGGCACGGGCCGCAGCCCGTCCTGCGCGAGCAGCGCGAGATCGGGCCGCTCGCCGAGCGCGAGCGCGGCCGCGTGACGGCCGATCAGGCTCGCCATCGCCACGCCCGCGCCGTTGTAGCCGAGGCAGAACACCGTGGCCCGATCGGCCCGGCCCACGTGCGGCAGCGCGTTGAAGGTCATGCCCACGTAGCCCGACCAGCGGTGCTCGACGCGCACCCCGGCCAGTTGCGGGAACAGCGCCACCATCGCGCGGCGCAGCGCCTCGAAGCCGGTGTCCCGGCCTTCCTTGCCGAACGCGTCGCGGCCACCGAAGATCATGCGCCCGTCGGCGCGGCGGAACCACTTCATCATGCGGCGCGTCTCGGTGTAGCTGCGCTGCTGCGTCATCAGCGTGGCATCGAGCGCGGCCGGCAACCGTTCGGTGGCGATCATGGCGCTGCGGAACGGCACCAGCTCGCGCTGGAATTCGGCCGTGGCGGGCGTCAGCGACGAGTAGGCGTTGGTGGCCACGATCACCTGCCGCGCGCGCACCGCGCCGCGCGGCGTGCGCAGCGTCACGCCGTCGGCATCACGCGCGATGCCGGTGACGGGCGTGCCGGTGTGGATCGGCACGCCGCGCGCGGCCAGGCCGCCGGCCACGCCGAGCACGTATTCGAGCGGCAGGATGGTGCCCGCGTCGGCGCCGAGCACGCCGCCCACGAAGCCCGTCGAGCCGGTTTCCTCGGCCACCTCGGCGCGCGAGAGCGTGCGCATCGAGGCGTCGCCGAGCGTCGCGCGCACCCAGTCCGCCTCGGCCACGCAGGCCGCGAGCGCGCGCTCGGTGTGCGCGCAGCGCAGGCTGCCGGTGTGGGCGAGCCGCGCGCCGGCGATGCCGAACTCGTCGACCAGCGCCTCCACCGCGCGCACGCCCTCGTGCGCGAGCCGGTGCATGCGCCGCGCGACGTCCAGGCCGTGGCGGCTCGCGATGGCCGGAAACGACAGGCGGAACTTCGACGACACCACGCCGCCGTTGCGGCCGCTCGCGCCCCAGCCCACCGGGTTCGCGTCGAGCACCACGCAGGCCACGCCGCGCTGCTGCAGCGCGTGGGCGGCGGCCAGCCCCGAGTAGCCGGCGCCGACGATCGCGATCTCGGTGCGCAGGTCGGCATCGAGCGGGCCCGCGCCGCGCTCGGCGCCGCTGGCGAGCGCGCCGGAGTCGGCGGCCAGCGCGCGCCACAGCGAGGCCGGTTGCGGCGAGGTGGAGACGGGCGGCGCGAGCATGATCAGGCCGCGGCCAGTTCGGCGTCCACCGCGTCGGCCAGCTCGGCCAGCGTGGCGAAGCAGAAGGTGGGCGTGGTCACCTCGCTCGGCACCGGCGTGCCGCCGAAGCCCTTCTCGTTGCGGCGCCGCTGGATCCAGCAGGTGGCATAGCCGAGCCGGGTGGCGATGCCGATGTCGTGATACTGGCTCTGCGCCGTGTGCAGGATCTCGCCGAACTTGTAGCCGAACGCGGCCTGGCGCCCGCGGTTGTAGGCGAAGAACTGCGGATCGGGCTTGGCCACGCCGGTCTCGTCGCAGCACACCGTGTCGTCGAACGGATCGCCGAGCGTGTGCGCATAGGCGGACAGCGCCACGCGATCGGCGTTGGTCATCGCCACCAGGCGAAAGTGCCTGCGCAGGCGCTTGAGCGCCGCCACCGAATCCTCGAAGGCCGGCCATTCGAGCACGTCGCGCTGGAACGCGGCGGCCGATTGCGCGTCGTCGGGCAGGCCCAGCTCCCTGGCGAGCGACAGGTAGACGTGCGCCATCGCGTGGCTCGAGCGGCCCGGGAACGCGGCGCGCCCGCGCAGATACGGCTCGAAGATCTGGTCGTCGGTCAGGTCCTTGGCGGCCGCGCCGCCGAGGCGCCGCACCGAGGCGAGCACGCCCTGTTCGAAGTTGATCAGCGTCCCGACGACATCGAACGTCAGTACCTTGAAATCGGTGAGCTTCATGGCTTGGATCCTTGATTGCGTGGCAAGTGGGCGAGAAAGGCGAAAGCGGCAGGAGACGGCCGAAAGCCGGTGCTGCGGAACTGCGCGCGCGAGCGAGCGCGCCGGCCTCGCCGCGAGCCCGGCGAGGTCGTGAATCGAAAGCTTCGGAGAACGGACCGATCCGTCAGGCGGGCACGACGATCGTGTCGCGTGGATCGAGCGCCACCGAGATCGCCGCGCCGGGCGGCGGGATGCGTTGCCGCGCCTCGTGGTTGCCGGGCTGGCGCAGGCTCAGCGCGGTGCCGTCGGGCAGGGCCGCGAACACGCGCAGGCTTTCGCCCTGGTAGAGCACCTCGGTCACGCGCGCGCTCAGGCGGTTCGCGTTCGGCGGCGTGGTGGCGTCGGCGATCACCAGCTTCTCGGTCTGCACCGCGAGCAGCAGCGTGTCGGCGCGCGGCAGCGGCGTGCCGGTGCGCAGCACCGCCTCGCCGAGCCGCACCGCGTCCTCGCCGGCGCGCACCACCGGCAGCAGCGTGGCCTCGCCGATGAAGCTCGCCACGAAGGCGTTGCAGGGCCGGTCGTAGAGCCGCTCGGGGGTGTCGATCTGCACCAGCTTGCCGTGGCGCAGCACGGCCACGCGGTCGCTCATGGTGAGCGCCTCGCGCTGGTCGTGGGTGACGTAGATGATGGTGGCGCCGAGGCGCCGATGCAGGCGACGCAGCTCGATCTGCATGGTTTCGCGCAGCTGCTTGTCGAGCGCGGAGAGCGGCTCGTCCATCAGGATCAGCTGCGGCTCGAACACCATCGCGCGGGCCAGCGCCACGCGCTGGCGCTGGCCGCCCGACAGCGCGTCGATGCGGCGGCCCTCGTAGCCGGCCAGCTCCACCATCGCCAGCGCGTCGGCCACGCGGCGCGCCCAGCCCGCCTTCGGCTCGCGGCGCGCCCGCAGCGCGAAGGCCACGTTCTCGCCCACCGTCATGTGCGGGAACAGCGCGTAGTTCTGGAACACGATGCCGATGTCGCGCTTGTGCGGCGGCGCGAATGTAATGTCACGCTCGCCCACCCACACGCTGCCGCTGGTGGGCTGCACGAAGCCGCCGAGAATGCCGAGCAGGGTGGTCTTGCCGGAGCCGGACGGCCCGAGCAGCGAGACGAATTCGCCCGGCGCCACGTCCAGCGACACGTCGTCGAGCGCGGCCACCTGGCCATAACGCTTGACCGCCGATCGCACCGATACGCCCGTCTTCACTCTCGCGTCCATCCATCGCTCCTGGCTTGTCCGTCCGTGATGGACCCAATATAGGCGCGCGGTTTTTTGACGGCAATTCCCAAATTGTTGGATCGGGCATAACATCAGGTCATGCCGAACCTTCGCCGCAAGCTCCCCAGCGCGAACGCGCTGTTCGTCTTCGAGGCCGCCGCGCGCTGCGGAAATTTCACGCGCGCGGCGCAGGAGCTTTACGTGAGCCAGCCGGCCGTGAGCCGGATGCTCTCGCGCATGGAGGATCACCTCGGCGTGCGCCTGTTCGAGCGCGTGCACGGGGGCATCGAGCTGACCGAGAACGGGCGCATCCTCTACCGCAAGATTTCCGAAGGGCTGAACGGCATCGAGGATGCGATCAGCGAGATCGAGGCGCGCGCCACCGGCGTGGAGCCCGTCACGCTGTCGGTCTCCACCGCCTTCACCACCCACTGGCTGATGCCGCGCATGGGGCGGCTCAACGCGGCATTTCCCTCGGTGGACCTGCGTTTCCAGCTGATCTCCGGGCGCATCGGCGGCCCGCTCGGCGACGTCGATCTGGGCATGCGCTTCCAGCACGGCGCCGAGCCCGACGAGCACAGCGTGGCCGTGATGCCCGAGGTGCTGCTGCCGGTGTGCAACGTACGCTATGCCGAACTCGCGCGCGGCGAGGCCTGGCACGAGCACGGCGACACCGTGATCGTGATGGACGCCGAGGAGCGCGGCTGGCACACGCGCTTCGCCGCGTTCGCGAACCACGAGCGCACCGCCGCCCACGTGCTGAGCTTCAACGATTACGCCATCGTGGTGCAGGCCGCGCTGCTCGGGCAGGGCATCGCGCTCGGCTGGGTCAACGTGCTCACGCACTGGCTCGCGCAGCAGCAACTGGTGCCGGCCGTGCCCGAGCTGCAGGTGACCGACCGGCTGTGCTGCCTGTCGTGGTCGCCGGCGCGGCCGCTGCGGCCGATCGTGGCCGAGCTGCGCGACTGGCTGCTGGCCGAGATGCGCGCCGACCTGGCCGCCGTCGATCGCGCCTATCCGGCGCTCGGCCTCGCCGCCGCCATCGCAGCTGGCCCGCGCGCCGTTGCCGGGGCATGAAGCCTGCTTGCGCCGCGACCTGCCACGGCACGACCTGCCGTTCCGGCCCCTCGAAACGGCAGATTCCCGCTGTTTGAAAAAGGATTTGAGCCGACATGCGCGCGCGGGCCGGCGTAGCATGTGGCGAACTCGCGTGCCGCCGCGCCCGTCGTCGCGGCATCGCGCCCGCCCGATCCTTCCGACGAGACACCCCGCCATGAGCGCACGTTACAGCCTGCAGGACCTGATTCGCACCGACAACTTCATCGACGGCCGCTGGGTGGCCGCCGCCGACGGCCGCCGCTTCGGGGTGACCGATCCGGCCACCGGCAAGACCATCGCCGAGGTGGCCGACAGCGGCGAGGCCGACGCGCGCGCCGCCACCGACGCCGCCGCACGCGCGTTCCCGGCGTGGCGCGACAAGTTGCCGGCCGAGCGCGCCGCCGTGCTGCGCCGCTGGCACGCGCTGATCGTCGAGCACGCCGACGCGCTGGGCGAACTGATCTCGCTGGAGCAGGGCAAGCCGCTGGCCGAAGGGCGCGGCGAGGTGATGTACGGCGCGTCCTACGTGGCGTGGTTCGCCGACGAGGCCACCCGCATCTACGGCGACGTGATCCCGCAGCAGCAGCGCGGCAAGCGCATGAGCGCGCTGAAGGAGCCGGTGGGCGTGGTGGCGGCGATCACGCCGTGGAATTTCCCGCTGGCGATGATCGCGCGCAAGATCGCGCCGGCGCTCGCGGCCGGCTGCACGGTGGTGGGCAAGCCGGCCGAGGACACGCCGCTGACCGCGCTGGCGCTGGTGCTGCTCGCGCACGACGCGGGCGTGCCGGCCGGCGTGCTGAACCTGATCAGCGCCTCGCGCGAGCGCGGCGTGCCGGCGGTGGGCGACTGGCTGACCGACGCGCGCGTGCGCAAGATCACCTTCACGGGCTCGACGCCGGTGGGCAAGTATCTGGCGAAGGAATCGGCGGCCACGCTGAAGAAGCTGTCGCTCGAACTCGGCGGCAACGCGCCGTTCATCGTGTTCGACGACGCCGATCTCGACGCCGCCGTCACCGGCCTGCTGGCCTCGAAGTTCCGCAACGGCGGCCAGACCTGCGTGTGCCCGAACCGGGTGTACGTTCAGGCCGGCGTGTACGACGCGTTCGCCGAACGGCTCGCGGCGCGCGTGGGCGCGCTGAAGGTGGGCCCGGCCACCGCCGCCGATTCGCAGATCGGCCCGATGATCAACGCGCGCGCGATCGACAAGATCGCCCGCCACGTGGACGACGCCGTGACGCGCGGCGCGCGCGTGCTGACCGGCGGCAAGCGCCTGCCCGAGCTCGGCCCGACCTATTACGCGCCCACCGTGCTGGCCGACGCCAATGCCGAGATGCAGCTGAGCTGCGAGGAAACCTTCGGGCCGGTGGTGCCGCTGTTCCGCTTCGACACCGAGGAGCAGGCGCTGGCCGCCGCCAACGACACGCCGTTCGGCCTCGCGTCCTACTTCTACAGCCAGGACCTGCGCCGCATCGAACGCGTCACGCATGCGCTCGAGGCCGGCATCGTGGGCGTGAACGAGGGCGCGCTGTCGAGCGAGGCCGCGCCGTTCGGCGGGGTGAAGGAATCGGGCTACGGCCGCGAGGGCTCGAAGTACGGGCTCGACGATTACCTGTCGATCAAGTACGTGTGCCAGGGCGGGCTGGCCTGAGTTCGTCGACCGTCGGCCGCCTCAGCGCCCGACGCGCGCGGCCTGCCAGCGGGTGTCGCGCGCGAACTCGATGAAGGACGCGAGGTAGTCCACCGCGTCGTCCGCGTCGCGCGTGCCGAGGAAGATCTGCTTGGCCACGCCGGTCCTGCCGAGCTTCACCGGCACCACCGCCACGCGATCCGAGTATTCCTCGGCGAGCCAGCGCGGCAGCGCCGCCACGCCGCGCCGGTTGGCCACCATCTGCAGCATGATGTCGGTCGTCTCGATCGCCTTGGTGCGGCGCGGCACCACGCCGGCCGGGCGCAGGAAATGCGTGTAGATGTCCAGACGATCGGTCTCGACCGGGTAGGTGATCAGCGTCTCGTCGATCAGCTGCTCGGGCTTCACGTAGCGCGCATTGGCCAGCGGGTGATCGTCGGCCACCACCAGCACCTGCTCGTAGTCGAACACCGGCTCGAAGCGCAGCCCCGGCCGGTTCAGCGGATCGGGCGTGACCAGCACGTCCACGTCGTAGCCCAGCAGCGCGGCGATGCCGCTGAACTGGAAGCGCTGCTTCACGTCCACGTCCACGTCGGGCCAGCGCGTCAGATACGGCGACACCACCTTCAGCAGCCACTGGTAGCACGGCGCGCATTCCATGCCGATGCGCAGCGTGCCGCGCTCGCCGTCCGCGTACTGCTTCATGCGCGCTTCCGCGTGCTCGAACTGCGGCAGCAGCCGCTCGGCCAGCGCCAGCAGATAGCGCCCGGCCTGCGTGAGCCGCAGGCCACGCCCCTCGCGATCCCAGATCGGCGTGCCGAGCTGCTGCTCGATCTTCTTCACGGTGTGGCTCAGCGCCGACTGGGTGAGGAACAGCTCCGCGGCGGCTGCCGTGAGCGAGCCCTGCCGCTGCACCTCGCGGATGATGACCAGATGGATGCGTTCGAGCATGGCGTTGTGAGGTTCGTCGATCGATGAAGAATTCTAATCGGTCGACGCCTCAGCCCGCGAGTTCTTCCCGCACGATCGCCGCGCCGGCGCTCAGGGCTTCCAGCTTGCCTCTGGCCACCGCGCGCGAGAGCGGAGCCATGCCGCAGTTGGTGCACGGGCAGAGCTTGTCGGCGTCGACGTACTTCAATGCGCGGCGCAGCGTGCTGGCGACTTCCTCGGGCGTCTCGATCGCGTTCGATGCCACGTCGATCGCGCCCACCATCACCTTCTTGCCGCGAATCAGCTCGATCAGCTCCATCGGCACGTGCGAGTTGTGGCATTCGAGCGAGACCATGTCGATGCCGGAGGCCTGGATCTTCGGGAAGATTGCCTCGTATTGGCGCCACTCCGAGCCCAGCGTCTTCTTCCAGTCGGTGTTGGCCTTGATGCCGTAGCCGTAGCAGATGTGCACGGCGGTTTCGCACTCCAGGCCCTCGATGGCCGTTTCCAGCGCGGCGATGCCCCAGTCGTTCACCTCGTCGAAGAACACGTTGAAGGCCGGTTCGTCGAACTGGATGATGTCGACGCCGGCCGCCTGCAGCTCGCGCGCTTCCTGATTGAGGATCCTCGCGAATTCCATGGCCAGCTTTTCACGGCTCCTGTAATGCTTGTCCGACAGCGTGTCGATCATCGTCATCGGGCCGGGCAGGGCCCACTTGATCGGCTGGGCGGTCTGCCGGCGCAGGAACGTCGCATCCTCGACGAACACCGGCTTGCGGCGCGCCACGGCGCCGACCACGGTCGGCACGCTGGCGTCGTAGCGATCGCGGATCCGCACCACCTCGCGGTGTTCGAAATCCACGCCTTCGAGGTGCTCGATGAAGGTCGTGACGAAATGCTGGCGCGTCTGCTCGCCGTCGCTGACGATGTCGATGCCGGCCTGCTGCTGATCCTTCAGCGACACGCGCAGGGCGTCCTGCTTGCCCTCGACCAGGGCCTCGTTCTCGAGCTTCCACGGCGACCACAGCTTTTCCGGCTCGGCGAGCCAGGACGGTTTCGGCAGGCTGCCGGCGGTGGAGGTGGGCAACAGTTTCTTCATGTCGGATGACCTTGGAGGGAGAGGAATCAGAGCGCGTGATCGGCCGACCATTGCGCGAGCATGGCCTGGTAGGGCTTGATGAAGTGCTCCTCGGCGAACTTGCCCTGCTCGACGGCGAGGCGGCTGCGTTCCTCGCGGTCGTACACGATCCGCGTCAGCGAGTGATCGGCGTGCTTCAGGCTCGGCTGATACCGATTGCCCGCCGCGGCATTGGCGTTGTAGATCTCGGGCCGGTAGATCTTCTGGAACGTCTCCATGGTGGCGATCGTGCCGATCAGTTCGAGATTGCCGTAATCGTTGAGCAGATCGCCGAGGAAATAGAAGGTCAGCGGCGCGACGCTGCCGGGCGGCATGAAATGGCGCGCCTGCAGCCCCATCTTCTCGAAGTAGCGCTCCGTCAGCGAGGATTCGCCCTGCGCGTATTCGATGCCCAGCACCGGGTGCCGATTGCCGGTGCGGTGATAGACGCTGTTGCTCGACACGCTCAGGCAGATCACGGGCGGCTTGCTGAAGTGCTGCCGGTACGCGTCGGAATTCACGAAGCGCCTGAACAGCTTGCCGTGCAGCTCGCCGAAATCGTGCGGGATGCCGAATTCGGACTGGTTCCGGTTGTGTTCCAGCAGCCGCACGCTGAAGTCGTAATCGCGCACGTAGGAGGAGAAGTTGTTGCCCACGATGCCGTCGATGCGCTCGCCGGTCTTGCGGTCCACGATGTGGGTCTTCAGCACCTCGATCATCGGGAACGCGTCGCCGTTTGCCTCGGCGCCGAACTTCATCTCGACGGAGATGATGTCGAGCTCCACGCGGTAGCGCTCGCCCGTCGGGTTGTCCCAGTGCGCCAGCGCGTTGAAGCGGCTGTCGATCATGCTCAGCGCATTGCGCAGGTTCTCCTGGCGCGCATCGCCGCGGGCCAGGTTGGCGAAGTTGGTCGTGACCCGCGTGGTGTCGGACGGGCGGTAGTGTTCGTCGAAGCGCAGGCTTGCGATCGAAAAGGTGAAATCCTGGCTCATGGTGATTTCATCGGGTTCTGATGGATGGCAGAGCGCAGTGTAGCCGCGAGCCGTCAATGAGAAAAAGTGATTTGATTTCATCCATGCATTAGGTATTTTCATGCTTTCGATCGCACGCCCGCGATCGGAACCGTGATCGAAACCGCGTTCAGAACCGGTACGACACCGTGACCTGCGCCGCCAGCGGCGGGCTCGGCAGCAAGGTGTAGTTGAAGGTGCCGGCCGAGCCGCCCGTGTAGTACTTGCGGTTGAACAGGTTGTAGACGTTCAGCTGGGTCTTCCACGGCCCGCGTTCGTACGAGGCCATCGCATCGGTGCGCAGGTAGCTGCCGAGCCGGAACGTGTTCGGCAGCGTGGCCTCGCGCGCGCCCATGTAGTAGAGCCCCGCGCCGAGCTCGAGCCCCGGCACCGATTCGAGGCTGTACACGGTCCACAGGCTGGCGCTGTGGCGCGGCACGTTGCCGAGCAGGTCGCCCACCGGGTAGGTGGTGTCGCTCGTTACCTTCGCGAGCGTGTACGCGTAGGTGAAGATCGCCTTCCAGCGCGGCGCGAGATTGCCGGCGACATCGAGCTCCACGCCCTGGCTGCGCTGCTTGCCGGTCAGCACCTCGAGCAGCGGGTTGGCGGGATCGGTGGTGAGGATGTGGTTGCGGTTCAGGCTGAACAGCGCGAGGTTCGCGCCGAGCCGGTTGGGGATCAGATCCTGCTTCACGCCGATCTCGAACTGTTCGGCGAGTTCGGCCGGGTAGGTCACGTCGCTGCCGCTGTGGCCCACGTTCGGCGCGTAGCTGCGGCTCCAGTCGGCGAACAGCGAGGTGCCCGCGATCGGCTCGTACACCACGCCCAGGCGCGGCGAGAAGGCCGTCTGCTGGCCACGGCTGGTGGCCTCGCCGTCCTGATCGGCACGGTTGATGAAGCGGTCCACGCGCGCCGAGGCCTGCAGCTTCAGTTGCCGTGTCAGCGTGATCATGTCCTGCAGGTACACGCCGTAATCGGCGCCGCGCCCGGTGTGGCCCGGCAGCGGATCGCCGGGCGTGAGCCCGGACAGATAGCCGGGGTTGGACAGGTCCAGCGTCATGTTGGTGACCTGGGAGCCCGCGCTGCTCACTTCCAGATAGCCGTAGTCCACCCCCGCCAGCAGCGCGTGCTGCACGCTGCCGGTGCTGAATGTGCCGGCCAGTTCGGCGCGCGCCGCGTACTGGCGCGACACCTCGTTCGCATTGCCGTAGACGGTGTAGTCGAGCAGGTTGCCCACCGGCGTGGTGCTGTCCGGGAACGACTGCGTCGACAGCTGGCGCGCGTAGGTGTATTGCCCCGACAGGCGCAGCTTCCAGTTTTCCGACAGCGCGTGCTCGAACAGCAGCGTTTCGGCCACCGTGTCGTTGCGGCCGTAGTCGCCGGGCACGCCCGGGTACACGCCGCTCTGCAGCCCGTAATAACGCGTGCGCGACAGGTCCGCGTAGTTCGGTACGGCCGGCACGCCGAAGTCGAAGCCGTCGCGGTTCAGGTGGTTGAATTCGCCGAGCAGCGTGACCGAGGTGCCGTGATGGTCGTCCCAGGTGATCGCGGGCGCGATCGAGAACGAGCGCGAGCCGGCGTTGTCGCGGAAGGTGGCATCGGTTTCGGCCGACGCGTTCAGGCGCACGCTCACGTCGCTGTTCGGCACGCGGTTCAGGTCCAGCGTGGTGCGGCCGAGGCCGTCGGTGCCGGCCGTCACGGCCACCTCGCCGAAGTCGTCGTGCTCCGGGCGCTTCGACACGGTGTCGAGATAGCCGCCCACCGCGCCCACGCCGCCGTACAGCGCGCCGGCCGGGCCCTTGAACACCTCCACGCGGTCGATGTCCTGCACGTCGCGGAATGCGTAGTAGCCGTAGTTGCGGAAGCCGTCGCGCAGGCCGTTGCTCTCGCTGAAGCCGCGGATGTTGAAGAAGGTGGCGCCGTTGCCGCCGTAGCTGGCCTCGGCGTGCACGCCGCTCACGTTGTCGGCGATCTGGTCGATGCGGGTCACGCCGCGATCCTGCAGCACCTCGGCCGGCACGACCTGAACCGAGGCGGCCAGGTCCTTCAGCGGCGTGTCGGTGCGGGTGGTGGTGGCCGAGGTGGTGGCGTCGTGGAGCGAGCCGGCCGAGCCGGTGACGGTGATCGACGGCAGGGCGGTCGGGCTCGTGCCGGCCGGGTTCGATGTGGAGTCCTGCGCGTGCGCGGCGAGCGCGAAGCTCGCGAGCGAGGCGGCCGTGGCCAGTTTCAGGGTGAGCATGCGATGCGTGGGCGTGAAGTCGGGTGAATCGGGAAGGTGACGCGGGGAACGAGGGCGCGGGTTCATGCCGGCAGCCCCAGCCGCTTCGCCGCGGCGACGGCCGCCAGCCGGGCCTGCTCGTCCATCCACTTGCGGCTGTCGCGCATCGCCTCGGTGCGCTGCGTGCCGGCCAGTGCCGGCGTGCCGCTCCGGAACGGCGGCTCGGGCGCGTACTCGATGGTCAGCTCGGCACGGCGCGCGGCTTCCTCGCCCTTCAGTTGCGCGATCAGCGCGAGCGCGAAATCGATGCCGGCCGTCACGCCGCCGGCCGTCATGCGGTTGCGGTCGATCACCACGCGCCGGTCCACGTGGCGCGCGCCGAGGATCGGCAGCAGATCGGCCACGGCCCAGTGCGCGGTGGCGTCGTAGCCGCGCAGCAGGCCCGCCGCGCCGAGCAGCAGGCCGCCGGTGCAGACGCTCGTCACCCACTTCGCGGTGGCGCCGCGCGAGGCGAGAAAGTCCAGCGTGGCCGGATCGTTCATCGCGACGATCGTGCCCATGATGCCGCCCGGCACGAACAGCACGTCCAGCTGGGCGGGGCAGTCGTCGAACGTGTGGGTGGGCGCGAACGGCAGGCCTTCCACGCTCGGTGCGGGCTTGCGCGTCGCGCCCACCAGCAGCGTGTCGAAGCGCGCGACCTTGAACACGGTGAGCGGGCCCACCAGGTCGAGCGCCACCAGCTGCGGATGGATCAGCATGGCGATCTTCGGGGCGTCGGGCGGCAGCGCGTTCATGCGGTGCAGGTGCTCGCGCGCGGCGCTGTCGGCCGGCGAGGTGGCGGCAGCCGGATCGGCCGCGAATACGGGGCCGGCCGCGGCGGCGGCGGCGGCCAGCGATGCGGTGGTCCAGGCGAGGAAGTCGCGGCGCGACGGGGGGCGGTTGTCCATGAGGGGCTCCGGGTCGGATCGGGAAATCGGGTTCGGACGGAAAAGGTGGCGAAGGCCAGCACCGTGCGCGGTGCACCGCGCGAGATGCCGGCGATCCGGCCGGTCGAGGCGGCCGCCCAGTCGGCTTGACGGTGGTGCGCGCGCCGAAGTCGAGGCGCGTCCACGACGGCAGCCGCCGGGCGTTGGCGATGCCGCGTGCCGGGCACGAACGGGTGTCCGGCGCGCGCGAGGCGTGGCCGGGCGAGGGGCGGAGGCGATTGATTCCGGGCCGTGTCACGTGCGACGCGAGCGCGTTCGCACGCCGTGCCTCAGCGAAGCGGCGGCAGCGACGAACGCGTCACCGGTGCGTCGACGGGCAGGGCAGGGCGCAACGTGGGCGGCCCGAAGGATCGAATCAGGCGGGCAAGGCGAAGGGTGGCGCGCGGGCGCCGAGCGGGCCGCGCGCGGGCGCGGTGGCGGGGAGGACGTCGTCGGCGGGGCGTGCCCTGCTGGCGCCGGTCGCGGTGCGCAGCCAGAGCGCCGTGACCAGCAGCACGGCGGCCACGCCGATGGCGAGCGCCGCGCTGAACGGGCAGAGATCGCCGGCATGCGCCCGCGGGTCGGCATGATCGGCGTGATCGGTGGACGGCGCGAGCGCGCGCGCCAGATCGGCCGCCGCGGCCCTGGCGGCCGGATCGGCGCTGCTGCCGCCCGTCACGTCGTCGAACAGCGCGCCGTGGCCGCTGCAGATCACGAGCCCGCCCGCGTCCGCGCCGGTGCTCGGGGCGAGCATCAGGCCGGGCGGGAGCAGCAGGCGGAACGCGACGAGCAGCAGGAGCAGCGAGGCTGCGGCGGGGTTCGTCAGGTGGCGCGCCAGCAGATGGCGGAGTCGGATCATGGCGCGCGTATTGTAGACGCATCGCGCGAGATCCGACGGACAAGCTGCGTGGCCGCCGGCACCGGTCTCATGGTGTCGGCCCATGCGCCTTGATCCGGCGCGCGATCGCGGCGCCGGTTTCGGGCCCGGTTCGATCCTGGCCGACCGGTGAGGTGCTCGACACCCCGCCGGCGCTGCCCATGGCGCTGCGCGCGGGGTCGTCGGCGCTTCAGCGCCGGGCCGGTTCGGGCACGCAGCGCAGCAGCTGATCGTGCAGCCAGGCATGGGCCGGCGAGGTGGCGTGACGCGTCGCGCGATACAGCTTCAGCGTGTAGCGCGGCACCGCAAACGGCACCGGAAACAGCCGCACCGGCGCCGCCGCGCGCAGCACCTGCGCGGCGTGGCGCGGCACCGTCATCAGGAGTTCCGAGCGCGCCACGATGAAGGGCGCCACCAGCACGTTCGGCAACTGCACGGCCACCTCGCGCGTATGGCCCAGGCGTTCGAGCGCCTGGTCGATCGCGCCGTGCAGGCCGCGCCACGGCGTCACCACCACGTGCCGCGCGGCCAGATACTGGGCGAGGCTCGGCTTGCGGCGGATCGTGGGATGCGTCTCGCCGGCGATCACCACGTAGTCGTCGGCGAACCAGTCGGCACGCTCGACGCCGGCCGGTGGCGCCGGCGCGTGCTCGGCGTGCTCCTCGTAGCCGAGCGCGAAATCCACGCGGCCCGAGGCGAGTTCGTCGGCCGATTCACGGCCCTGCGAATGCACGATGCGAAAGCGCAGCTTCGGCGCCACCTGCTGCATGTGCGCGACGAAGGCGGGCAGGATCGCGAACGCCGTGTAGTCGGTGGCCGCGAACGTGAAGCTGCGGTCGCTCACGGCCGGATCGAAGCGGCGCGCCGGCGCGAGCCCGGCCTGCAGCAGCGCGAGCGCGTCGCCCACCGGCCGCATCATCGCCTCGGCCGCCGCGGTGGGGCGCATCGTGTTGCCGACGCGCACGAACAGCTCGTCGCCCAGCGCGTCGCGCAGGCGCGCGAGCGCGTGGCTCAGCGCCGACGCGCTCATCGCGAGCTCGTTCGCGGCCTGCGTGACCGAGCGATGGCGCACCAGCGCGTCGAACGCGAGCAGCAGGTTCAGGTCGAGCCGGCGCAGGTCGGGATGCATGATGTTCAGGTGGCGATGAAGACAATGCAGTATATGCAGCCGGGCTTTCGTCTACCATCGTGGGCTGTTCTGGATTGTTCACGGAGACGACTCCTCATGGCACTGACCATCCGGCCCGCCGTGGCCGACGACGCCGCGCTGATCCTGCGCTTCATCACCGAGCTGGCGATCTACGAGAAGGCCGAGGATCAGGTGGCGGCCACGCCCGAGACGATCGCGTCCTCGCTGTTCGGCGCGCATTCGCCGGCGCGCGCGCTGATCTGCGAGCACGACGGCGCGGCGATCGGCTTCGCCGTGTACTTCTTCTCGTATTCGACCTGGCAGGCGAAGGCGGGGCTCTATCTGGAGGACCTGTACGTGTCGCCGGCCGCGCGCGGGCTCGGCGCGGGCAAGCAGTTGCTGCGCCATCTGGCCGGGATCGCGGCCGAGGCCGGCTGCGGGCGCTTCGAATGGAGCGTGCTCGACTGGAACACGCCGGCGATCGGCTTCTATCGCTCGCTCGGCGCGAAGCCGCAGAGCGAGTGGGTGCGCTATCGCGTGGAGGGGGCGGCGATTCGCGCGCTGGCGGCGGGCGAGTCGTCGGTGGGGGCGGGCCCGGCGGACTGAGGGCCCGGTATCATCCGGCCTCGCGGGACAACCGTCGTGCGCGGTCGAGTGGTCCGATCGCGCCGCGCGGGCGGCCGGTGCGTCCGATCTCGCCGGCATGAAGGCCGCGGTCAGGCAGGCGACACGGGTCGCACGCTTCCTGGACTGGCGCGAGGCGCACGGTTACGCGGAAGGTCTGATGCAACCGGCCGAGGTGCACCTCGCCGCCTGTCGAGCCACCCGCCCCGACCCGCAGACGCTCGCGCGGCGGCGGTTCCTGTTCCAGACGCAGGGCGAATGGGACACCTTCCACGACGTGCCGCCGGCCTGTGCCGAACCGCTTGGCGAGGCGGATGGCAGTCGTGCGTGGCAGGCATCATCCGCACGATGCGATCGCGGTCTATCACCGGTTGCTGCCGGCAGCGCTGGAGCAAGGCACGTACAAGGCACGATACGACGACGCGTTCGAGATCGTGAAGGCGATCCGCGCCCTGCGCCGGGCGCTCGGCGAAGCGGCCGAGTTTGCCGCCGAGCTGGACCGGATCCGCTCGACCTGGCGCGCGAAACGCAACTTCATCGCGCTGCTGGCCACGCTGAACCAGGCGAGGCTGCGCTCGCCACCCCTCACAGCAGATCCTCGTGCCGGCAATTCACCAGCAGCTCCGCGATGCTGGCCGTGTCCGGCATCTCGATCGTGTTCGCCACCAGCCGCGCGATGTCCTCGGGCTGGGTCATCGCCTCGGGCGGCAGGTCGGCGATCTCGGCGGCCATGTCGGTGTTCACGAAGCCGGGGCACACCGCCACCGCGCGCAGCCCGTCGTCCCAGCCGGCGCGGCGCACCGCGTGGGTGAGCGCCACGGCCGCGTACTTCGACATCTGATAGCCGACGTTGGCGCTGCGCACGCGCTTGCCCGACAGCGAGGCGATCTGCACGAAGCGGGCGCTGCCGGCGCGGCGCAGATGCGGCAGCGCCGCCTGCACCAGCCGGAACGGCGCCTTCACGTTGATGTCGAGCGTCTCGTCGAGCAGCGCGTCGGTGCCGTCGTCGAAGGTGATGGTGCGACAGATGCCGGCATTGCTGACCAGCACGTCGATGCGGCCGAAGCGCGCCAGCGTGGCCTCCACCCAGTCGCGCGCGGCGGCCGGCTCGCTCGCCTCGTAGCTTGCGGCCAGCACCTCGCCGCTCGCGCCCGCGCCGCTCGCCTCCGGCATCGCCGCGATCATCGCGGCCGGGTCGCGCACGCCGAGCGACAGCCGGTAGCCGCGCCGCCGCAGCTCGCGCGCGATCGCCAGGCCGATGCCGCGATTCGCGCCGGAAATCATCGCCACCTTGTTCATCGGATCAGCGTCTCCTGCAGGGAAAGGGGAGGGGAATGGAAGCGCTCGCGCGTGCGTCAGAAACCGGCGTCGATCACGATCTTCGTGCCGTCGGAGAAGCGCGTGAGCCGGAACGCATGCGGATCGACCAGCGGCGTGTCGTTGGCCACCAGGTCCGCCATCAGGCGGCCCGCGCCGGGCCCGATGCCGAAGCCGTGCCCCGAGAAGCCGGTGCCGATGTAGAAGCCCGGAATGCGCTCGACGCCCGAGATCACCGGAATCGCGTCGGGCGTCACGTCCATGTAGCCGGCCCAGCGCTGCGCCACGCGCGCGCCGCTCAGGTGCGGGAACACGCGGATGAATTCGGCCAGGCCCGGATCGACGTAGCGCGCGATCGGCTCGGGGTCGAGCGTGCGCACCCGCTCGAACTCGGTGGGCCGGTCCAGCGCCCAGCGGCGCGGCCGGCGCAGCTCGTCGAGGAAGCGCCGGCCGATGCCGATCCGCATCGCGCCGCCCTGGCTCTTCAGCGCCTCGAGGTACTGGAAGAACAGCCTGAATGCATCCGGCGTGAGGTCGGTCCAGGTGCGGAAGCCCGCCGCGATCGTGTAGCCGCCGTCGGCGCGCTTGCGAAACGCGAAGTGCCTGTTGCTCGCGCTCAGCTCGGGGCCGCCCGCGAGCGGCTCGGTGCGCATCACGGAGGCGCGCACCAGCAGTTGCGGCAGCTCCACGTCCAGGCTGCCGCAGAAGTAGCGCGTCCATGCGCCGCCGGCCACCACCACGGCCGAGCAGCGGATCGTGCCGTGCTCGGTCACCACGGCGCTGACGCGCCCGCCGCTGGTCTCGATGCCGCGCGCGGCGCAGGGCGTGAGGATCGACACGCCGCGTCGTCGCAGCGCGTTGGCGATCGCCGGCGCGGCCTTCTGCGGTTCGGCGCGCGCGTCGCTCGGCGTGTAGAGGCCGCCCCTGTAGCGCACGGTGGCGCCGGGCAGCAGCGCGTCGATCTCGGCGGCGCCCACCTCGCGCGTGTCGAAGCTGTCGCCGGCCTCGTCGCGGGCGCGGCGCAGCCAGTCGCGGTGATCCTCGATCGCGGCCTCGTCCTCCGACATGTAGAGGATCCCGCACTGATTGAAGCCGGTGTTCGCGCCGATCCTCTCGTCGAGCGTGCGCCAGATCTTCAGGCTCTCGATGGCGAGCCGCAGCTCGCGCGGGTCGCGCCGCGTGACGCGCACCCAGCCCCAGTTGCGGCTCGACTGCTCGCCCGCGATGTGGCCTTTCTCGCAGACGGCCACGTCGAGGCCCTTGTCGGCCAGCGCGAGCGCCGTGCTGACGCCGATGATGCCGCCGCCGATCACCACCACGTCCGCTTGCGCGGGCACGGCGGTGTCGCTGGCTACGGAGTCGACTGTCGGTCCCATGGGTTCGGTGTTCTCCTGGTCAGCGCTTGGGTGCGGAAGGTGTGTCGTGCAGGCGTCAGTGGCGCGGCGCGGCCACCCGGGCCACGGCCGAGCGCAGCGCGCGGCGCATCGCCCTGGCGCGTTCGGGCCGCTGCGCGCCGGGGTTCGCATGGCGATTGGTCCAGCGGTCGATGTGGTTGATCGCGTAGGTGAGCGGCACGGTGATCAGCAGGTACACGGCGCCGGCCGCCACCAGCGGCGACAGGTTCGCGGTGTTCACGGCCGAGTTCTGGCCGATCGTGAACAGGTCGCGCTGCGAGGTCAGCAGGCCGAGGAAGTACACGAGGCTCGAATCCTTGACGATCGAGATGAACTGGTTGGCGAGCGCCGGCAGGATGCGGCGGATGCCCTGCGGCACCACCACGTGGCGCATCGCCGTCCAGTAGGTCATGCCGAGCGCCTGGCACGCGTAGAGCTGGCCGCGCCCCACGCTCTGGATGCCCGAGCGGAAGATCTCCGAGATGTAGGCCGACGAGATCAGTGCGAGCGCAACGATCGCGAGCGGATACGGGTTCGGCCCGAACAGCGCGAGCCCCACCGGCGCGAGCCCCTGGCCCACCACCAGGATCACGAGTGCGGCGGGCAGGCCGCGGAACACGTCCACGTAGATGCGCGACGGCAGCGTCAGCCAGCGCGTGGGCGACACCGCCATCAGCGCCAGCACCAGGCCCGCCACGATGCCGAGCAGCGTGGAGAACACCGACAGCACGAGCGTGTTGACCAGACCGGTGCAGAGCAGCGCCGGCAGCGACGACGTCAGCAACTGCCAGTCGAGGAAATTCTCGATGAAGGCCTGCATGATGTGGACTCCTCGTGAAAGGGGCCGGCCGCTGCCGGCGGGACCGCGCGGGTTTCCAGGGCAGTGGCCGTTCAGCCGCCCGTCTTCATTTCATACGGCGGCAGGCTGGCCGGCGTCGGGTAGGTGGGGTTGAACTGCTTGTAGAGCTTCATCCAGGTGCCGTCGGCCACCAGCGCGTTGATCGACTGGTTGAGCGCCGCCTGCAGCTTCGCGTTGCCCTTGCGCAGCGGGAAGCCGGCCGGCAGGTTCACGGCCGAGATGTCGAGCTGGTCCTGCAGGTTCAGCTGCGGGTACTTGCCCTGCAGCGCCACGGCCAGCGTCTTGTCGATGAAGAAGCCGTCGATGTACTTCGATCGCAGTTGCAGGAAGCCGGCGTTGACGTTCGGGAAGCGCACGATCTGCGCGCCGGGGATGTAGGTGGCCGCGTAGGTGTCCTCGATGGTGCCCTGCACCACGCCGATCCGCTTGTCCTTGACCGAGGCGAGGTCCGCCGAGATCGTGCTGCCCGGCAGCGTGGCCACGCTGAGCAGGCCGGTGAGATAGCCCTCGGAGAAGTCCACCATCTTCAGGCGGTCGGTGGTGATCGAGATCGAGCCGGCCGCCACGTCGAGCTGGCGGTTCGCCACGCCCGGCAGCATGCCCGCGAAGTCCTGCGAGCGGAATTCCACCTTCAGGCCCAGCCTGGCGCCGATCGCGCGCAGCAGTTCCACGTCGAAGCCCGTCATCTGGCCGTTGTCCACGTACGAATACGGCTTGTTGTTCGCATCGACGCCCGCGATCAGGGTGCCCGGCGTGAGCGTGCCCGCGTCGGCGGCGAACGCGGAGGACATGGCGGCCACGCCGAGCGGCACGGCGAGGGCGATGGCGCGGAGGAACTGGCTGAAGCGCATGGCGAGACTCCTTGTGATCGTGATGACGTCAGGGTAAGTCGGACAAAATAAACGGGGACGGGCGCGGCGTGCGCGATCGGCTCAATGCAGGATGCGCGACAGGAATTCCTGCGCGCGCGCCGAGCGCGGCTGCGCGAAGAACTGCTCGCTCGATTCGTCCTCGACGATCGCGCCGCGGTCCATGAACAGGATCCGGTCGGCCACGCGGCGCGCGAAGCCCATCTCGTGCGTCACGCACAGCATCGTCATGCCCTCGCGGGCCAGTTCGGTCAACACCTCCAGCACCTCGTGCACCATCTCCGGATCGAGCGCGGAGGTCGGTTCGTCGAACAGCATCGCGATCGGGTCCATCGACAGCGCGCGCGCGATCGCCACGCGCTGCTGCTGGCCGCCCGACAGCTGCGAGGGGAAGCGATCCGCGTGCGCGGCCAGCCCCACGCGGCACAGCAGCGTGCGTGCCCGCTCGGCCGCCTCGTCGCGGCGGCGGCCCAGCACCTTGCCCTGCGCGAGCTGCGCGGCGCTGCCGCCCACGCGGCGGCCGTCGATCGCGATCTCGCCCTGCTGGATCGGCTCGAGCCCGTTTACCGACTTGATCAGCGTGGATTTGCCCGAGCCCGACGGGCCGCAGATCACCACCACCTCGCCACGTTCGACGGTGGCGGTGCAGTCGTCGAGCACGCGGTGCTCGCCATACCATTTCGACACGTTGCGCATGTGGATCATCGCGGGCTCCTGCGGAAAGGGATTGCGGGGAGGAACGAACGGCGGTTCAGGCCAGCGCGGCGCGCTGGCGGCCGCTCCAGTAATCGTCGAACTCGTACAGCGCGGCGCCCATCGGCACCGCGAGCGGACGCGCCAGCCAGCCGGGGCCGAGCGGGAAGCGCCCCTCGGCGAACGGGCCGGCCTCGCTGGCCACGCCCACGATGCGCCGCGCGATGCGCTGGCCGAGCCAGCTCATCAGCGCCACGCCGTTGCCGTTGCAGCCGAGCGCGTAGTGGATGCCGTCGGCCTCGCCCAGATGCGCGAGGCGGTCGTGGGTCATCGCCACGAAGCCCTTCCAGGCATGCGTGAGGCGCACGTCGCGCAGCGCGGGCCAGAGGTCCACGAGCTTCGCGTGCAGGCGCCGCGCCGCGTCGCGCTCGTCCAGATCGCGGATCGCCGGGCGCGAGCCGAACAGGATGCGCGTGCCGTCCGGCGACGGGCGCGTGTAGAACAGGTTGCGCTTCGAGTCGCTGACCATCCGGCGGCCGGGGTTCAGCGCGTCCATCAGGCCCGGCGGCAGCGGCTCGGTGGCGATCTGGTAGCTCGCCACCGGCAGCACGCGGCGCTCGAGGAAGGGCAGCAGCGCGCCGGTGTAGCCGTTGGTGGCCACCAGCACCTGGCCGGCGCGCACCGGGCCGCGCGCGGTGTGCACGCGGAACCGCGCGCCGTCGACGGGCGCGGCGAGCCGCTCGATCTTCAGCGCGGCGGCGTGCGAGTGCAGCGTCGCGCCGCGACGGCGCGCGAGCTCGCGCAGCGCGCGGTGGTACTTCGCCGTGTGCAGGCCGCCGTAATCGTCGATCAGGATGCCGCCGTAGTAGTAGTCCGAACCGATCAGCGCGCGCTGCTGCTCGCGCGGGATCACGTGCACGGTCACGCCGGTCTTCTCGCGCAGCAGTTCGCCCTGGGCGCGCAGCGTGTCGAAGTGGCGCGTGGTGTAGGCGCCGAAGAAGCGGCCGCTGATGTGCAGGTCCGCATCGAGCCGTTCGTCGGCCACCAGCTGCTTGAGGTAGCTGAAGCTCGCGATCGATTCGTGCATCAGGCGCTGCAGGCGCTCGGCCGACACGCCGCGGATCGCGTTGGTCAGCGCGAGCTTCTGGCCGCTCGACACCATCCCGCCGCTGCGCGTGCTGCCGCCCGCGCCGAGTTCGGCCGAATCGATCACCGCGGTGGCGAGCCCGTGGCGCGCCGCCTCGGCTGCCGCGTTCAGGCCGCAGTAGCCGCTGCCCACGATCAGCAGGTCCACCGATTCGGGCAGGGCGGACCGATCGGTCTCGGGCGGCGCCGCATCCCACCAGTACGGCGCGAGGCGGAAGTCGTCATGGAACAGCAGGGCGTCGGGGCGCATCGGGTTTCCCTGAGGCAGGAGGTCAGGGCCAGTCTAGGTTTGCGCCGAGCATGCGGTCAAATAGCGACAAAAACAGCTTCCATTCAAATTTGATATGGCAAGCTGGCGGTTCGGCGACGTGGCAGGCACGAGGAGAAAGGCGTGAACCAGAGGCAGATCGAGGCGTTCCGGCTGGTGATGCTGCGCGGCTCGATGACGGCCGCCGCCGAGGAGATGGGCACCTCGCAGCCGAGCGTGAGCCGGCTGATCGCGGAGCTCGAGGCGACCACCGGGCTCGCGCTGTTCGCGCGGCAGGGCGGGCGGATCCGCGTGACCGATGCCGGCACGGCGTTTTATCGCGAGGTGGATCGCAGCTTCGTGGGGCTCGAGAAGCTCGGGCAGGCCGCGCGCGAGATTCGCCAGTTCGGCAGCGGGCGGCTGCGGCTCGTGGCGGCGCCGATCATGGCGCTCTCGCTGCTGCCGGCCGTGATCGAGGATTTCCTGGCCGAGCATCCGCGCGTGGCCGTGTCGCTCGAGATGCGCAGCGAGGGCACGATCCAGCGCTGGGCCTCGTCGTCGAACTGCGACATCGGCTTCACCACCACCACGCCCGACGTGGTGGACGTGACGAGCACCGAGCTGTACCGGCTGCCGGGGCTGTGCGCGCTGCCGGCCGGGCATGCGCTGGCGTCGAAGCCGCGCATCGTGGCCGCCGACCTGCGCGGCGAGCGGCTGATCCTGCCTACCTATGCCGACGACACCCGCTCGTCGGTCGATCGCGTGCTGCGCCAGGCGCATGCCGATCAGGTGCCGACCATCGAGACGCCGTACGGCGCCACCATCTGCGCGCTGGTCTCGCGCGGGCTCGGGGTCGGCATCGTCAATCCGCTCGCGGTGGAGGACGCCAATCCGGCGCGCATCGTGTTCCGGCCGTTCACGCCCGAGGTGGTGTTCCGCGGCTTCATCGTGTGCCCGCAGTGGCAGCAGGAGAAGCCGGTGGTGCGCGCGTTCCTGGCGATGGTGGAGGCACGCATGCGCCGGATCGCGCGCCAGCACGGCGGCTGACGCGACGGCATTGTTTGGCAAAGCCGATATCTTCATTCATGTTTCGCCGCTTTTTCCGGGGGCCGCCTCGCCCGTACAGTGCCGGACATCCCCGGTGCGCTGCCACGTCGGCATCCGCGCCCGGTCAACCGAATGTGAGGAACGGCATGTCCAGACTCGAAGGCAAGGTTGCACTCGTCACCGGCGCATCGAAGGGCATCGGCGCCGCCATCGCCCGCGCACTGGCCGCGCAGGGCGCGGCCGTGGTGGTCGGCTACGCGAGCAGCGCGGCCGGCGCGGAGGCCGTGGTGGCCGACATCAGGCAGGCCGGCGGGCGGGCCGTGGCAGCGGGCGGCGACGTGTCGAAGGCGGCCGATGCGGCGCGTCTCGTGCAGACCGCGATCGACAGCTTCGGCCGGCTCGACACGCTGGTGAACAACTCCGGCGTGTACGCGTTCTCGTCGCTGGAAGAGATCACCGAGCAGGAATTCCATCGTCAGTTCGACACCAACGTACTGGGGCTGCTGTTCGTCACGCAGGCCGCGTCGAAGCATCTGGGCGAGGGCGCGAGCGTGATCAACATCAGCTCGGTGGTCACCCGCATCACGCCCCCGGGCACCGCCATCTACACCGGCACCAAGGGCGCCGTGGACGCGATCACGGGCACGCTGGCGCTCGAACTGGCGCCGCGCAGGATCCGCGTCAACGCGATCAACCCCGGCTACGTCGAAACCGAGGGCACGCACGCGGCCGGCATCTCGGGCAGCGAGACCGCCGATCAGTTCGTGTCGCAGACGCCGTTCGGCCGCGCCGGTCACCCCGCCGACATCGCCGACGTGGCGGTGTTCCTGGCTTCGGACGACGCGCGCTGGATCACCGGCGAGAAGCTCGTGGCCTCGGGCGGCAAGCGCTGAGCGATCGGGACGTCATTCGGCCGCGCGGCGTCAGCGCCGCGCGTGTCCGAAGCGGTGATAGCGGTTCATCAGCGGCGTGGCCGACGCGCCGTGCACGATCACCGACAGCGCGATCACGCCGAGCACGATCGGCGCGAGCGGCGCGGCCACGGCCGGCAGGTGCTCCTGCGCATACAGCAGGTAGTAGAACGAACCGATCCCGCGAATCCCGAACCAGCCGATCAGTCGGCGCTGCGTGGGGGTGCTCGGCGAGCCCGCCAGCGACACGGCCACCGCAAGCGGCCGGATCACCAGCATCAGCGCCGCCGCCATTGCCAGCGTCGGCCACAGCGTGGGCCAGCCGGTCAGGCTCGTCAGCAGGCTGCCGATCATCGTCATCACCACCACTTCCGCGATCCGTTCCAGCTCGATCGTGAAGCCCAGCACCGATTCGGCCAGATAGGCGTGCGCGCGCTGCGGATCCTTCGCGGTGGCGCTGACGTCGGTCTGGTCGATCGCGCCGATCACCTCGGGCGGCGTGACCGAGCCGCTCGCGCGATGCTCGGCGCGGCGCATCGCGACGCCGGCCGCGAAGGCCGACAGGAACCCGAAGGTGCCGGCCAGTTCGGCCAGCCCGTAGGCCACCACGATCAATCCCAGCGAGAAGAAACCTTCCAGGCCGAGCGCCTGCGCATGATGCGTGCGCAACCAGATCACGCCGCGCATCGTGAGCCAGCCGAGCGCCGCGCCGATCGCGAGCCCGCCGGCGACGCCCCACACCGTGTCCAGCGCGAAGTGCAGCGATACCGGCGAGGGGCCCGGCGTGGCACCCGTCTCGCCGCACACGGCGAGCGCCGCGAGCACGAACGGCAGCGAGATGCCGTCGTTGAGGCCGCCCTCGCTCGACAGCGCGAAGCGCACCAGGTCGGTATCGCCGGGATTGCGCACCTGCACGTCGTGGGCGAGCACCGGATCGGTGGGCGCGAGGATCGCGGCCAGCAGCAGCGCCGCGCCCCAGCCGAGCCCGAGCACCGGCATCGCCACTGCCGCCGCGAGCGGCACCGTCACCAGCATCGCCAGCACGCCGAGCCGCACCGGCAGCAGCCACAGCCGGTCGAGCGAGGCCACGCGCAGCCGCAGCCCGATCGCGAACAGCGAGACCAGCAGCGCCACCTCCGCGATCTGCCGCAGCAGCTTCGCATCGCGTGCCAGATCGAGCTGCAGCATGCCGAGCCCGGCCGGGCCGATCGCGGCGCCCACCGCGAGGTAGATCATCGCCGTGCTGACCGGCAGCCGGTGCAGCGCCGAGCCGAGCACGCCCACCACGATCAGCACGCCGCCCGCGAGCAGATACCACAGCGTTTCATGAAGCATGGGCGGCGTTCTCCCGGGGAAGGGTTGTCATGGCGGTGAGGGCAGGGGAAAAGGGGATCGGAACCATCCAGACGAGTGAGCACGGATCGTGCCGCGTCGCGGTGGGGACGGCATGGGGCTTGCGACGGAGAAGGGACGTGGTGCGGCGCGCGCGGGCCGGATTGCCGTGCCGCGTGTTTCCTCAACCGTTTACCGGAGGTGAGCCATGACGTTCCGACGATCCCCGACCTTGCCCGGTGCACCGCAGATCCTGCGTCGCCCCGGTTCCGACCTGCTCACGCGCGACGCGGCCGACGCGGCCGACGCGGCCGGGCGCGGGCCCGTGCCCAGTGCGATGACGAGCGGCGGCGTCGATCACGACGCGGCCATCGATACCGAGGCGCGCGAGGCGGTGGCGACGCTGCTCGATGGCGGCGGCGGGCGCGTGTCCGTGACGGTGCGCGAGGCGCGCGTCGCGCTGGAGGGCACGGTGCCGTCGGCGTCGTTGCGCGACGCGATCGGCGACGCCGTGGCGCGCTGCAGCGGCGTGGTGGAGGTCGACAACCGGCTGGAGGTGGCGGCGACCGACGATCCGCAGGTGCTGTCGCCCGAACGTCGCACCGTCACGCATTCGAAGCGGCCGTCCGCGCCGCCGTCGTCCACGCCGGCCTCGACGCCGACGGGCCACAACGAGGACGATCCGGAGTGAGGCGGGTGGTCTTGCCTTATTACATTCGGCTTGTCGTGAATGCACGGTCGGCCGTGTTTTCGACACGCCACGTGTGACGCGCCTTGCTGCCGATGCCCGCCACGGCGAGCCGCGGGCGGCTGCATCCCGGCGCTGTCATCCACGCGTCATGCGAGCGGAACGTCGATTGCGGGACGTGGTGCCCACTCAATCGAAGGAGGTTCCATGCAACATCTCGCCAGGCAGATCGCCCGCGCCGCCGCCATTGTGTCGATGAGCACCGTGCTGGCCGCACCGATGGCCGCGCTCGCGCAGGACAGCCCGATGCAGGGCGCCGCGTCGAGCAGCATGGCGGCACCGGCCCGCACGCCGCAGGGCGCGCGCGGCGAGGATCCGCATTACCCGTCGAAGGAATCGCTGAACCAGCGCAGCGGCAAGTCGAAGCATCACGGCAGCAGCAAGCCGGCCGCGCCGGGGGCCGCTTCGGGCGGGGAAGCGGGGAACTGATGCGGGAGGGCGCGGTGCGGGGTCAGCGCCGCGTCTGCGCATCCACGAATCGAGCCAGATCGCGATTGAATCGCTCGGGCTCCTCGATGAATGGTGCATGCCCGGCCGATTCATGGATCTCGCTGACGATGCCCGGATTCAGCGCTTTCGCACGCGAGATCGTTGCCTGTGCATCGACGAGCGCATCCTGGCCGCCATACAGAAACAGTAGCGGCACGTGAGTGTTGCCAAGCCCCTCGGCTGCCGACACGCTCATCGTCGGCACCGCTTTCTGCATGTCCCACGAAGCCATCGCAGCATTGGCGAGCAGGCGTTCGAACGTCGCCGCATCCGGTTGGTGATGGAAACACAGCGCCAGGAAGCGTCGTTCGCCATCGAGGTGGGTTGCGAGATCGCCCGAGGTCATGTCGCGATACACGTCGGGATGGCTCACGATCTGCTCGGCGTCGAGTTCCACCACGCCATCGACGTACACCGCGCCACCGACGTTTCGATCGCCGTAAGCGGCGAGGTAGTTCGAGATCACCACGCCGCCGAGCGACCAGCCGACCAGCACGGGCTTGCTGGCGTGCGAGCCTCTCATCACGGCGGCGAGGTCGTCGGCCCAGCGGCGGCCGTCGCGATACGGTTCCGCGCCGGCGGGCTTCCCTGACAGGCCGTGCCCGCGCAGGTCGTAGGTGATCAGTCGATAGCGGCGCAGATCCGGGCTCGCCAACTGCGCTGCCCAGTCGAGCCGGCTGCCCAGCAGCCCATGAATCAGGATCACGGCGGGGCCGCGCGGGTTTCCGGTCTCCTGCACGGCGATCGTCACGCCGTCTCTCGAGGTGACGTGGTAGCTGGCGGGGGCGGGATCGGTCCGAGTGGCGGGCACGGCGAATGCGTGACCGGAGGCGACGAACATGGCCACTGCGCCGGCGAGCAGTGCGCGTAACAGGTGTCGGGGGAACATCGAGTAGTCCTTCACGGGTCGGGAAGGATTCAGTCTCGACCCTCACGCTGATGTCAGAGTCAAGCGGATCGTGCTAGCCTGCCGGCCATGAAAACGGTATCCGACTCTTCTTCGGCTCTGGTCTGGCTGTCGATCGGCGAACTGTCGCGTCGGACCGGCACGAGCGTGCGCGCGATTCGCCATTACGATGCACATGGCCTGCTTGCGTCGGCACGCGCCGGCAATGGCTACCGGCAGTTTCCTGCCACGGCCGTCACACAGGTGCGACAGATCCAGCGCATGATCGCCACCGGCTTCACGATCGAAGACATTCTCGGCTTTCCCGATTGCATGCTCCTGATCGAGGGAGCGCGCTCCTGCGATCAGGTGAGCGATGCGCAGCGGCAACGCCTGGAGGCGATCGATCGCCAGATCGCCGACCTCGAGCGCCGTCGCAAGCGGTTGCTCCAGACGCTGGCCGAAGGCGTCGTGCCGCCTGTCAAATGAGGGTGACGAAGTCCTGCCTGCTGCTGCCCGCGTTTTCCGGCCCCTCGAGCGACCTGTATGAATATACAGTATAGTGACGCCCTGTCGCCGGAAGGCCGCGCCAGCCCGCCGCACCATGCGCGCCCGGCCGCGCCGCCCGTGTACTCCCCGTCAACCCATCCAAACGGTCAGACAACGTGTCCTCCAGCCATCTGATCCGCATTCGCGGAGCCCGCCAGCACAATCTCAAGAACGTCGATCTCGACCTGCGCACCGGCGAGATGACGGTGGTGACCGGGCCGTCGGGCTCGGGCAAGTCGAGCCTCGTGTTCGACACGCTGTACGCGGAAGGGCAGCGGCGCTACGTCGAGACCTTCAGCGCCTACGCGCGCCAGTTCCTCGACCGCATGGATCGCCCGCTGGTGGAGCGCGTGGAAGGCGTGCCGCCGGCCATCGCGATCGACCAGACCAATCCGGTGCGCAGCTCGCGCTCGACGGTCGGCACCATGACCGAGCTGAACGACCACGTGAAGCTGCTGTACGCGCGCGCGGCGGAGCTGTTCGACAGCAGGACCGCGCAGCCGGTGCGCCACGACACGCCCGAGACGATCTACGCGGAGCTGATGGCGCGCACCCAGGCGCAGGATCCGCGCCTCGTGGTGACCTTCCCGGTGGAGCTGCCCGACACGGTGACGGCCGAGGAAGTGGGCCAGTGGCTGTCGGCGAGCGGCTACACGCGCGTGCAGGCCGAGCGCGAGCTGCAGACGGCCGACGGCGCGCGCAAGGTGCTCGACGTGGTGGCCGACCGCTTCCGCCTGCAGCAGACCGACAAGGTGCGCGCCGTGGAGGCGATCGAGGCCTCGCTGAAGCGCGGCGGCGGGCGCGTGAACGTGTACGTGCTGCCGCCGGCCGCGGAAGCCGCCGACGCGCAGCAGGCGATCGCCGTCGAACCCGGGATCTGGCGCTTCTCCACCGGCCTGCATCATCCCGACAGCGATCTGCGCTACGCCGAGCCGCAAGCCGCGATGTTCTCGTTCAACTCGGCCTACGGGGCGTGCGAAACCTGCCGCGGCTTCGGTCGCGTGATCGGCGTCGATCTCGGCCTCGTGATCCCCGACGCGCGCAAGACGCTCAGCGAAGGCGCGATCAAGCCGATGCAGACGCCGGCGTGGAAGGAATGCCAGGACGACCTGATGCGCTACGCGGCCAGGGCGAACATCCGCCGCGGCACGCCGTGGGCCGAGCTCACGCAGGCCGAGCGCGACTGGGTGATCGACGGCTCGCCCGACTGGGACGGCAAGTGGCAGACCCAGTGGTACGGCGTGAAGCGCTTCTTCAACTACCTGGAGTCGAAGGCCTACAAGATGCACATCCGCGTGCTGCTGTCGAAATATCGCAGCTACACGCCGTGCGAGGCCTGCGGCGGCGCGCGCCTGAAGACCGAATCGCTGTTGTGGCGCCTCGGCACGCGCGAGAACGCCGATGCCGTGCTCGAACCGTCGCAGCGCTTCATGCCGCGCGGCGTGAGCTGGCAGCGCGCGCAGCTCGAGGCGCTGCCGGGCCTGACCGTGCACGACCTGATGCTGCTGCCGATCGAGCGGATCCGCCGCTTCTTCGACGAGATCAGCCTGCCGAGCGCGCTGCTCGACGACGCGCTCAAGCTGCTGCTGGCCGAGGTGCGCACGCGCCTGAAATACCTGTGCGACGTGGGCATCGGCTATCTGACGCTGGATCGCCAGAGCCGCACGCTGTCGGGCGGCGAGGTGCAGCGCATCAACCTCACCACCGCACTCGGCACCTCGCTGACCAAGACCCTGTTCGTGCTCGACGAGCCCAGCATCGGGCTGCATCCGCGCGACCTTAACCGCATCGTCGAGGCGATGCAGCGGCTGCGCGACGCCGGCAACACGCTGGTGGTGGTCGAGCACGATCCCTCGGTGATGCTGGCCGCCGATCGCCTGATCGACATGGGCCCCGGCCCCGGCGAGCGCGGCGGCGCGATCGTCTACGACGGCACGCCGGCCGAGATCCGCGATGCCGACACGCTGACCGGCGCCTATCTCGGCGGCCGCCGCCAGGTCGCGCACGCGTCGAGCTGGGCGCGTCGCCCGGTGGATGCCGCCACGCCGCGCATCGTGCTGGAAGGCGCGACCGAGCACAATCTGCGCGACGTCACGGTGGAGATTCCGCTGCAGCGCCTGGTGTGCCTGACCGGCGTGTCCGGCTCGGGCAAGTCCACGCTGCTGCAGGACGTGCTGCACCCGGCCATGGCGCGCCACTTCGGCAAGGCCACCGAATCGCCGGGCGCGCATCGCGCGCTGCGCGGCGCCGATCAGGTGGCCGACGTGGTGTTCGTCGACCAGTCGCCGATCGGCAAGACCACGCGTTCGAATCCGGCCAGCTACGTGGGCGCGTTCGACGAGATCCGCAAGCTGTTCGCGAAGGCGCCGATCGCGCTGCAGCGCGGCTACGGCGCCGGCATGTTCAGCTTCAACACCGGCGAGGGCCGCTGCCCGACCTGCGGCGGCTCGGGCTTCGAGCACATCGAGATGCAGTTCCTCAGCGACGTGTACCTGCGCTGCCCCGATTGCGACGGACAGCGCTATCGCCCGGAAATCCTCGAGGTGAAGATCGAGCGCAAGGGCCGCGCGCTGAACGTGGCCGAGGTGCTGGAGCTGACCGTCAGCGAGGCCGCCGCGTGGTTCGCCGACGATGCCGAGGTGGTGCGCGTGCTGCAGCCGATCGTGGACGTGGGCCTCGAATACGTGAAGCTGGGCCAGCCGGTGCCGACGCTGTCGGGCGGCGAGGCGCAGCGCCTGAAGCTGGCCGGTTTCCTCGCGGAATCGGCGGCCGCCGCCGGCAGCGGCAAGGCGGGCAAGGCGGGCAAGACCACCAGGGCCAGGGCCGAAACGCCGAAGCGCCTGTTCATGTTCGACGAGCCCACCACGGGCCTGCATTTCGACGACATCGCCAAGCTCATGCAGGCCTTCGGCAAGCTGCTCGCCGACGGCCATTCGCTGGTGGTGATCGAGCACAACCTCGACGTGATCCGCGCGGCCGACTGGCTGATCGATCTCGGCCCCGAGGGCGGCGACGGCGGTGGGCTCGTGCTGTGCGCCGGCACGCCCGAGGACGTGAAGGCCTGCGCGGCCTCGCACACCGGCGTGGCGCTGCTGCAGTACGAGCGCGCGATGCACGCGCATCTCGAGGCGGCGGAAGACGGCGTGCCGCTGCAGACGCGCCTGAAGGCCGTGCGCGCGCGCCGCGAGATCGAGGGCGAGGACGTGGTGCGCATCGTCAATGCGCGCGAGCACAACCTGAAAGCGCTCGATGTGGACATTCCGCACGGCAAGTTCAACGTGATTACCGGCGTATCCGGGTCGGGTAAGTCCACGCTTGCGTTCGACATCCTGTTCCACGAAGGGCAACGCCGTTATCTCGAATCGCTGAACGCATACGCACGCTCCATCGTGCAACCGGCCGGGCGGCCTGAAGTCGACGCGGTGTACGGCATTCCGCCGACCGTCGCGATCGAACAGCGGCTCTCGCGCGGCGGCCGCAAGAGTACCGTGTCGACCACGTCGGAGGTGTGGCACTTCCTGCGTCTGCTGTATGTAATGCTCGGTTTGCAGCATTGCATTCACGACGGCACGCCGGTCACGGCGCAAAGCGCCGAGTCGATCGCGGCGCAGTTGCT
>JASLEG010000162.1 GCA_030151225.1 Burkholderia sp. | reverse complement strand
CCGTCCATCTCGTAGAGTCGCAGTTCTCGCATGGCCGCCTCCGGGTCGCGTGGGTTCGAGGACACCAGTATTTCGGACAGCGTCGCCCCCCGGACAGATACGCCCGCAGACACTTTCGGCTGAACTGTACCGGTCGGCTGACGGACGGGCGTCCGGCGCACCCGCGCCGATCCTGCGCGGCACGGCGGCTTTGCCTACAATGGCGGCTGTCCCGCGCCACTGGTCCGCCCCCATGTTCCAACGCCCGCCCGCCGCCGCTCCCGGCGAAAAGAACCTCACCGTGATGCTCTGGCTCGTTGCGACGGGCTTCTTCATGCAGACGCTCGATGCGACGATCGTCAACACGGCGCTGCCGTCGATGGCCGCGAGCCTCGGCGAATCGCCGTTGCGGATGCAGTCGGTCGTGATCGCATACTCGCTGACGATGGCGGTGATGATCCCCGTCTCGGGCTGGCTCGCCGACACGTTCGGCACGCGGCGCGTGTTCTTCAGCGCAATCCTGGTGTTCTCGCTCGGTTCGTTGCTGTGCGCGAACGCGCATACGCTGTCGCAGCTCGTCGTGTTCCGCGTCGTGCAGGGGGTGGGCGGCGCGATGCTGTTGCCGGTCGGGCGGCTCGCGGTGCTGCGCACGTTCCCGGCCGAGCGCTACCTGGCCGCGCTGTCGTTCGTCGCGGTCCCCGGGCTGATCGGTCCGCTGATCGGGCCGACGCTTGGCGGCTGGCTCGTGAAGATCGCGTCGTGGCACTGGATCTTCCTGATCAACGTGCCGGTGGGCGTGGTGGGCTGCATCGCCACCTACTACTCGATGCCCGACTCGCGCAACCCGGCGATCGGCCGCTTCGACCTGCGCGGCTACCTGCTGCTGACGATCGGCATGATCGCCGTGTCGCTGTCGCTCGACGGCCTGGCCGACCTCGGCATGGACCACGGCGCCGTGCTGGTGCTGATGATCCTCGGCCTGGCCGCGTTCGTCGCCTACGGGCTCTACGCGGTGCGCGCGCCGCATCCGATCTTCCCGCTCGACCTGTTCCGGATCCACACCTTCAGCGTGGGCCTGCTCGGCAACCTGTTCGCGCGGATCGGCAGCGGCGCGATGCCCTACCTGATCCCGCTGCTGCTGCAGGTGAGCCTCGGCTATTCGGCCTTCGAGGCGGGCCTGATGATGCTGCCGGTCGCGGCGGCCGGAATGTTCTCCAAGCGGCTGATCACGCATCTGATCACGCGCCACGGCTACCGCAAGGTGCTGCTGCTCAATACCGTGATGGTGGGCCTGCTGATGGCCAGCATGGCGCTGCTCAGCGATCGCATGCCGCTGTGGCTGCAGGTCGTGCAGCTCGCGATCTTCGGCGGCTTCAACTCGATGCAGTTCACGGCGATGAACACGCTCACGCTGAAGGACCTCGGCACCGGCGGCGCGAGCAGCGGCAACAGCCTGTTCTCGCTCGTGCAGATGCTGGCGATGAGCCTCGGCGTGACGATCGCGGGCGCGCTGCTGGCCACCTTCACGGGCGTGATCCGCAGCGTCACGCCCACCCACACGCTGCCGGCGTTTCATGCCACCTTCCTCTGCGTCGGCATCATCACGGCCTGCTCGGCCTGGATCTTCGCGCAGCTCTCGCCCGACGTGCGCGGCGCGGCCACGCGCAAGACGGACCCGTCGGAACGCGCCTGACGCGGCGGCGCAGACCGCGGCGGCACGCGCCGACCGCTCGCCGCCGACCGCAAATCGCACCGTTGCGGTGCAGCCGCACCATGCGCGGCGGCGCGGGCCGCCGCGCCCGACGTTGCATCACCGCCGCACGGGGCCGGCCGGGTGCGCATGTTTCTTGCTCGTCCCTGCACGCCAGTTAAACTGTCAGCCTTCCCCGGCCGCACTCCATGATGACCATGATCGACATCGATCCTCCCGGCTTCCAGCCGCCGCGCCCCGTCGCGGGCGACGACGGCAACCGGCGCACCGTGCTGTACGGCGACTACACCGTGTTCAGCGTGTTCCAGCCCGTGTTTTCGGTGTCGCATCGCCGCGCGATCGGCTATCACGCCTCGCTGCGCGCGAACGGCGCCGACGGCGCCCAGGTACCGTCGCACGAGGTGTTCACGCAGGCGGCGCGGCGCGGGGACCTGCTCGAGCTGGGCCGGCTGGCCGAATCGCTGCATCTCGGCAATTTCCATGCGTTCGACAGCCACGACGAATGGCTCTTCCTGAGCCTGCATCCGGCCGCGCTGATGGACACGATCTACGGCGACGCGCTGCTCGCCAACCTGAAGACGCTGGGCCTGCCGCCGCAGCGCGTGGTGCTCGAGGTGCCCGAGCAGGCCGGCGGCGACACGCCGCGCTTCGGCGCGATCATCGACGGCCTGCGCAAGGCCGGCTTCCTGATCGCGCTGGGCGGCTTCGGCGCCAAGCATTCGAACATCGACCGCGTGTGGCACCTGCATCCCGACATCGTCGCGCTCGATCGCGGCATCCTCGCACAGGCGAGCGAGCACTCGCACCTCGAGCGCGTGCTGCCGGGGCTGGTGTCGCTGCTGCACGAATCGGGGCAGCTCGTGATGATGGGCGGGCTCTCGACCGAGCGCGAGGCGCTGATCGCGCTCGAGTGCAACGTCGATTTCGTGCAGGGCACCTATTTCTCGGGGCCGAGCGTGGAGCCGGTGCAGCCGCAGGCGGCCGCCGGCGCGATGGACACGCTGTCGGCCGCGCTGCGGCTGCGCGTGGCCGAGCGCGAACGCACCCAGCACGCGCGGCTCGCGCCGTACGTGGCCGCGCTCGAACAGGCCAGCGCGCAGCTCGCGGCCGGCCGCGACATCGACACGGCCACCAGCGCGCTGCTGTCGCTGCCCGACGCGGCGCGCTGCTTCCTGCTCGACGCCTCGGGCCGCCAGATCGGCGACAACGTGCTGCCGCGCACGCGCAGCTCGCCGCGCGCCAAGCGCTTCCGCCCGCTCATGCATTCGGAGGGCGCCAGCTGGGAGCGCCGGCCCTACTTCATCGAGGCGATGCGCGCGCCGGGCAGCGTGCGCGTGACGCCGCCGTATCTGTCGATCAACGAGGCGCACCTGTGCGTCACCGCCTCGGTAGCCGCGGCCTGCCCCGACGGCATGCAGGTGCTGTGCGCCGACATCAACTGGTGAGCTGAACACCCGCCGGCTCGGCTTTCCGGCTCAGTCTTGCGACGCGGCCGCCGGCAGCTCGCCGGCCGCGTCGCGCAGCGTGTGCAGCAGCGCCCCGGCGCGCCAGCGCCCGTGCGCGCGCTCGCGGCTGGCCAGATGCACGAGCTCGCGCAGCCGCGCGTTGACGGGCGCGCCGAGCCCCACCTCCAGCGCGAGCCGCACGATTTCTCCATTGAGCCAGTCCACCTCGGTCTGCCGATGCGCGGCGAGATCGTCGGCCATCGACGATCTCGCATGCGGATCGATCGTCAGCATCGGCCCGGCCAGCCGCGCAAACCACGCGTCGGGCAGCGACAGCACGCCCGGCAGCCAGCGTGGCGGCACCGCCGTGAGCCAGGCCGGCCGGATCCCGGCGCGGTGCAGCACGCGCAGCGCCTCGGCCTGCGCGAGCGCGAGGCAGCGCCGGTAATCGCGCTGCGCGAGCTCCTCGCGCAGCGACAGCCCCGACAGCGCGTTGATCGCGTTGTTGAGGTTGAACAGCAGCTTGGCCCACTGCACCGGCACGATGTCCTCGCAATGCCGCAGCGGCAGCACCGCGCGGTCGAACACGTCGTCGATGTCGGCCAGATGCGGCGAGGCCTCGGCCACCAGCTGACCGCCCGATCCCTGATGGAACACGCCCTTGCCGCGCGCCACGATGTTGAACGGCACCATCGCCGCCAGCACCACGCGCGCGGGCAGCGCGATGCGCAGCGCATCGGCCTGGCGAATCCCGTTCTGGAAGCTGATCACGACCGCGCCCGGGCGCAGCACCGGATCGAGCGCGGCCGCGGCGGCCGGCGTGGCCGTGCACTTGACGGTGACCAGCACCACGTCGGCCCCGGCCAGCGAGGCCGGATCGGTGTCGAACGCGATGCGGCCCGGCGCGACCTGCGCCTCGCGGCCCAGATAATCGTCGAGCGTGAGCCCGTGGCGGCGCAGCATCTCGCCCGTCTCGGCGCGGCCGACGAAGCGCACGTCGCCGCCGGCCACCGCGAGCCGGCCGCCGATGTAGCAGCCGACCGTGCCCGCGCCGAACACCGCGAGCGTGGTCATGTTCGGCTCAGATGCGCGCGCCGTGCGGCCCGTGACGCTGCGGGCCCGCACGCCGTTCGATCGCCTCGCGCAGCTCGCGGCGCAGGCCTGCCAGGAAGGCCAGCTCGGCCACCACGAACAGCGGCCCGATCGCGAGGCCGATCACGTCGTCCACGAAGGCCGGCTTGCGGCCCTCGAACGCGTGGCCGACGAACTGGATCGCCCAGCCGAGCACGAACAGGCCGATGCCGGCCGCGAGCCACACGCCGGTCGATTCGGCCGCGAGCGTCTGGCCGAGCCACAGCGCGAGCGCGAGCAGCACGCTCATGGCCACGCCGAAGCGCAGGTCGAGCCGCAGGTAGTAGAGCGCGCAGGCCACCGTGACGACCAGGGCCGGGCTCAGCGCGATGCCGGCCGCCATGCCGCCCACGGGCCGCGACAGCAGCACCGCGACCGCCACGACGATCATCGGGATGCCGAACAGGTGGGTGACGATGTTGCGCGTGTCGCGGTGATACGCGGCGTAGTTGGCGAGTTGATCGGTCAGTGTCTTCATCGTGTCCGTCTCCTTGACGAGCGCTATGATGCGCAATACCCCGCGCCCACGCTGTCAGCTACCCGACTTCCCCATGCCCGCGCCGCCCGACCCGCTGCCTGCCCTGCTCGACGCGAACCCCTGGTTCCGCGCGCTGCCCGATGCCTTGCGCATCCGGCTCGTCGCCACCGCCACCGTGCGCGAACTCGTGCCGGGCGAGACCCTGTTCCGGCGCGGCGATCCACCCTGCGGGCTGTACGCGGTGCTGGCCGGCGCGCTCAGCATCGGCGCCGTGAACGCCGACGGCCGCGAGGCACTCCTGACCGTGCTGGAGCCCACCAGCTGGTTCGGCGAGATTTCCCTGTTCGACGGCCAGCCCTGCACGCACGATGCGATTGCCGTGGAGAACACACGACTTTTGCATCTCGCGCAAGCTGCACTGCAGCAACTGCTCGACCAGGAACCGCGCTACTGGCGACACTTCGGGCTCCTGATGGCCAGCAAGCTGCGCATGTCGTTCCTCAGCGTGGAGGCGATCGCCATGATGCCGGCCGCGCAGCGCCTGGCCGCGCGGCTGCTGATGATCGCCGAGGGTTACGGCGGCATCAGCTCCGGGCGCCGCCACATCCGCCTCTCGCAGGAGCGGCTCGCCGCGCTCGCGGCGCTCACGCGCCAGACCACCAATCAGCTGCTCGGCGAGATGGCCGCGCGCGGCATCGTGCGCGTGCAGACCGGCGCGATCGAGATCCTCGACCTGGAGGCGCTGCGCGCCGCGAGCGGCGAACTCGGGCGCACGCTGCGCGTCACCGGATCTTGCTAGCATGAGCGTCCTCGCGGCGCGTGCCCGGCTGTTCCCGGATTTCGCGCCGCCTCATCCCCCTTCACGCGAGGACGCTTTCGATGTCGCCTGCCCAACCGCTGTTCAACCGCATCCTGCTGACCAACGACGACGGCTTCGACGCGCCGGGCCTGAAAGTGCTCGAGCGCGTCGCGCTGACGCTGGCGCGCGAGGTCTGGATCGTCGCGCCGGCCACCGACCAGAGCGGCACCTCGCACTCGATCAGCCTGCACGATCCGCTGCGTGTCGACACCCGGGGCGAGCACCGCTACGCCGTGCACGGCACGCCCGGCGACTGCGTGGCGATGGCGCTCGGCGGCCTGATGAAGGATGCGCGGCCCGAGCTGGTGCTGTCGGGCGTGAACCGTGGCGCGAATCTCGGCACCGAGACGGTGTTCTCGGGCACGGTCGGCGCCGCGATGACGAGCATGCTGTTCGGCGTGCCCGCGATCGCCCTGAGCCAGGCCTTCGCCGACCGCAACGCCGTGCCGTGGGAAACGGCCGCCGAGCACGCGCCGGCCACCCTCCACCGGCTCGTCGAGCTCGGCTGGGATGCCGATTCCTGCCTGAACGTGAACTTCCCGCCGATCGCGGCCAGCGAGGTGGGCGCGCTGAAGGTGACGATGCAGGGCGTGGGCCTGCTCGGCGGCGTGGACGTGGTGACCCGCACCGATCCGCGCGAGCTCGCCTACCACTGGCTCAAGCTCGCGCGCGGCCCGCGCGACGATCATCCCGATTCGGAAACGCTCTCGCTGCGCGCCGGCCACATCACGGTCACGCCGCTGAAATTCGAGCGCACCCACGACGCGGCGCGCGAGCGGCTCGCGGCGAAGCTGGCCGGCTGAGCGGCCCGGCGACCGAAGCCGCGCCGGCGGAACGAAAAAAACCCTCGCATGCGAGGGTTTTCTCGATGGCCGGCAACCGACCGGCCACGCTGACGGGTAACGCTGACTTACGCGAAGTTCTTCGCCGCGAAGTCCCAGTTCACGATGTTCCAGAACGCTTCGACGAACTTCGGACGTGCGTTGCGGTAATCGATGTAGTAAGCGTGTTCCCAGACGTCGATCGTCAGCAGCGGCTTGGCGTCGGTCGTCAGCGGCGTGGCGGCGTTGCTGGTCGAGACCAGATCGAGCGAGCCGTCGGCCTTCTTGACGAGCCATGCCCAGCCCGAGCCGAAGGTGCCGACTGCCGTCTTCGTGAACGCTTCCTTGAACGCGTCGAACGAACCCCACTTGGCGTTGATCGCGTCGCCGAGCGCGCCCGACGGTGCGCCGCCGCCGTTCGGCGCCAGGCTGTTCCAGAAGAACGTGTGATTCCAGATTTGCGCGGCGTTGTTGAAAATACCGCCCGACGACTTCTTCACGATCTCTTCGAGCGAGAGGTTCTCGAACTCGGTGCCCGGGATCAGGTTGTTCAGGTTCGTCACGTAGGTCTGATGATGCTTGCCGTAGTGGAACTGGATCGTCTCGGCCGAGATGTGCGGAGCGAGCGCGTCTTCAGCGTACGGCAGCGGCGGGAGCGTATGAGCCATGGCGATTCCTTTGAAGTATGTGTGGGGGTTGGGCCTTGCAGAGCGTCCGATTGTAGGCGAGACCGAATAACCCCGCAAACTCGCGGGTATTCGAAACCGCCCGCCTCCGTCCGACCGGCGCGGCCGATGCAATCGCGTCATGCGCGATGATCGACGGCTCGCGTGTCAGAGGCGCGCGAATCGTCGGCATCGTGCATGCGCCCCGTCCGAGCGAGCACGATTCGGTCCCGTCGCGCACCGCGCCCGAGCGAGCCGCGCGCGACGCCGTTCAGAACGATTCGTCGAGGCGCGGCTGCACATCGGCGAGCGACACGTCCACGGTGCCCTCGGCCAGATGCACGGTGAGCCGGCGCTGCGGCTTGAGCGCGTCGGGGGCGCGCACCGCACGGCCCGTCTGCGTGTCGATCAGCGCCGCGTAGCCGCGCTCGAGCGTGCGCTGCGGGCTCAGCACCTCGAGCCGCGCGGCGCAGCCGGCCACGCGCGCTGCGGCGCGTTCGTGGCGATGGCGCAGCGCCATCGCCAGGCGCTGCGAGGCACCGGCCAGCGACAGCTTCGCGGCCGCCACGTCGGGCCGGGTACGCTGCCAGCGCAGCGAGACCAGCGCGAAGCGCGCACGGGCGTCGCGCACCGGCCGAGCGCCGGCCGAGGCGAGCCGCACCGCGAGCTGCTGCAGGTGGGTGCGCTGGCGCGCGAGCCGCTCGGCCGGGCTGACGAGCCGGCGTGACAGCCAGTCGAGCTGCTGCGCGCGCGCATCGAGCCCGCGTCGCAAGCCGCGCGCGAGCGCACCGTGCCGCTCGGCCAGATCGCGCAGCAGCAGCGCGCGCTGCGGGCTCACGAGCTCGGCGGCGCCGGTGGGCGTGGGCGCGCGCAGGTCGGCCGCGAAATCGGCGATCGTGAAGTCGGTTTCGTGGCCCACGCCGCTGATCACGGGCAGCTCGCTGGCGGCGATCGCACGCGCGAGCGCCTCGTCGTTGAACGACCACAGATCCTCGATCGAGCCGCCGCCGCGACACACGATCAGCACGTCCACCTCGCGCCGCGCGCTGGCCGCCTCGACCATCGCCGCGAGCTTTTCGGCCGCGCCCGCGCCCTGTACCGGCGCCGGATAGACGATCACCGGCACGTGCGGCGCGCGACGCGCGAGCGTGCTGAGCACGTCGCGCAGCGCGGCGGCCTGCAGCGAGGTGACGATCCCGATCGCGCGCGGATGCGCGGGCAGCGGCCGCTTGCGCTCGGCCGCGAACAGCCCCTCGCTCTCGAGCTGCGCCTTGAGCTTCAGGAAGGCCTCGAACAGCCGCCCCTGCCCGGTGCGGCGCACCGCCTCCACGTTGAGCTGCACCTCGCCGCGCGGCTCGTACATCGTGACCAGCGCGCGCACCTCGATGCGGTCGCCCTCGCGCGGCGTGAACGGCGCGTGCTGGGCGCGGCCGCGGAACATCACGCAGCGCATCTGCGCGTCCTTGTCCTTGATCGAGAAGTACCAGTGGCCGCTGGCCGCACGCGTGAAATTCGACACTTCGCCCGACACCCAACTGAGCGGGAACGCACGCTCGAGCATCGAGCCGATCGCGCGATTGAGCGCGGAAACGGGGATCACGCCGTCGCCGGATGAGGCGCCGCCGGGGCCGGACAGAAAGGAATCGGAAGGCATCGCGTCGGGAGAAATGGGAGCGGGCACACGATAGCCCTGCCGCGCCGCCCCGGCAAGCTTCGCGGCATCGCGGGGCGGCCCGACACGAAGTGTCCACACCCGCGCGGCGGCATTCACGAGGCCGTCATACACCCCTTAAAAACAGCACTCAAATCCGATAAGCATTTGATTTATAACAACTAATTTGTGACATATTGTGACTTCCCGCCGACCGGAAGGCCGCCGCACGGGCGTTTGCGCCAATCGCCGGGGCAGTTCTTCACAGAGTTATCCACAGGCTGCGCGGGCCGGCGCCCGGTGCGCGCGACTTGCCGCACGCGCCGCCGCCGCGCTAGAGTGCCGCCTTTCGAGAGGCCGTTGCCGAGGCCGGCCGGGCCGCCGCCGGCCCCGGCCCGCTTCGACGATCCC
>JASLEG010000132.1 GCA_030151225.1 Burkholderia sp. | reverse complement strand
GAGCCGCACGTGGTGCAGGCCGGCCCGGACGGCGCGCCGGCGCTCGCCGAGCTGGCCGCCTCGCTCGGCGCCACGGCGGTGTTCGACGGGGTGGGCGGCGCGACGCTGAGCGCGTTGCTGCCGCATCTGCCGCCGCGCTCGACCGTGTATGCCTACGGCTTTCTCGATCATGCCGCGCCGCTCACGCTGCCCACCGCGCTGCTGATGATGAACGAGCTGACGATCCGCCGTTTCAGCAATTTCGACAGCGCCACGGTGCGCGATCCGGCCCGGCTCGTGCGCGCGCTCGCGGCGCTGGAAGGCGTGATCGGCGACCCCGCGTTCCGTACCCGCATCGGCCGTCGCTTCCGGTTCGACGAGATCGGCCAGGCGATGGACCACGCGGGCGAGGATGGCGCGAAGGCGGTGCTGGTCGCGCACGATTGAGCGAGGCCGGGGCGGCGCGCTGGACAGCTCCGGCGCCCCGTGCTGTCATGCGCGTTCCCCACGACGACGTCACGTCATCCCCACAAGGAGCCTCGCATGCAGCGTCCCGCGTTCATCAAGCACTGGACCGAACTCGAAGCGCCGGAAGCCGGCCATTACCCCGGCGACACCGAACGGATGGCCTTCGGCGCGCCGCTCGCGCGCGCCTTCGGCCTCGCCCGCCTCGGCATCCACCACATCCGGCTGCTGCCGGGCCGGCGCAGCTCGTATCCGCACGCGGAGAGCGCCGAGGAGGAATTCGCCTACGTGCTGGAAGGCACGCCCGACGTGTGGATCGACGGCCATCTGCACCGGCTCGCGCCCGGCGACGCCGTGGGCTTTCCGGCCGGCACCGGGATCTGCCACAGCTTCCTGAACAACACGAGCGAGGAGGTGCGGCTGCTGGTGGTGGGCGAGCCGACCAAGGACGAGAACCGCATTCGCTACCCGAAGCACGAGGCCTACGAGGCCACCCGCAAGGATGCGTGGACCGACTGGCCCGCGCGCGAGATGGGGCCCCACGACGGCAAGCCGCGAGTGGCGTGAGCCTGGCGCGGGGCCGCGCCGATTCACGGCCGCAGCGCGCCCAGCCAGGCCACCAGCGCATCGAGCACCGGCTGCCAGTCGCCCTCGTGGCGCTGCCGCAGCACGGTGACGCCGGGCAGCCACGGCGTGGCCTGACCGGTGCTGCCCCAGCGCCAGTCGCCGGCGGCGTTGACCGGCACGCAGGTGCGCACGCCGAGCAGCGCGGCCAGATTGGCGACCGACGAATCCACGGCGACCACCGCGTCGAGCTCGCGGATGCAGGCGGCGGTGTCGCCGAAATCCACGATGTCGGGCGCGTAATGGCGCATGCCGCGCGGCAGGCCGCCGGCCAGCGCCTCGGCGGCCGGATGATGGAGGCTCACGAACTGCACGCGCGCGGCCAGCGCCGGCTGCGCGATCAGCCGCTCGATGCCGGCGCGCGGCAGGCTGCGGCGCGCGGCCCAGCAGCGCTGCGGGCTGCCGATCTCGGGCTGATGGCGGTGCACGCAATCCCAGGCCAGGCCCACCAGCAGGCGCTCGGGCGCGGCGGCGCGGATGCGGCGCGCCCACAGCGCCGCGTCGCGGCTGCGCCCCGGCGGCACCCGCAGATACGGCTCGAAGCGGCCGCGCGGCACGGCGCGGCGCGCGTCGAGCAGGGGCAGATGCAGCAGGCTCGCGTGCAGGTCCGGCGCGAAGGCGGCGATCTCGGCGCCGAGCGAATCCGGCAGCGGCGTGTCGGGCCGCACCGGGCGCGGCGTGTCCACGATCCGGCAGTCGGGCAGCGAGGTGCGCAGCAACGGCGCGAGCGGGGTGTCGCAACTGATCATGAGCCGCGCGCCCGCGTGCAGCCAGTCGCGCGCGGCGGCCAGCATCAGCAACTGGTCGCCGAAACCCAGCTGATGGGTGACGAGCACCCGGCGCCCGCTCGGATCGCCGCCGTCCCACGGCGGCAGCCCGGTGCGAAAGCCGCCGCTCGACAGCGGATCGTCGTTGCGGCGCACCCAGCCGAGGAAGCCGCGCGGGTCGCCCAGCCGAAGGCGGGCCTCGCCGAGCCGGTGGGTGGCCATCGCCGCCATCCAGTCGTCCTGCTCGGCCGCCGCGTGCCGCAGCGCCTCCTCCAGCACGGCCGCGCCGGCCTCCCGATCGCCGGCCAGCACCAGCTCGTGGCCGAGCCGCGTCCCGAAGCGGGCGCGCCGCCACGGCAGCGCCGCGCGCTCGCGCAGCAGCGCCGCGGCCTCGCGGTGCCGGCCCAGCAGCGACAGCGCCTCGGCGTGCATCTCGATGAAGTCGAGCGCGTGCGGATCGATGGTGAGCGCGCGCTCGGTCCACGGCAGCAGTTCGTCCTCGCGCCGCTCGGCGATCAGGCGCCGGCAGACCTCGTGCAGGAACGGCGGAATCGTGGCGGCGGGCGGCCGTGGCGCTTGCGCGAGCGGCACGTGGAACGGCTGGTCGGGCGGCTTCCTGGAGGCGGGACGCATCGGGCGCTCGGGCGGTTGGTTGTCTCGGAATCGATGTGGTCTTGCGGGCATCGCGGGTGGCCCGGCGACGCGGATTCGTCAGTGTAGAGAATCGGCACGCCGTCGGGCGGAAAAAGCAAGCGAACCGTCGGTCGGTCGGCGTTCGGGCCCCGATTCGCGTCGATCGGCTCTCAGCCGCGCCGGGCGGCCCGCACGACGATTAATGCAGTTGACATGCGCGGCTGCGATAATCGTCGCACGAACGACTCTGACGGACCCACGGAGGCAGCACGATGAGCGACACCCGTATCGAAGACCTGGACGCCGAAGCGCGTCAGCGCCGCCTGGAAGAGGATCTCGTCGACGCCTACGACGAAGAGCTGGAAATGGAGCTCGACGATCGCCGCCTCGACGACGCCGACACGATCTTCACGGCCGAGCGCCGCGAATCGCGCAAGCAGTATTTCCGCGAGCTGTTCCGCCTGCAGGGCGAGCTCGTGAAGCTGCAGGACTGGGTGGTCGCCACCGGCCACCGCCTCGTGGTGATCTTCGAGGGCCGCGACGCGGCCGGCAAGGGCGGCGCGATCAAGCGCATCACGCAGCGCCTGAACCCGCGCGTGTGCCGCGTGGCCGCGCTGCCGGCGCCGAACAACCGCGAGCGCACCCAGTGGTACTTCCAGCGCTACGCGGCGCACCTGCCGGCCGGCGGCGAGATCGTGCTGTTCGACCGCAGCTGGTACAACCGCGCGGGCGTGGAGCGCGTGATGAATTTCTGTACCGATGCGGAGTACGAAGAGTTCTTCCGCTCGGTGCCCGAGTTCGAGAAGATGCTGGTGCGCAGCGGCATCCAGATCGTCAAGTACTGGTTCTCGATCACCGACGAGGAGCAGGAAGCGCGCTTCGAGGCCCGCATTCAGGATCCGCTCAAGCAGTGGAAGCTGAGCCCGATGGACCTCGAAAGCCGCCGTCGCTGGGAAGCCTACACGGCCGCCAAGGAAGAGATGCTGTCGCGCACGCACATCCCGGAAGCGCCGTGGTGGGTGGTGCAGGCCGTCGACAAGAAGCGCGCGCGCCTGAACTGCATCGATCACCTGCTGAGCCTGGTGCCGTATCACGAGGTGGAGCACGCGCCGGTCACGCTGCCCGATCGCGTGCATCACGAGGATTACCTGCGCCGGCCGGTGCCGCAGACCATGATCGTGCCGGAACGCTACTGATCGACCCGACGCACGTCGGGAGCATTGACAAACGCGGCCGCTTCGCGGATGCTCTCGCACATGACCCGTCACGCCTTCCCGATCGCGCAGATTATTATCACCATTCATCGAATGGTGGGTTAGCGCGCGCAGGAAGCCGTCACGAAACCCGCCCCCCGAGGCGGGTTTTTCTTTTCCGTCTCCGGGCAGATCCTTCCCCAGCCAGGAGCGTTCGATGCAGTCGCCGTCCCATCGCGGTCAGGAAACCGCCGCCCCCGTTTCAGCCGATCCCGGCGCCGAGCTCGCGTCGAGCGTCGACGCCTATCTGAAGCGGATCCTCACCGCGCGCGTCTACGACGTGGCGATCGAAACCGCCCTCGATCCCGCCCGCAGCCTGTCCGCGCGCCTGCGCAACCGCGTGTACCTGAAGCGCGAGGACAACCAGCCGGTGTTCTCGTTCAAGCTGCGCGGCGC
>JASLEG010000293.1 GCA_030151225.1 Burkholderia sp. | reverse complement strand
GCTGCCAGCGACACGACGGCGGCGAACGGCAACGTGTCGTTCGCGTGGCCGGTGCGCGGCCCGGTGCTGAACGGCTTCGACGATTCGAAGAACAAGGGCGTCGATATCGGCGGTTCGCCGGGCACGCCCGTCAAGGCTGCCGCGGACGGCCGCGTGGTCTACGCCGGCAACGGGCTGCGTGGCTACGGTAATCTCATTATCATCAAGCATGACCCGACCTTCCTCACGGCGTATGCACACAACCGTGCTTTGATGGTAAAAGAGGGAGATTCCGTCACGAAAGGCCAGAAGATCGCCGAGATGGGCAACAGCGACTCCGACCGCGTGATGTTGCATTTCGAGGTTCGCCGGCAGGGTAAGCCGGTCGATCCATTGAAATATCTGCCGCCTCAATAGACGAGACGACCATGCCGAAATCGAAGCGCCACGAGCCGCAAGCCGAGTCTGAGAAGATCAGTCGTGCCACGCAAGCATCGGTGGGGCGAAAAGGTGCTTCGAGGAACGACGATGACGATACCGCCGACGGCGAGCGCGAGTACGAGGACGCGCGCGAAGCCCGCGAGTCCGAATCCGAATCGGAAGAGGGCGACGTCGACGGCGAACGCGAGCCGCGCAGCCGCGAGAGCGCGGCCGAGCCCGACGATTTCCGCGCGGTGATGCAGGCGGAGCTGACCGCCGACACGATCCAGCATTACCTGAACCGCATCAGCGTGAAGCCGCTGCTGACCGTCGAGGAGGAGCAGCATTACTCCCGGCGCGCCAAGGCCGGCGAGTTCGAGGCGCGCCAGGTGATGATCGAGCGCAATCTGCGGCTCGTGGTCAGCATCGCGAAGGGCTATCTGAATCGCGGCGTGCCGCTGCTCGATCTGATCGAGGAAGGCAATCTCGGCCTCATGCACGCGATCGAGAAGTTCGATCCGACGCGCGGCTTCCGCTTCTCGACCTATGCCACCTGGTGGATCCGGCAAAGCATCGAGCGCGCCATCATGAATCAGGCGCGCACCGTGCGACTGCCGGTGCACGTGATCCGCGAGCTCAATCAGGTGCTGCGCGCCAAGCGCCACCTGGAAAAGAATTCGATGTCGACGGGCGACGCGGCCGACCGCCGCGAGGCCAGCATCGACGACATCGCCTACCTGACCGGCAAGACGGCCGAGGAAGTGACCGACATCCTCGCGCTGAACGAGCACACCGCGTCGCTCGACGCGCCGCTCGATCTGGACCCGGCGAGCAGCCTGCTGGACCTGCTGCCCGACGACCAAAGCCAGTCCCCCGACGCCGAAGTGCAGCACCGCGAGCTCGAAACCCTGACGCGCGCGTGGCTGTCGCGGCTGTCCGACAAGCACCGCCACGTGATCGAGCGGCGTTTCGGCCTGAACAACATCGAACCGGCCACGCTCGAGGAGCTGGCCGACGAGATGGGGCTGACCCGCGAGCGCGTGCGGCAGATCCAGCAGGAAGCGCTGGTGCGCCTGAAGCGGTTTTTCGCCTCCAATGGCGTTCGCAAGGACGCCGTCCTGTAAGTGATTGATGAATCCGATTCTGGTTTTTGACATCGAGACGATCCCCGATGTCGACGGCATTCGCCGTCTCGAAGATCTCCCGTCCGAGCTCAGCGACGAGGAAGTGGCCGAACACGCGTTCGAGGCGCGTCGCGAGAAGACCGGCAGCGATTTCCTGCCGCATCACCTGCAACGCGTGGCCGCGATTTCCTGCGTGTTCCGCGACAAGAGCGGGTTTCGCGTGCGCTCGCTCGGCACCGCCCAGGACGGCGAGGCCGCGCTGATCCAGTCGTTCTATCGCACCATCGAGAAGTACACGCCGCAACTCGTGTCGTGGAACGGCGGCGGCTTCGACTTGCCGGTGCTGCATTACCGCGCACTCGTGCACGGTATCGCCGCGCCGCGCTACTGGGATCAGGGCGAGGACGATCGCGAGTTCAAGTGGAACAACTACCTGTCGCGCTATCACACGCGCCACACCGACCTGATGGACGTGCTCGCGGCGTATCAGCCGCGCGCGAGCGCGCCGCTCGACGCGCTGGCCAGGCTGTGCGGTTTCCCGGGCAAGCTGGGGATGGACGGCGGGCAGGTGTGGGAGGCGTTCCGCGCCGGGCATCTCGAGGCGATCCGCCATTATTGCGAGACCGACGTGGTCAACACGTACCTGCTGTACTGCCGCTTCCAGCTGATGCGCGGCGGGCTGAGCCAGGTCGAATACGCCGAGGAAGTGCAGCTCGTGAAGGACGCGCTGGTGACCGAGCCTGCGGCGCACTGGGCCGAGTATCTGGCGGCGTTTCCGAAGTAAGGCCGGTTCTGACGGTCGGCTCAGGCGTCGCGCAGCTCGAGCAGGATCGGTTGATGATCGGAGGCGCGCGTCGTGCCGTCGATCTCGCAGCGCAGGATCCGCTCGGCGAGCGTGTCGGTCACGAACACGAAGTCGCAGGTCATCGCGCCGTCCTGCCATTGCGCGGTGTCGTACACGCCGGCCGTCGGCGGCGGCGTGGCACCGGGATGGCGGCAGGTCCAGGCATCGACGAGGCCCGACGCGCCGCCGATCGGTGCAAGCAGGCGCGGGTAGGCCTCGTCGCGCCACCCGCTGTTGAGGTCGCCGCACACGATTCGTCGAGTGCGCGCTGCGGCGGCGCGAACGGCCCGTCGGGGGGCGCCGGCCGCCTCCACGTTGACTTCGAGCGCCACGCGCGGCGCGCCGGCGGATCCACGGCGATCGCCTCGATCACGGGGCCGCCCGGCGGCGCGCCCCCATTGAATGTTCCCGTCGATCAGTTGCATGGCAAATCTCCGATGACGCGCGGCCATTCGTCTACAATCTCGCCTTCCCACAAACAAACGTCAGGAAATGCCGGTGTCCGAAGCCGCCCCCACTCCCGCGCGCAAGTCGCGCAACGCGCCCGTGGTGCACGTCAGCGCGCCGATCGAAGTCGAATCGCTCGACAATGAGGCGCGCGGCGTCGGCCGCATCGTGAACGAGGACGGTGAGTCCGGCAAGGTCATCTTCATCGAGGGCGCGCTGCCCGGCGAGCGCGTGACCTATTCGAGCTACCGCCGCAAGCCGAGCTACGAACAGGCGACCGTCGTCGACATCCTGCGCCCGAGCGTGATGCGCGCGCAACCGAAGTGCGCGTTCTTCGGTACCTGCGGCGGCTGCTCGATGCAGCATCTGGACGTGCGCGCCCAGGTGGCGATCAAGCAGCGCGTGCTCGAGGACAACCTCTGGCATCTCGCCAAGCTGCGCGCCGAGGCGATGTTCTCGCCGATCCACGGCCCGTCCTGGGGCTATCGCTACCGCGCCCGGCTGACCGTGCGCAACGTGCCGAAGAAGGGCGGCGTGCTGGTGGGCTTCCACGAGAAGAAGAGCAGCTACGTGGCCGACATGACGAGCTGCGAGGTGCTGCCGCCGCACGTGTCGGCGATGCTCGTGCCGCTGCGCGAGTTGGTGGCCGGGCTGTCGATCAGCGAGCGCATGCCGCAGATCGAACTCGCGGTCGGCTCGAGCGTCACGGCGCTCGTGCTGCGCGTGCTCGAGCCGATCAACGCGAACGACGAAGCGCTGCTGCGCGCATTCGCCGATCGTCACGACGTGCAGTTCTGGCTGCAGCCGAAGGGCCCGGATTCGGTGTTCCCGTTCTATCCGCTCGACAAGTCGCTCGATTACACACTGCCGGAGTTCGGCATCCGCATGCCGTTCAAGCCGACCGATTTCACGCAGGTCAATCACCAGATCAATCGCGTGCTGGTGGGCCGCGCGCTGCGCCTGCTCGCGCCGCGCCGCGAGGATCGCGTGCTCGACCTGTTCTGCGGCATCGGCAACTTCACGCTGCCGCTCGCGCGTCTGTCGCGCGAGGTGGTGGGCATCGAGGGCAGCGAGGCGCTGACCACGCGCGCGCTCGCCAACGCCAAGGAAAACGGCGTGGACGGCCATACCTCGTTCGCCTGCCGCAACCTGTTCGAGGTCACGGCCGACGACATGCGCGCGCTCGGCGCCTTCGACAAGTTCCTGGTCGATCCGCCGCGCGAGGGCGCTCAGGCCGTGTCGAAGGCGCTGGCCGAGATCGCGCAGAGCGGCGAGGGCCCGCTGCCGAAGCGGATCGTCTACGTGTCGTGTAATCCGGCCACGCTCGCGCGCGACGCCGCGATCCTCGTGCATGAAGCCGGCTACACGCTGCGCGGCGCCGGCGTCGTGAACATGTTCCCAAACACTTCGCACGTCGAATCGATCGCGGTGTTCGAGCGCAGCTGATCGGCATCACGAAAACGGGCGGGCATCAAAAAACCGGCCCTCGGGCCGGTTTTTCGTGGGGCGGCGGATGGGCCTGGAAAACGGGGCCCGACGCCGGAATCGATCGACACTCGATCAGTTACGGTTGCCGCCGAAGATGCCGAGCAGGGCCAGCAGGTTGGTGAACACGTTGTACAGATCGAGGTAGATCGCGAGCGTGGCGGTGATGTAGTTCGTCTCGCCGCCGTTCACCACGCGCTGCACGTCGAACAGCATGTAGGCCGAGAAGATCACGATCGCGAGCACGGAGACGGTGAGCATCAGCGCCGGCAAATGCAGGAACATGTTGGCGAACGAGGCGAGCAGCAGCACGATCACGCCGACGAATAGCCACTTGCCGAGGCCCGAGAAATCGCGCTTGCTGACCGTGGCGATCGTGGCCATCGCGGCGAAGATCACACCGGTGCCACCGAACGCGAGCATGATCAGCTGCGGGCCGTTCGAGAAGCCGAGGATGAAGCCGAGCAGGCGCGACAGCATCAGGCCCATGAAGAACGTGAAGCCGAGCAGCACGAACACGCCGACGCTGCTGTTCTTGGTGCGCTCGATCGCGAACATGAAGCCGAACGCGATCGCGAAGAACGCCAGCAGGCTCATCATCGGGCTGGTGGCCGCGAACAGCGAGAAGCCGCTGACGATCCCGATCCACGCGCCGAGCACGGTCGGAATCATCGAAAGCGCGAGCAGCCAGTAGGTGTTCCGCAGCACGCGGTTGCGGGATTCGGCCGACGCCAGCGAGCCGCCGCGACCGAAGTTGTACGGATAGTCGTTCATGGTTTCTCCTAACATGGAACGTGACAGCGATCGGGAACCGGATGCATCGCGATGCGCTGCAGCAATCCGGGCGCCGCACTGCGTAAGATCGGTTCGGCGGCCCAAGGTTTCAAGAGCAGGTCCAGGAGCCGGCGCAGGCCGATACGGGCGCAAACAGGTACGACGCGCACGTGTCAGCATACCCGGTTTCCACCTTACGAGTCTGTAAGGGTTCAATCGCTATGATACATGGGAACGTGTTACAATAGCGGATTCATTTGAAAACGTAACGTCTTAATTTTTTGGAGTTTTTATGGCAATCGAGCGCACCCTGTCGATCATCAAGCCGGACGCAGTGGCAAAGAACGTGATCGGTCAGATCTACAGCCGTTTCGAAGGCGCTGGCCTGAAGGTCGTCGCGGCTCGTATGGCGCACCTGTCGCGCGGCGAGGCAGAGAAGTTCTACGCCGTTCACGCAGCACGTCCGTTCTTCAAGGATCTGGTCGACTTCATGATCTCGGGCCCGGTGATGATCCAGGCGCTGGAAGGCGAGAACGCCATCCTGACGAACCGCGAACTGATGGGCGCGACGGATCCGAAGAAGGCCGAGGCCGGCACGATTCGCGCCGACTTCGCCGACAGCATCGACGCGAACGCCGTGCACGGTTCGGACGCTCCGGAAACGGCAGCGGTCGAAATCGCATTCTTCTTCCCGGGCATGAACGTCTACTCGCGTTAAGCGGGTAGCGGAATCCGGCGCATGCAGCAAGGCAGGGCATCATGACGATCGACACTCCCGTCAACCTTCTCGACTTCGACGCCGAGGGCCTCGTCGCGTACTGCGGCAGCCTCGGCGAGAAGCCGTTCCGGGCCAAGCAGCTGCAGCGCTGGATTCATCAATACAATGCCGCCGATTTCGACGGCATGACCGATCTCGCGAAGTCGCTTCGCGAGAAGCTGAAGGGCCGTGCCGCGATCGGCATGCCCGAGATCGCGAGCGATCACGTCTCGTCGGACGGCACGCGCAAGTGGCTGATCGACGTGGGTAACGGCAATGCGGTCGAAACCGTGTTCATCCCCGAGGAAACGCGTGGCACGCTCTGTGTGTCGTCGCAGGCGGGGTGCGCGGTCAACTGCCGGTTCTGTTCCACCGGCAAGCAGGGTTTCTCGCGCAATCTGTCGACGGCCGAAATCGTCGGCCAGTTGCGCATGGCGGAATTCGCGTTGCGCGAATCGCTCGGGCGCGCGCCCGGGCCGAACGGCAAGGCTGAACGCGTCGTCACCAACGTGGTGATGATGGGCATGGGTGAGCCGCTGCTCAATTACAGCGCGGTGGTGCCCGCGATGCGGTTGATGCTGGACGACAACGCCTACGGGCTGTCGCGCCGCCGCGTCACGCTCTCCACCTCCGGTGTGGTGCCCATGATGGATCGGCTCGGCGCCGAGTTGCCGGTGGCGCTCGCCGTGTCGCTGCATGCGCCGAACGACGCGCTGCGCGACGAACTGGTGCCGCTCAACAAGAAGTACCCGCTGCGCGAACTGATGGCTGCCTGCCAACGTTATCTGAAGGTCGCGCCGCGCGATTTCATCACCTTCGAATACTGCATGCTCGACGGCGTCAACGACACCGACGCGCATGCGCGCGAGCTGCTCGCCGTGACGCGAGACGTGCCGTGCAAGTTCAACCTGATCCCGTTCAATCCGTTCCCGGAATCGGGGCTGCTGCGCTCGAAGAACGAGCGCATCAAGCAGTTCGCCCAGATTCTGATGGACGCTGGCGTCGTCACGACCGTGCGCAAGACGCGCGGCGACGACATCGACGCCGCCTGCGGCCAGCTCGCCGGTGCCGTGAAGGACCGCACGCGCCTGGCGGAACGTACGGGGGCGGGGAAAGTCATCGAAGTCCGGCCCGTCTGACGGGGAGGTCCGGGCGACGCGAAAGCGATCCGGGGCAGGCCTTGCCTGCCTCTGTTTAACTGTTGCATGACGGCGCGGGTGTGCCCCGGCGCGGTCGTGCAAGTGAAGAAGAATCGACGCGAGGAACAGGATGAACGAACCGCAACCGCCAAGAGGCGCAGAGACGAATGCCGCAACCCAGCCGGCGCCGGCCGGCATGGAGTCGCTGGCGGCGGTCGGAGCGCGTCTCGCGCAGCTTCGCGAAGCGAAGGGCTGGTCGGTTGCCGACGTGTCGTCGCGTCTGAAGGTGGCCACGCCGAAGCTGCGCGCGCTCGAGGCCGGCGACATCAGCCAGATGCCGGGCGCGACCTTCGCGGTGGGCGTGGTGCGCAGCTACGCGAAGATGCTCGGTGTCGATCCGGAGCCGTTCGCGCAGGCGCTGCGTCGCGAGAAGGGCGTGCCCGAGGTCGATCTGTCGATGCCGGCTTCTGCGGGCACGGGCCTGCCGCGCGGCCGCGTGTCGATTCCGCTCGGCGCGCCGGCGCGCGGGCGCACCGGGTTGTGGGCCGTGCTGGCCGTGATCGTGGCGGTGATCGCTGTCGCGATGTGGCATTCGAGCGGCGATTCGGCGAACTGGCTCGCGCGCTTCAAGTCGAATGCCGGAATCGGCGCGTCCGACGCGCAGCCGGCGTCGGCGGCGCAGGCGGCCTCCGGGTCGGCCGCGATCGCGGTGGGCGGCTCCACGGTTACGGGCGGCGTCGCTTCCGCTGCGGCGCCGGGCATGGCGGCACCGGTCGATCAGGGCGCGGCGTCGACTGCGGTCGAGCCGACGGCATCCGCGGCACCGGTACAGCCGCCGGCGGCGGTCGCCACGTCGGCACCCGCCCAAGCCAGTGCGCCGGCAGCGGTCGCACCCGCGGCGGCATCGGCCGGCGGTGCGAGCGTGGTCGCCGCGGCCGGCCAGTCGGTGATCGGCATCTCGGTCAAGCAGGATTGCTGGGTGAGCGTGCGCGACAAGAGCGGCAAGGAAATCCTGTCCGGGCTCGTGAAGGCCGGCGAAACGCGCCAGGCGGCCGGCGACGTGCCGCTGCGCGTGACGGTCGGCAACCGCGCGGGGCTCGACGCTGTGACGTTCGACGCAAAGACCGTCGATCCGGCAAAATACTCGGCGGGTCGGGGCAACGTCGCGCGATTCGCGTTGCCCTGACGGCAAGCGTCGCGGCTGACCGGGCCCGACGCTTTTTCAATTCGTGCGCTGCCCGCTGGGCGGCGCTTCCGGCGTAAATGGATCCCACGATGCAATCCGAAGCTCAATCCCCACGCAGCAGTCAGATTTGTTCAACCGAACCGGTGTTCGGCGGTTCTTTGCCGCGCCGCCGCTCGCACGCGGTGGATGTCCGTTGGGGCGGCAACCTCGTGACGATCGGCGGCGACGCGCCCGTGCGCGTGCAGTCGATGACGAACACCGACACGGCCGATGCAATCGGCACCGCGATCCAGATCAAGGATCTGGCCAACGCAGGCTCGGAACTCGTGCGCATCACGGTCAACACGCCCGAGGCCGCCGCCGCCGTGCCGGCGATCCGCGAGCAGCTCGACCGGATGGGCGTGGCGGTGCCGCTGGTGGGCGACTTCCACTACAACGGCCACCTGCTGCTGCGCGACTATCCGGGCTGCGCCGAATCGCTGTCGAAGTACCGGATCAACCCGGGCAACGTCGGCCAGGGCGCCAAGCGCGACACGCAGTTCGCGCAGATGATCGAAGCCGCCGCGAAGTACGACAAGCCGGTGCGCATCGGCGTGAACTGGGGCAGCCTCGACCAGGACCTGCTCGCGCGCATGATGGACGAGAACGCCGCGCGCAGCACGCCGTGGGAAGCCCAGAGCGTGATGTACGAGGCGCTGATCCAGTCGGCGATCGGCTCGGCCGAACGTGCCGTGGAACTGGGCCTCGGCCGTGACAAGATCATCCTGTCGTGCAAGGTCAGCGGCGTGCAGGACCTGATCGCCGTATACCGCGAGCTGTCCAAGCGCTGCGGCTTCGCGCTGCACCTCGGGCTGACCGAGGCGGGCATGGGCTCGAAGGGCATCGTGGCGTCCACGGCCGCGCTCGGCGTGCTGCTGCAGGAAGGCATCGGCGACACGATCCGCATCTCGCTGACGCCGGAACCGGGCGCGCCGCGTACCGGCGAGGTGGTGGTCGGCCAGGAAATCCTGCAGACCATGGGCCTGCGCTCGTTCGCGCCGATGGTGATCGCGTGCCCCGGTTGCGGCCGCACCACCAGCACGCTGTTCCAGGAGCTGGCGATGCAGATTCAGACCTATCTGCGCGAGCAGATGCCCGAGTGGCGCAAGACCTTCCCCGGCGTCGAGAAGATGAACGTCGCGGTGATGGGCTGCATCGTCAACGGCCCGGGCGAGTCGAAGCACGCGAACATCGGCATCAGCCTGCCGGGCTCGGGCGAGAACCCGGCCGCGCCGGTCTTCATCGACGGCGAGAAGGTCAGGACGCTGCGCGGCGAGCGCATCGCCGAGGAATTCCAGCAGATCGTGAGCGACTACGTCGCGCGCAATTACGGCCAGGCAACGGCCGAGCAATAAATCGTCAACCGAAATCAGATGACCGAAACCAAGCGAAAGCTCGAAAAACTGACGGGCGTGAAGGGCATGAACGACATCCTCCCGCAGGATGCCGGATTGTGGGAATTCTTCGAGGCGACCGTGAAGTCGCTGCTGCGCGCCTACGGCTACCAGAACATCCGCACGCCGATCGTCGAGCACACGCAACTGTTCACGCGCGGCATCGGTGAAGTGACCGACATCGTCGAGAAGGAGATGTACAGCTTCACCGACGCGCTGAACGGCGAGAATCTCACGCTGCGCCCGGAAAACACCGCTGCCGTGGTGCGTGCCGCGATCGAGCACAACCTGCTGTACGACGGCCCGAAGCGGCTGTGGTACGTGGGCCCGATGTTCCGCCACGAGCGTCCGCAGCGCGGCCGCTATCGCCAGTTCCACCAGGTCGGTGTCGAGGCGCTCGGTTTCGCCGGTCCGGACACGGACGCTGAAATCATCATGATGTGTCAGCGCCTCTGGGACGATCTCGGCCTGACCGGCATCAAGCTCGAGATCAACTCGCTCGGCCTGGCCGAGGAGCGCGCCGCGCACCGCGTGGAGCTGATCAAGTATCTCGAGCAGCACGTCGAGCTGCTCGACGAGGACGCCAAGCGTCGCCTCTACACGAACCCGCTGCGCGTGCTCGACACGAAGAACCCCGCGCTTCAGGAAATCGCGCAGAACGCGCCGAAGCTCATCGATTTCCTCGGCGAGGCGTCGCGCACGCACTTCGAGGGTCTGCAGCGCCTGCTGAAGGCCAACAACGTGCCGTTCACGATCAACCCGCGCCTCGTGCGCGGCCTCGACTACTACAACCTGACCGTGTTCGAGTGGGTGACCGACAAGCTCGGCGCGCAGGGCACGGTGGCCGCCGGCGGCCGCTACGATCCGCTGATCGAGCAGCTCGGTGGCAAGCCGACGGCCGCCTGCGGCTGGGCGATGGGCGTCGAGCGGATCCTCGAGCTGCTGAAGGAAGAGCAGCTCGTGCCGGAGCCGGAAGGCGTCGACGTCTACATCGTCCACCAGGGCGAGGCGGCGCGCGAGCAGGCCTTCATCATCGGCGAGCGCCTGCGCGACACCGGGCTCGACGTGATCTTCCACTGCAGCCCGGACGGCGCGACGGCGAGCTTCAAGTCGCAGATGAAGCGTGCCGACGCGAGCGGCGCGGCCTACGCGGTGATCCTCGGCGAGGACGAGATCGCCAACGGCACGGCCGGCGTGAAGGCGCTGCGCGGTGCCGGCGAAGGCGGCGAGAAGAACGCGCAGCAGACGGTAACGGTCGAGAACTTGACCGAATTTCTAATCAATGCGATGGTTGCATCCGCCGACGAAGACGGCGACGACTGATCGCAGCGGACTCGCTCGACAACACGCTGGACAGGAAGGAATCGCTAGCCGATGAGTTATCACGACGAACAAGAATCGATTGAAAGCGTCAAAGCGTGGTGGGCCCGCTGGGGCAATCTGGCCACCTGGATCCTGACTGCGGCGCTCGTCGTCGTCGCTGCCTGGAATGGCTGGAACTACTGGCAGCGTCGCCAGGCCGCCGAGGCCTCGGGGCTGTACGAGGCGGTGCAGCAGGCCGTCAGTTCCGGCGACAAGGCGAAGATCGCGCGTGCCGCGAGCGACATGGAAGACAAGTACAGCGGCACCGCCTACGCGCAGTTCACCGCGCTCGCGGCCGCCAAGGGTCTGTACATGGCTGGCGACAGCGCCGGTGCCAAGGCCCAGCTGCAATGGGCCATCGACCACGCGAAGGACGACGAGTACAAGCAGATCGCCAAGCTGCGTCTGTCCTCGCTGTTGCTCGACGAAAAGGCCTACGACGCGGGCCTCGCGCTGCTCGCCGGCACGACCGACGACAGCTTCAAGGGGCTCGTCGCCGATCGCCGCGGCGATCTGCTCGCCGCGCAGGGCAAGCGCGACGACGCGCGTGCGTCCTACCAGGTCGCACTCGACGCGCTGCCCAAGGGTGACGTGTCCGCGCGCCAGCTCGTGCAATTCAAGCTCGACGCGCTCGGCAGCTGAGCGCAAGCGCTCGTTCCACTACTCTAGATAGCTTCGCTCACCGATGAATTTGCTGAAACGTACCGCTCCGATCGCCTGTGCCGTCGCCGTTCTCGCGCTGGCCGCGTGTTCGTCCACCAAGGACGCGCGCCGCGTGCCCACGCCGCTCACCGACATCAAGCCCGTGCTGAATGTGCAGCAGGCGTGGAAGACCAGCGTGGGCAAGGGCGGTCGCTATGCGTTCTCGCCGGTCGCGGTCGGCGATGCCGTGTTCGTGGCCGCGACGAACGGCGCGGTCGAGAAGATCGACGCGAAGACCGGCCAGACCGTGTGGCGCACCAGGCTGAAGTCCGATCTGTCGGCCGGCGTCGGCAGCGACGGCAACCTCACCGCGGTCGGCGGGCTGAAGGGCGGCGTGTACGTGCTCGGCGCCGACGGCAAGCTGCTGTGGCAGACCAGCGTGCAGGGCGAGATCTTCTCGCCGCCGCTGGTCGGCAACGGCCTCGTGATCGTGCGCACGATCGACGGTCAGGTGATCGCGTTCGCGGCCCAGACCGGCGAGCAGAAGTGGGTGTATCGCAGCCGTGCCGTGCCGCTGAACCTGCGCGTGTCGGCCGGCATGACGTTCGCCGGCGACGCGGCCGTGCTGGCCGGTTTCCCCGGCGGCGGTCTGGTTGCGATCAACCTGCAGACGGGCGAGGCCTTCTGGACGACCCCCGTGTCCTATCCGAAGGGCGTGACCGAGGTCGAACGCATCAACGACGTGAGCGGCCCGCCCACCCTGGTCGGCGCGCAGACCTGCGCGGTCACGTTCCAGGGGCAGGTCGGCTGCTTCGACGCGAACTCGGGCCGCCCGCTGTGGGAAAAGGCCTTCTCGAGCCGCAGCGGCGTGGCGCAGGACGACACGGTGGTGGCCGGTGGCGACGACTGGTCGGTGGTCACGGCCTACGACGTGCAGTCGGGCAACCAGCTCTGGCGCAACGACAAGCTCAAGAGCCGCGACGTCGGCGTGCCGTACCTGCTCGGTCGCGCGCTCGTGCTCGGCGATTACAAGGGTTTCGTCCACTTCCTGTCGCGCGATGACGGCAGCTTCGTTGCACGCATGAAGACGGACGGCAGCCCGATCACGGCAGCCCCGGTGCTGGCCGGCGACACGCTCGTCGTGCAGACGCATGACGGCGAAGTCTACGGCTTCCGCCCGCGCTGATCGATCGGCTGGAATTGCGCGGCCCGGCGCCTTGCGGCGCGGGCCGCGCGTGTTTTTTGCGCGGCGATGGCCGCCGGCGCTCCGAGCGGGCGAGTCCGGCGTATTGCCGCAGCGGCACGCCGCAGCATTCACGCCTTGCGCGTTGTGCGCGCGTGCGCCCGTTGCGGCGCCGAATTCGTGCTAATTTTCATTCAACGCAGCCGCCTGCCGCCGCCTCGTTCGTGCGCGTCGGGCCTCCCGCTCCTGCGTTAATACCGTAGACGACACCAGATGAAACCGGTCATTGCCCTCGTCGGGCGCCCCAATGTGGGGAAATCCACGCTGTTCAATCGGCTCACGCGCTCGCGCGACGCACTCGTCGCCGACCTGCCGGGCCTCACCCGCGATCGCCATTACGGTGAAGGGCGGGTCGGCGCGCGCCCGTATCTCGTGGTCGACACGGGCGGTTTCGAGCCGGTCGCCAAGGACGGCATCCTGCACGAGATGGCACGCCAGACGCGCCAGGCCGTCGAGGAAGCCGACGTGGTGGTGTTCATCGTCGACGGCCGCAACGGGCTCGCGCCGCAGGACAAGGCGATCGCCGACTACCTGCGCAAGACCGGCCGACCGCTGTTCCTGGTGGTCAACAAGGCCGAGGGCATGAAGTATACGGCGGTCGCGTCGGACTTCTACGAGCTCGGCCTCGGCGACCCGCGCGCGATCTCGGCCGCGCACGGCGACGGCGTGAACGACATGATCGGCGAGGCGCTCGAGGTGGCCTACGCGGGCCAGCCGGAGGAGAGCGACGACGACGCGCAGGCGCGCGGCGTGAAGATCGCGATCGTGGGGCGCCCGAACGTGGGCAAGTCCACGCTCGTCAATACGCTGATCGGCGAGGACCGCGTGATCGCGTTCGACATGCCGGGTACCACGCGCGATTCGATCTACGTGGATTTCGAGCGCAACGGCAAGCCGTACACGCTGATCGACACGGCCGGCCTGCGCCGTCGCGGCAAGGTGTTCGAGGCGATCGAGAAGTTCTCGGTGGTCAAGACGCTGCAGTCGATCTCGGACGCGAACGTCGTGATCCTGCTGCTCGATGCGCAGCAGGACATTTCCGATCAGGACGCGCACATCGCGGGCTTCGTGGTGGAGCAGGGCCGCGCGCTGGTGGTGGGCGTGAACAAGTGGGACGGGCTCGACGCGCATACGCGCGATCGCACGAAGGCCGATCTCACGCGCAAGCTCAAATTCCTCGAATTCGCGAAGTTCCACTTCATCTCGGCCGCCGAAAAGACCGGCATCGGCCCGCTGCTGCGCTCGGTCGACGACGCCTACGCAGCCGCCATGAAGAAGCTGCCCACGCCGAAGCTCACGCGCGCGCTGATCGAGGCCGTGGAATTCCAGCAGCCGCGCCGTCGCGGCCCGGTTCGCCCGAAGCTGCGCTATGCGCACCAGGGCGGCCAGAACCCGCCGATCATCGTGGTGCACGGCAACGCGCTCGACGCGGTGACCGAAACCTACAAACGTTATCTCGAGAACCGTTTCCGGGAAACTTTCGCCCTGACCGGCACTCCATTGCGAATAGAGTTCCGGTCCTCGACGAACCCTTATACGGACAAGGGTCGCGGGGAATAGACCGATCGGCCTGCTCCGGAGCAGGGAAAGCGAAATCGGCTATAGTGTAGCGATTGACGGTGGATCTCTTTTTCTTCACCGCCAATCTAGAAGATCAACCTGCAAAAAAGATGGAGTACGCCATGAGCAACAAAGGGCAATTGTTACAAGACCCGTTTTTGAACGCACTGCGTAAGGAGCATGTGCCGGTGTCGATTTACCTCGTCAACGGTATCAAGCTGCAAGGGAACATCGAATCGTTCGACCAGTACGTCGTGTTGCTCCGTAACACGGTTACCCAGATGGTGTACAAGCACGCGATCTCGACCGTCGTGCCGGCCCGCCCGGTGAATTTCCACCCGGATGCGGAAGCATCGTCCTAACCCGATTGCCGCGGCTGGCGCTCGTCGCCGCCGGCGATCCACGCCAGCCGCCTTATTTTGACACCCGCCAATTTGATCAACGCCGCGTTAGTCGGCATCGACTTCGGCAAGACCGATTTCGAAGCCAGTCTCGAAGAACTCAGCCTGCTCGCTTCCAGCGCGGGCGCCCATCCCGCGGTCACCCTGACCGGTCGCCGTTCCAGCCCCGACGCCGCGATGTTCATCGGCAGCGGCAAGGCCGAGGAACTGCGCCTCGCCTGCGACGCCAATCACGTCGACATCGTCATCTTCAATCATCCGCTCGCGCCCGCGCAGCAGCGCAATCTCGAACGCACGCTGAATCGTCGCGTGGTCGATCGCACGAGCCTGATTCTCGACATCTTCGCGCAGCGCGCCCGCAGCCACGAAGGCAAGCTGCAGGTCGAGCTCGCACAACTGCAGTACCTGTCCACGCGGCTGATCCGCGCCTGGACCCACCTCGAACGCCAGAAGGGCGGGATCGGCCTGCGCGGCCCCGGCGAGACGCAGCTCGAAACCGACCGCCGCCTGATCGGCGAGCGCATCAAGATGCTGAAGTCGCGGCTCGACAAGCTGCGCCGCCAGCACAACACGCAGCGCCGCCAGCGCGAGCGCAATCGCACGATGTCGGTGTCGCTGGTCGGCTATACGAACGCGGGCAAGTCCACGCTGTTCAATGCGCTGACGAAAGCGCAGGCCTACGCGGCCGATCAGCTGTTCGCCACGCTCGACACCACCTCGCGGCGCGTCTATCTCGGCGATGAAGTGGGCCAGATCGTGGTGTCCGACACGGTCGGCTTCATTCGCGAATTGCCTCACCAACTGGTGGCGGCATTCCGCGCCACGCTCGAGGAAACGATCCACGCCGACCTGCTGCTGCACGTGGTGGATGCGTCGAGCGCGGTGCGACTCGAGCAGATCGAGCAGGTCAACGACGTGCTGCACGAAATCGGCGCGGACGCGATCCGGCAGGTGCTGGTGTTCAACAAGATCGACGCGGTGCCCGAACTCGCGGCCCGCGGCGACACGGTCGAGCGTGACGAGTATGGTAATATTTCGCGCGTCTTTTTGAGCGCGCGCACCGGCCAGGGACTCGACACGCTGCGCGCCGCCATCGCCGAAATTGCGAGCAGCGATGCACTTGCCGGCCCGCAGTCGTCCGAGGAACGCGACATTCGCCTGCGGGGCCTCGCGCTCGACAATGGGCTCCAGGACGGCGGCTCGACCGAACCGCACGACGACCACACGGTTTCCGAACACGGGCACTGATCGGCCTTCAGGCCGGCCAGTCGACGCCCAATCTGGTGAACAAACTCAGGTGAACGATTACAACGAGCGGAGTTCCTGGCTGCGCAAGCGCCCGATGCTGTCGATCAACGATCCCCGCTGGGGTCGTGGCCAAGGCAATGGCGACAAGTCCCGCAACAACGACCCGAAACGCCCGCAGCCCGATCGCAACGGCGACGGGCCGCCAGATCTCGACGAGATGTGGCGCAACTTCAACCGTCGTCTCGCGGGCCTGTTCGGCGGCAAGGGCGGCGGCAATCGCGGCATGCGTCCCGACAACGGCCGCAATGCACGGATCGGCGTCGGCATCGTGGTGGGCGTGCTCGTGGCGGTGTACGCGGGCAGCGGCATCTTCATGGTGCCTGACGGCCAGACCGGCGTGGTGATGCAGTTCGGCCAGTTCCGCAGCACGGTCGGCGCCGGTACCCACTGGCGCCTGCCGTATCCGTTCGAATCGCACGAAGTGGTCGACACGGCTCAGGTGCATTCCACCGAGATCGGCCGCAACAACGTGGTTCGGACTGCCAACGTCAAGGATGCCTCGATGCTCACGCGCGACGGCGACATCGTCGACGTGCGCTTCATCGTGCAATACCGGATCCGCTCGGCCACCGACTACCTGTTCCGTTCCGCCGATCCCGAACTCGCCGTGCGCCAATCAGCGCAGGTGGCAATTCGTCGCATCGTCGGCACGCAGTCGGCGAGCGAGGTGGTGGGCGCCGATCGCGACAAGCTCGTCGAACAACTGAGCACCGCGATCCAGCACGATCTCGACCGCGACCAGACCGGCCTCGCCGTCACCGGCATCACGATTCAGGGCACGCAACTGCCCGAGCAGGTGCAGGCGGCCATGGGCGAAGTGACCAAGGCGCGCCAGGAAGGCGACGTCGCCAAGCGCACCGCGCAGGCCTATGCCGACGATCTGCTGCCGCGCGCGCGCGGCGATGCGGCCAGGCTCGCCGACGAGGCGAGGGCCTACGCCGATCGCGTCGTGACGCAGGCGCAGGGCGACGCCGATCGCTACCAGCAGGTCTACGCGCAGTATCAGAAGGCGCCGGCCGTGGTGCGCGAGCGCATGTATCTGGAGACCATGCAGGACATCTATTCGAAGGCCACCAAGGTCTACGTCGGCAGCAAGGGCGGCAACAGCCTCGTGTATCTGCCGATCGACAAGCTCGTCGAGCAGCAGCGCCAGCGCGCGGCCGAAGCCGGCGCGGCCAGCGGTGCCGCCGCGGCATCGGGCCCGGCTGCGACGTCGGCCGCTGCCGGCAGCACGAGCGATGCGTCGGCCGCCCCGGTCGCGAGCACCGTGGCCACCACGCCCGCAGTCGTCACGGCCACGCCGGCCAGTACGCCTGCCGCCGCCAGCGCGGCAGCGGGCGGCGATTCGCTGCGCTCGCGCGACACGTTGCGCAGCCGCTCGCGCGAAGACGATCTGCAGTAACGGGGAGCGCCACCTATGAATCGAATCGTTGCGCTCGTCATCGCGCTCGTCATCGTCGCGTTCGCCGCGGCATCCACCGTGTTCGTGGTCGATCCGCGCTACGTCGCGGTGCTGTCCGCGCGCGGCGACGCGGCCCCGCTCGTGCTCGGCCCCGGCCTGCACGTGAAGCTGCCGCCGCCGCTGCAGAGCGCGGTGCTCGTCGACACGCGCCTGAAGTCGCTCGAATGGGCCGACGCGCAGAGCTGCACGACCTCCGACAAGCAGGACGTGCTGGTCAGCCCGGCCGTGCGCTATCGCGTCGCCGATCCGCTCAAGTACTACGCGAAGACCGAAGGCGGCGCGCGCGACGTGGTGGATCCGCTGCTGTCGTCGCTGAAGGGCGCGCTCGTGCAGGCCTTCTCCACGCGCACGCTGGCCGCCGCGATCGGCGATCAGCAGGCCATCGCCGACGAGGCGAAGGCCGCGCTGCAGGCTGCCGCCACGCCGTACGGCGTCGAGATCGGCGACGTGTCGCTGCTGCGCATGGATCTGCCGGCCGGTGCGTCGGAAGCCGTGTTCCGCCGCATGGCGGCGGCCGAGCAGCAACTGGCGGCCACGGTGCGCGCGCAGGGCGCGGCCGATGCCGAGCAGGTCAAGGCGGATGCCGTGCGTCAGCAACAGCAGATCCTCGCGGACGGCTATCAGCAGGCGCAGCAGATCAAGGGCGAGGGCGATGCCAAGGCCGCCCAGATCGCCGGCGACGCGTTCGGCAGCGACCCGCAGTTCTACCAGTTCTACGCGAGCCTGCAGGCCTATCGGAACACGTTCCACGCGAACGACGTGATCGTGGTCGATCCGGACAGCGAGTTCTTCCGCTTCATGCGCGGCCCGACGGGCGGCGCTGCCGCGACGCCGGCCCCCGTTCCCCGCAAACACTGACGCTGAGAAGGGGCGCCGCCACGCGCGGCGCCATCGATACCGCATGGATCTGGCCGGTTCGCTGTTGCTTGCTGTCGCGTTGATGCTGATCGTCGAAGGCGCGTTTCCGTTCGTGTTTCCGGTCGCGTGGCGCGACACGTTTCGTAGAATAGCGGAGCGGCCGCCGCATCATATCCGGATCGGCGGCCTGATCGTGATGGTGCTCGGCCTCGTGCTGCTGTTCCTCGCGACCTGATTGCGGCCTGCGGCCGGCCGTCGATCCGGCCCGCCCGCAGCCTGCCCCGAATTCCGTTCCCCGGCGCCCGCGCGGCGCCTGCCGAACCGCGTGGTGCTCGCACCATCCGATTTCAAAAATCCGGCGCGCCGATGCGCGTCGATGTTTCCTGTCGTAGGACCGTAACGATGTCGACCTGGCTACTTCCCGAGAATATCGCCGACGTGCTGCCGTCGGAAGCGCGCAAGATCGAGGAGCTGCGCCGCAGGCTGCTCGACCGCTTCCGTTCGTACGGCTACGAAATGGTGATGCCCCCCCTGCTCGAATATCTCGAGTCGCTGCTCACCGGCGGCGGCAACGATCTGCATCTGCGCACCTTCAAGCTCGTCGACGAACTGTCGGGCCGCACGCTCGGCCTGCGCGCCGACATGACGCCGCAGGTCGCGCGCATCGACGCGCACCTGCTGAACCGCCAGGGCGTGACGCGTCTCTGCTACGCGGGCAACGTGCTGCACACGCGTCCGCGCGGCCTGCACGCGACGCGCGAGCAGATCCAGATCGGCGCCGAGCTGTACGGCCACGCCGGCCTCGAGGCCGACCTCGAGGTGCAGCAGCTGATGCTCGACGCGCTGCGCCTGACCGGCATCGGCACGATCCGTCTGGACCTCTGCCACGCCGGCGTGCTCGATGCGCTGCTGGCGCGCGACGCGGTGGCCGCCTCGCGTGGCGAGGCACTGTATGGCGCACTGGCCGGCAAGGACGTGCCGCTGATCGGCGAGCTGACCGAGGATCTGGGGCCGGACACGCGGGCCGCGCTGCGTGCGCTGCCGCACCTCTACGGCGATGCATCGGTGATAGAAGAGGCACGTCGGCAGTTGCCGGCGCTGCCCGAGATCAGCCGCGCGCTCGACGATCTCGCGCAGCTCGCGGCGCAGGTGCAGGGCGCCGAGGTGGCGATCGATCTGGCCGACCTGCGCGGCTATGCGTATCACAGCGGCGCGATGTTCTCGGCCTATGTGGATGGCGTGCCGAACGCCGTGGCGCGCGGCGGCCGTTACGATCACGTCGGCCAGGCGTACGGGCGGGCGCGGCCGGCCACCGGCTTCTCGCTGGACCTGCGCGAGATCGCGCGGATCTCGCCAATCGAGGCGCGCGGCACCGCGATCCTCGCGCCGTGGCGTCGGGACGACGCGCTGCGCGTGGCGGTCGGCGCACTGCGCGACGCGGGCGAGGTGGTGATCCAGGCGCTGCCGGGGCACGACCACGTGCTCGACGAATTCGCCTGCGACCGCACGCTCGTCGAGCGTGACGGCGCATGGGTGGTCGACCCCCGCTGAAACATCGGCGGCGCGGTGCTGCAAGAAATGTTTCGGGTGCCATATCGTTGACGGCAAACGGAAAAATTCGGAACCCGCGCCGAACCTAGGTAGAATACGTTTTTAACCAGCTAACGAATCAACATGTCTGCCAGCGCAGTGAATGTGACTCCCGGGCGCAACGTCGTCGTCGTGGGAACCCAGTGGGGTGATGAAGGCAAGGGCAAGATCGTCGACTGGCTGACGGACCACGCTCACGGCGTCGTGCGTTTCCAGGGCGGTCACAACGCCGGCCACACCCTCATCATCGGCGGCAAGAAAACCATCCTCCGTCTCATTCCGTCGGGCATCATGCGCGCAGGCGTGGCCTGCTACATCGGCAACGGCGTGGTGCTGTCGCCCGAGGCGCTGTTCAAGGAAATCGGCGAGCTCGAGGAAGCCGGCATCGACGTCCAGTCGCGCCTGTTCATCTCCGAAGCCGCCACGCTGCTGCTGCCGTATCACGTCGCGATCGACCAGGCGCGCGAAGCGCGCCGCGGCGCCGGCAAGATCGGCACCACGGGCCGCGGCATCGGCCCCGCGTACGAAGACAAGGTCGGCCGCCGCGCGCTGCGCGTGCAGGACCTGTTCGACGCGAAGACCTTCGCCGATCGCCTGCGCGACAATCTCGACTTCCACAACTTCGTGCTGACCCAGTACCTGGGTGGCGCGGCCGTCGACTTCCAGGCCACGCTCGACACGATGCTCGGCTATGCCGACCGCCTCAAGCCGATGATCGCCGACGTCTCGCGCCGCCTGTACGACGCGAACCACCTCGGCCAGAACCTGCTGTTCGAAGGCGCGCAGGGCACGCTGCTCGATATCGACCACGGCACCTATCCGTTCGTCACGTCGAGCAACTGCGTCGCCGGTGCGGCCGCGGCGGGCGCGGGCGTCGGTCCGCAGAAGCTCAACTACATCCTCGGCATCACCAAGGCGTATTGCACGCGCGTCGGCTCGGGCCCGTTCCCGAGCGAACTGTACGATGCGGACAATCCCGCGCGTCAGGCACAGGTCGGCCTCACGCTGGCCAACGTCGGCAAGGAATTCGGTTCGGTCACGGGTCGCCCGCGTCGCACCGGCTGGCTCGATGCCGCCGCGCTGCGCCGCTCGATCCAGATCAACGGCGTGTCGGGCCTGTGCATGACCAAGCTCGACGTGCTCGACGGCCTCGAGGAAGTGCAGCTCTGCGTGGGCTACAAGATCGACGGCAAGGACGTGGATCTGCTGCCGCGCGGTGCCGCCGACGTCGCACGCTGCGAGCCGGTGTACGAAACCTTCCCCGGCTGGAAGGAAAGCACGGTCGGCATCAAGGATTGGGACGCGCTGCCTGCCACCGCTCAGGCTTACCTGAAGCGTGTGCAGGACGTGGCCGGTGTGCCGATCGACATGGTGTCGACGGGCCCGGATCGCGACGAAACGATCCTGCTGCGTCACCCGTTCAAGGTCTGAAGTCCGGACGCACGATGACGCAAGCCAGAAATCATCACGGCGCGCCGATCGAGATGGCCGATCCGCGCAATGACGATCGCAATCTGTGGGTCGGCTGGGACGAGTATCACCGCCTGGTCGAGCTGCTCGCGCTCGCGGTGCACGAATCGGGCTGGAAGTTCGACCAGATCCTGTGCCTCGCGCGCGGCGGCCTGCGCGTGGGCGACCAGCTCTCGCGCATCTATGACCTGCCGCTCGCGATCCTCGCGACGAGCTCGTATCGCGAGGCGGCCGGTACCCAGCAAGGTGACCTCGACATCGCCCAGTACATCACGATGACGCGCGGCGAGCTGTCCGGCAACGTGCTGCTGGTCGACGATCTCGTCGATTCGGGCGTCACGCTCGCACGCGTGCAGCAGCATCTGAAGGAGCGTTATCCGTCGGTTACCGGCGTACGCTCCGCAGTGCTCTGGTACAAGGCCTGCTCGAAGGTCAAGCCCGATTACTTCGTCCAGCACCTGGCCACCAATCCGTGGATCCACCAGCCTTTCGAGGAATGGGACACGCTGCGTCCGCACAACCTCGTGGCCTGGACCAAGCGCGGCCACGTGCAGCGCAGCGAAGGCGAGGGCGCAGAGCAGGCCTGATTCGGCTCGCGATCCGCCCCGCAGGCAGGCGCGCTTTCCGGCTCGCAGGCTGATACGATCGGCGCCTACGGGCGCCGATTGCATTTGGCGGCCCGCTCGCGCCGTGCTCGGCTTAAACGGGGCCGCATGCTACACTGGCCGCGCCGCGTCGCTTCACGGCAACAGGCGGGATGGCATCACGACGCGGCCAGTCTAGAATAGCGCTCGTTTTTCCGACCCCAGAACGGGACGTCACGCTTCCATGACCGACACGAACCATTCGAACACGCACAAGACCTCCCTGCAGGCTCTCGCCGTCGCGGCGATCGGTGTGGTGTTCGGCGACATCGGCACCAGTCCGCTCTATTCGCTCAAAGAGGCGTTCAGCCCGGCCCACGGCATCCCCCTCACGCAAGCTTCCATCCTTGGCGTCATCTCGCTGTTGTTCTGGGCGATCATGCTCGTGGTGGGCGTGAAGTACGTGATGTTCGTGATGCGCGCCGACAACAACGGCGAGGGCGGCGTGCTCGCGCTGATGGCGCTGGCGCTGCGCTCGGTCGAACCGCGCAAGCACCTCACCAAGATCCTGATGGCGCTCGGCATCTTCGGCGCCTGCATGTTCTACGGCGATGCGGTGATCACGCCCGCGATCTCGGTGATGTCGGCCGTCGAGGGCCTCGAGATCGCCGCGCCGCAACTCACGCACATGGTGCTGCCGATCACGATCGTGATCCTGATCGCGCTGTTCTGGATCCAGCGTCACGGCACGGCCACGGTCGGCAAGCTGTTCGGGCCGATCATGGTGCTGTGGTTCATCACGCTGGCGGCGCTCGGCATCTATCACATCGCGCGCGTGCCGATGGTGATCGCCGCGATCAATCCGTACTACGCGTTCTCCTTCATGGCCGACCACGTGCTGCAGGCCTATGTGGTGCTCGGCTCGGTGGTGCTGGTGCTGACCGGCGCTGAGGCGCTGTATGCCGACATGGGCCACTTCGGCGTGCGCCCGATCCGGCTCGCCGCCTACGTGCTCGTGATGCCGTCGCTGGTGCTGAGCTACTTCGGCCAGGGCGCGCTGCTGATGCAGAACCCGAAGGCGATCGAGAACCCGTTCTTCCTGCTCGCGCCAGACTGGGCGCTGCTGCCGCTGGTGGTGCTGTCGACCATCGCCACCGTGATCGCGTCACAGGCCGTGATCTCGGGCGCGTATTCGCTGACGAGCCAGGCGATCCAGCTCGGCTACGTGCCGCGCATGAAGGTGCTGCATACCTCCGACCTCGCGATCGGCCAGATCTACGTGCCGGTGGTGAACTGGCTGCTGCTGTTCGTGATCCTGTTCATCGTGGTCGGCTTCAAGTCCTCCGACAATCTGGCCGCCGCCTACGGCATCGCGGTCACGGCCACGATGGTGATCACCACGATCCTCGCCTGCGTGGTGATGATCAACGTGTGGAAGTGGAACAAGCTGCTGGTGGCCGGCATCATCGGCGTGTTCCTGGTGATCGACCTCGGCTTCTTCGGCGCGAACCTGCTGAAGGTCGCGCAGGGCGGCTGGCTGCCGCTGGGCATCGGCGCGCTGCTGTTCTTCCTGCTGACCACCTGGTACAAGGGCCGGCACATCGTCAAGGAACGCACGGCGGCCGACGGTATTCCGCTCACGCCGTTCCTGCAGGGGCTGCTCGCGCATCCGCCGCATCGCGTGTCGGGCACCGCGATCTACCTGACCGGCAACGATCGCCTGGTGCCGGTGAGCCTGCTGCACAACCTCAAGCACAACAAGGTGCTGCACGAACGCACGCTGTTCCTGACCTTCGTGACGCGCGACATTCCCTACGTGCGCGACGACGAGCGCGTGACGGTGCAGGAGGCGGGCGGGGGGCTGTTCATCGTCAAGGCCGAATACGGCTTCAACGAAACGCCGGACGTGAAGGCCGTGCTCGAGGACATCGGTCGCAAGCACGATTTCGCCTTCGAGCTGATGGACACGTCCTTCTTCCTCGCGCGCGAGACCGTGGTGCCGACCCATCTGCCCGGCATGTCGATCTGGCGCGAGCGCGTGTTCGCGTGGATGCACCAGAACGCCGCGAAGCCGACCGACTTCTTCTCGATTCCGGCCAACCGCGTCGTGGAGCTCGGCACCAAGATCGAGATCTGACGCAGACGGCGCCCGGGCTTCGGCCCGGCTTCGACGGGACGAAAAAAAGCCGCGCGATGCGCGGCTTTTTGCTTGGAGCCGAACTGCCTCAGCGCTTGAGCTTGGCGAACGCCGCGGCCATCGCGCCACCCGGTTCCGGGTCGCGCGAGCGCTGTGGGCGAGCGCCGCCACCGCCGCGCGGGGCGTTGCGATCGCTGCTCGAGGCGCTGCCGCGCTGGCCGCTGGTGGCCACGCCCGGTTCGTCGTTGAGGCGCATCGTCAGCGCGATGCGCTGGCGCTTCACGTCCACCTCGAGCACCTTGACCTTCACCACCTGGCCGGCCTTCACGACCTCGTGGGGATCCTTGATGAACTTGGTGGACATCGCCGAGACGTGTACGAGGCCGTCCTGGTGCACGCCGATGTCGACGAAGGCGCCGAACGCGGCCACGTTGGTCACCACGCCCTCGAGCGTCATGCCCGGCATCAGGTCCGACACCTTCTCGACGCCTTCGCGGAAGGTGGCCGTCTTGAATTCGGGGCGCGGATCGCGGCCCGGCTTTTCGAGTTCGGACAGGATGTCGCGAACCGTCGGCAGACCGAAACGATCGTCGACGAATTCGGTGGGCGCGAGGCCCGACAGCGCGTCGCGATTGCCGAGCACGTCGTCGATGCGTTTGCTGATCCTGGCGAGCATGCGCTCGACCACCGGATACGCTTCCGGGTGCACCGACGAGCGGTCGAGCGGATTCTCGCCGCCGTTGATGCGCAGGAAGCCGGCGGCCTGCTCGAAGGTCTTGTCGCCGAGGCGGGGCACCTTTCGCAGATGCTCGCGCGACGGGAACGGGCCGTTCGCATCGCGGAAATCCACGATGTTGCGCGCGAGCGTGGCGTTCAGGCCCGACACGCGTGCGAGCAGGGCGGCCGAGGCCGTGTTCGCGTCCACGCCCACGGCGTTCACGCAATCCTCCACCACCGCGTCGAGCGAACGCGCGAGCTCGCGCTGGTTCACGTCGTGCTGGTACTGGCCCACGCCGATCGCCTTCGGCTCGATCTTGACGAGCTCGGCCAGCGGATCCTGCAGGCGGCGCGCGATCGATACGGCGCCGCGCAGCGTCACGTCGAGCTCGGGGAATTCCTTGGCGGCGGTTTCGGAGGCCGAATAGACCGAGGCGCCGGCTTCCGACACCACGATCTTCTGCAGCTTCAGTTCGGGGTGCTTCGCGATCAGCTCCGAGGCGAGCTTGTCGGTTTCGCGCGAGGCGGTGCCGTTGCCGATGCTGATCAGCTCGGCTTCGGTCGCCCTGGCCAGGCGCGCGAGCTTGGCGAGCGAGCCGTCCCAGTCGCGGCGCGGCTCGTGCGGGAAGATCGTGTCGGTGGCCAGCAGCTTGCCGGTGCGGTCCACCACGGCCACCTTCACGCCAGTGCGCAGGCCGGGGTCGAGGCCGATCACGGCCTTCGGGCCGGCCGGCGCGGCCAGCAGCAGATCCTTGAGGTTGCGCGCGAACACGCGGATCGCCTCGCTCTCGGCGTCCTCGCGCAACTGCGTGAGCAACTCGGATTCGAGGTGCGGCTGCACCTTCACGCGCCAGCACCAGCGGCACACGTCGGACAGCCACTTGTCGGCCGGACGGTTCTGGTTGGCGATGCCCACGTGGCGCGCGATCATCGCCTCGCCCGGGTGCGGCACTTGCGCATCGAGTTCCTCGCCGAGGCCGAGCTTGACCGTCAGCACGCCTGCGTTGCGGCCGCGGAACAGCGCCAGCGCGCGGTGCGAGGGCACCGTCTTCAGCGTCTCGGCGTAGTCGTAGTAGTCGCGGAACTTCTCGCCTTCCTCGCTTTCCTTGCCTTCCACGACGGCCGACGACACCACGCCCTGGTTGTGCAGCCAGTCGCGCAGCTTGCCGAGCAGCTCGGCCGTCTCGCCGAAGCGCTCGGACAGGATGTCGCGCGCGCCGTCGAGCGCGGCCTTCACGTCGGCCACGCCCTTCTCGGCGTCCACGTAGGCGGCGGCCTCGGCCTGCGGGTCGAGCATCGGATCGGCGAGCAGGGCGAGCGCGAGCGGCTCGAGGCCGGCCTCGCGGGCGATCTGCGCGCGCGTGCGGCGCTTCGGCTTGTAGGGCAGGTACAGATCCTCGAGCACCTGCTTGCTGTCGGCAGCCTCGATCGCGTGGCGCAGCGCGTCGTCGAGCTTGCCCTGCTCGTCGATGCTGGCGAGGATCGTGGCGCGGCGCTCCTCGAGTTCGCGCAGGTACAGCAGACGCTCCTCAAGCGTGCGCAGCTGGGTGTCGTCCAGGTTGCCCGTCACTTCCTTGCGGTAGCGGGCGATGAACGGAACGGTGGAGCCTTCGTCGAGGAGTTGCACGGCTGCCGCGACCTGCCGCGGCTGCACCGAGAGTTCGGTGGCGATGCGCTGAACGATCTTGAGTGCTACGGTTTCCGTCATGGGTCTTGTCTGTGCGTCTACGGCCGGCTGGGCGCCCGTGGCCGGAAATCCGGGGCCGGGCGGGGTGAATGGAGCGGGGCATTTTGCCATAAATGCGCCGGCACCCCGCCGCGAGGGTCCTCGCCCGGTGTTAGAATTTGCGCCATGTCCCGCAGCTTTCCTACGACGTTGCCAATCTCCCGTTCAAGCCTTGCCGCGCTGGCCTTCGTGCTCGGCGCCGCGTCGTCCCATGCCTTCGCGCAGGGTGTGTCGACCGATGCGACTGCCGCGACCGCTGCCGCTTCCGCTTCCGCGGCGCAGGATCGCGATTTTGATGCCCGTCAAAAAGTGCTCAATCAGCGCACGGCGGAAAACAATTATCGTTATGGGGTGGCGCAGCACGACTGTTACAGCCGGTTCTTCGTCAACAATTGTCTGACCAAAGCCCGTGACACGATGCGTACCGAACGCTCCAGCATCAGCCAGCAGCAACTGGCGCTCGACGACGAGCAGCGCGCGGTGCGCGCCAAGCGTCGCGACGAGCAGCTGGCGCTGAAGGCTGCGCAGGACGAGGCGAACGCGCCGCAGCGTGCCGCCAACGAAACCGCGAATGCGGCGCAGTACCAGGACAAGCAGCAACAGAACGCGCTGAAGCAGGCGCAGCGCGGTGCCGATGCACCGCAGCGCGCAGCGAGCCAGCAGGCGTACGACCAGAAGCAGTCGGACTACCAGCGCAAGCTCGATCAGGCCCATGCGCAGGCCGCGCAGAACGCGCAGCAGCGGGCCGACAACGCCGAGCGCTACGCGGACAAGCAGCGCGAGGCCGCGCAGCACAAGGCCGACGTCGAGGAGCGCCAGCGTCAGGCGGCTCAGAAGGCCAAGGAAAGGCAGCAACAGCAACAACAGCAGTAGGGCGTGCCGCGCACGTCGTCACGCCATACGCGGGGGTGGGTATTTCGTTCGGTCAGCCAACCCCGGCGAATCGCGAGAGGCATCGTCAGGCCCTTGCGTCGCGCCGGTTTTTCTCAGGAGGCGAGCATGCAAACCCGTCAAGCGGAGCTGAAACAGGAATTGCGTAACCGGCTGGTATCGCTGCAGGAGCAGCACAGCCAATTGGCCCGCGAGATCGAGTTGAAGGAAAACCGATCCGACATCGACGACCTGGCGCTGCACAAGCTGAAGAAGGAAAAGCTCCTCGCCAAGGACAAAATCAATCTGCTGCAGTCGCAGCTCGAACCGGATCAGCGCGCCTGACCGCGGCCTGGCAAGCGCCGGCGCGGCTCATCGGGCGCAGGAACTGAGGAACCGCTTGCCTTGAATTCACCGCTAGATGCATCCGCGAACGCGCGGCGCGACGAAACGTCCGCCGCGCGTTCGCACGCGCCTGCCGCGCTCGCGCTGCCGAGCCGCAAGCGCGTCACCGAACTCGACGCGATCTTCGGCGAGGGCGGCCTGCTCTCGCGGGCGATCGACGGCTATCGGCCGCGTGCCTCGCAGATCGACATGTCGCGCGCGGTGGCCGCGGCGATGGAAGCCTCGGCGCGCAAGATGCCCGAGCCCGAGATCTTCGACGCGCGCAAGCGCCCGGCCCGCAAGCTGGGCGGCGAGGCCGGCGCGGCGCCCGGCGATGATGCGCGTGGCGACGCGACGCCCGCCGGGGACGACACCGCCGACAACACGCTGATCGTCGAGGCCGGCACCGGCACCGGCAAGACCTACGCGTATCTCGTGCCGGCCATGCTGTGGGGCGGCAAGGTGATCGTCTCCACCGGCACCAAGCACCTTCAGGATCAGCTGTTCGCACGCGACATTCCCACCGTGCGCGACGCGCTGGCCGTGCCCGTCACCGTTGCGATGCTCAAGGGGCGCGCCAACTACCTGTGTCATTACTACCTGCAGCGCACCGCCGACAACGGCCGCCTGCCCACGCGGCAGGACACGGCCTATCTGCAGGACATCATCCGTTTCGCGAAGATCACGCGCAGCGGCGACAAGGCCGAGCTCGCGAGCGTGCCCGAAACCTCGCCGGTGTGGTCGATGGTCACCTCGACGCGCGACAACTGCCTCGGCCAGGACTGCCCGCACTACAAGGAATGCTTCGTGATGCAGGCGCGCCGCGAGGCGCAGCAGGCCGATGTGGTGGTGGTCAATCACCATCTGTTCTTCGCCGACATCATGCTGCGCGATACCGGCATGGCCGAGCTGCTGCCGAGCGCGAACACCATCATCTTCGACGAGGCGCACCAGCTGCCCGAGACGGCCACGCTGTTCTTCGGCGAGACGCTGTCGACCACGCAGATCCTCGAGCTCGCGCGCGACACCGTGGTGGAAGGCCTCGCGCACGCGCGCGACGCGGTGGAGTGGGTCAAGCTCGGTGCCGCGCTCGAACGCGCGGCGCGCGACGTGCGGCTCGCGTTTGCCGACAGCGGCATCGTGCGCATGTCGCTCGCGCAGCTCGGCGACGATCATCCGCTGTACGCCGCGCTCGACGATGTGGACGCGGCGCTCGATGCGCTGGCCTCGGCGCTGGCGGGCCAGGCCGAGCGTGCGGAATCGCTGGGCGCCTGTCTGCGTCGCGCGCGTGAATTGCAGGGCATTCTGGCCGGCTGGGTCGCGCCCGATGCGGCGGCGGCTGCCGCGGCGGACGAAGCGAAGGCCCAGGCCGAAAAGGCTGCGGCGAGCGGCGAGGGCGCGCCGAAGTACCAGGACGATCCGGGCGAGAAGGTGCGCTGGGTGGAGGTGTTCTCGCAGACGGTCCAGCTGCACGAAACGCCGCTCTCGGTCGCGCCGATCTTCGCGAAGCAGCGCGCCGGCGTGCCGCGCGCGTGGATCTTCACGTCGGCCACGCTGTCGGTGCGCGGCGACTTCGCGCATTACGCGGCGCAGATGGGGCTGAGCTCGCGCCGCTCGATGACGCTGCCGAGCCCGTTCGATTACCCGTCGCAGGGGCTGCTGTACGTGCCGCGCGATCTGCCGCAGCCGTCCTCGCCGATGTTTACCGATGCCGTGTTCGAGGCCGCGCTGCCGGCCATCGAGGCCTCGGGCGGCGGCGTGTTCATGCTGTGCACCACCTTGCGCGCGGTGGACCGCATCGCCACCAAGCTGCGCGAGACGATCGAGGCGCGCGGCTGGAACCTGCCGCTGCTGGTGCAGGGCGATGCGAGCCGCACCGAGCTGCTCGACCGCTTCCGTGCCTACGGCAACGCGATCCTGGTGGGCAGCCAGAGCTTCTGGGAAGGCGTGGACGTGCGCGGCGACGCGCTCTCGCTGGTCGTGATCGACAAGTTGCCGTTCGCGCCTCCCGACGATCCGGTGCTGGCCGCGCGGCTCGACGCGCTGACCAAGAAGGGGCTGAGCCCGTTCGCCGTGCATCAGCTACCGCAGGCGGTGATCACGCTCAAGCAGGGCGCGGGGCGGCTGATCCGCGCCGAAACCGATCGCGGCGTGCTGATGATCTGCGACACGCGGCTCGTCGACAAGCCTTACGGCCGGCGCATCTGGCAGAGCCTGCCGCCGTTCAAGCGCACGCGCGAGATCGACGTGGTGCGCGAGTTCTTCAGCGAGGGCGGGCGCGGCTTGGGCGTGTGAGCGGCGCGGCGCTCGCGCCGGCATCGCGGACAACAAAAAACCCGGCCGCTAGGCCGGGTTTTCTTCATGGCGCGCGCCGAAGGCGCGGCGGTTCGGCAAGACTCAGAACTGCCACCACGAGCGCTTCTGCGCGCCCGTACGTGCGTGGCCCGTGATGTACGGGCTGTCGGGGAAGGTGCTGGCCAGCACGCGCTTGGTGTCGTCGGCGAGCTGCGGCTGGTTGAGCTTCGTGTACGACAGCATCATGATGTGCAGCGCGTCCTCGATCGCCGGTGCGTTCTTGTACTGCGTGATGGCGAGCTGGGCGCGGTTGATCGCGGCCACGTAGGCGCCGCGGCGATAGTAGTAATCGGCCGCGTGCACTTCGTGCGAGGCGAGCGCGTTGACGATGTAGCGCATGCGCGCGGCTGCGTCGGGCGCGTACTTGCTCTTCGGATAGCGGTCCACCACGATCTTGAACGCGTCGTACGATTCGCGCAGGGCCTGCGGATCGCGCTCGCTCATGTCCTGGCCGGAGAAGCGACCGAACAGACCGAGATCGTCGTTGAAGTGGATCATCCCCTTCAGGTAGTACGCGTAGGCGATGTCCGGGTGATCCGGGTGCAGCTGGATGAAGCGGTTGATGGCCTGATCGGCGGCGGCGGCTTCGTTGTCCTTCCAGTTGCAATACGCGACGTTGATCTGTGCCTGCTGCGCGAAATGGCCGAACGGATCGCGGCCCTGCAGTGCCTCGAAGTACTTCGCGCACTTGCCCCAATCTCTTCCGTTCAGGGCATCCTGAGCCTCTGAGTATAATTTGTTGTTCGACCATGTCGCCGTTTCGTCGGTCTTCTGCGGCAAGCCGTGGCAGCCCGCGATCATCGCGGCGGCCGCGACGAGCGCAGCCCACGCGGCCACGGGTTTTGCCACGCGTTTGGTCGAATTCATCATGGTGGATGTGGCTCGCATGTCCTAAGCTTTCAGTCTCGGTGACCCAGTCTAAATGACCCGTTCAAGTACGTTCCGCGCCCGGTCGGGCGCGGCAAATGGCGACGATTATAGCCCAAGCTCCACCCCGTCCGACGCTTCCGGGGTCGATTCGCTCGACGACGACCTGTCGGGCGAGGCACTCGTCGCCCCAGCGTCTCCCGCATCCGGCGAGGAAGCGCCGCGCATCGTCACGGTGCCGGACGCGCTCGCCGGCGAGCGCCTCGACAAGGTCCTCGCGCAACTGTTTCCCGAGTTCTCGCGCAGTCGCCTGCAGAGCTGGATCGAGGCGCAGCGCGTGCGCGTGGACGGCGCGTCGGCCAAGGTGCGCCAGCCCGTGCCGCTCGGCGCCACGATCGAGCTGGTGCCCGATCTGCTGCCGGAGCAACTCGCCTTCGCACCCGAGCCGGTGCCGCTGTCGATCCTCTACGAGGACGACGCGCTGGTGGTGATCGACAAGCCCGCGGGCCTCGTCGTGCATCCGGCCGCCGGCAACTGGAGCGGCACGCTGCTCAACGGCCTGCTGCACCGCTACGGCGATGCTGCCGCAGGCCTGCCGCGCGCCGGCATCGTGCATCGTCTCGACAAGGAAACCTCGGGTCTGATGGTGGTGGCGCGCACGCTTGCCGCGCAGACCGACCTGATCCGCCAGCTGCAGGCGCGCACCGTCAAGCGGCATTACTACGCGCTCGTGTGGGGACGCATGCCCGAGAGCGGCACGATCGACGCGCCGATCGGCCGCGACCCGCGCGAACGCACCCGCATGGCGGTCGTGACCGGTGCCTCGGGCAAGCCCGCGCGCACCCACTTCCGCACCATCGACACCGTGCTGTGGCAGAACCAGCCCGTGTCGGCGATCCGCTGTGAACTCGAGACCGGGCGCACGCACCAGATTCGCGTGCATTGCGCCGACACCGGCCATCCGCTGCTCGGCGATCCCGTGTACGGCCGCGCGCGCGGCAAGCGCTCGGTGGCCGCGTTGCCGGGTGATTTCGCGCGTCAGGCGCTGCATGCGTGGCGGCTCGGCCTGGTGCATCCGGTCACGGGACGCACGATGCAGTGGCGCTGCCCGCTGCCCGACGACATCGCCGAACTGGTGGCCGCGCTCGGCTTCGGCGCCGGCAACACCGGCTTCGCTGACGACGATGACGACTACGACGACGATGATTACGACGGCGAGATCATCTATGTCCGCGACGAGGACATCCCCGACCACGATCAGGACAAAGACTGATGAGCACGACGCTTCCCGGATTGAGCTGGAACGACTGCCTGCAGCCGGGCTGGCGCGTCGCACCGCGCGTGCGCGCGCTGATCACGACGCGCAACGGCGGCGTGAGCGCGGCGCCGTACGGCCGCTGGTCGGCGGCGGGCGGCGATGCACCGGGCGGTCTGAACCTCGGGCTGCGTGCCGGCGACGAGCCGGCCGCAGTCGAGGCGAATCGTGCGCGCATGCATGCGCTGACGGGCTGCGCGCGCATGGCCTGGCTCGAGCAGGTGCACGCCACCGAGGTGGTCGATGCCGAGGCGGTGCTCGCCGCGCAGGCCGGCGCCACGGCGGTGCGCGCCGACGCGAGCGTGACGGCCACGCCCGGCACGGTGTGCGTGGTGATGGTGGCCGACTGCATGCCGGTGCTGATCTGCGACGAGGCGGGCCGTGCCGTGGGCGCCGCGCACGCGGGCTGGCGCGGGCTGGTGGGCGGCATCGTGGAGCGCACCGCGCAGCGCGTGGCCGCGCTCGCCGGGGGGGAGGCGAGCAGCCTCCACGTGCATCTGGGCCCGGCCATCGGCCCGAGCGCGTTCGAAGTGGGCGAGGACGTGCGCGCGGCCTATGCCCAGGCTGCGCTGCCGCACGAACACGCTGCCACCGCGCGCGCGTTCACGGCGATCGACGGCGCGCCGGGCAAGTACCTGGCCGATCTCTACGCGCTCGCGCGCCTGCGCACGGCGCGGCTCGGCATCGCGCGAGTGACGGGCGGCGACGCCTGCACGCTGACCGAGCGCGAACGCTTCTTCTCGTATCGGCGCGATCGCGTCACGGGCCGCATGGCCGCGATGATCTGGATCGACGGCTGAACCCGTGTGCCCGAGGCCGGGATCTTTTTTCGCTGCTGCCCGTCATAAATGCCGTGCACGGATTGCTGCGGCGCGTGACATGATTCGCGTCACGGAACCCGAGTAGACTGAGCGGGCTCCAAGCCATCGCGAGTCGCACGTCGGATCGAGGGTTGAGGCCGATATCGCGACGGATTGCCGCATGCTTGCGGCCTCGTGCGTTTTGCCCGGCGTTTCACATGGGGAAAACGCGGATGATAAATCTACTGCACTGCGGCAGAATCTGGAGGCAACCTTCATGAGGGCGCGGCGGCAGGCGGCTCGCGCCGTCCGACGCACGCCGAAGGTCGTTGTCCAGGATGTCCGGATGCACCGCCAGGAATCAACGGTAAAGCAGGTATGACAGCACCGAAAAATTCGTCGACTTCCTCACAAGCGGACTCTCCCCTTGGGCGCCAGCCGGCCGAGGTGCCCCAGCCGATGCAGCAGATGTTCCAGACGTGGCTCGATGCGTGGGGCCGCTTCGCGGAGCCGTTGCGGGCCGCCGCTGGGCAGGCTGCCCGGCCCGGCGCCGGCGCGCCGTTCTCCTTTCCGTTCGCGATGCCGCAGATGCCGGCAATGCCCTCGATGCCGGCCGGTTTCGGCCTGCCCGAATGGCCGCAGGCCGGCGCCTTTCCCGGTGCATTCGGCGGCGCTTTTCCCGGCGCCGCTGCGATGCCGGGCCTGAATCTGCCCAACCTGCCGGCGCTGCCGATCGCCTCTGTGCCGCCCGCGAAGCTGCAGCAGCTGCAGGCCGATTACGCCCGCGAGAGCGCCGAGCTGTTCCGGCAGGCGGCCACCACGCAGGCGAGCGCGCCCGAACTGAAGGACCGCCGGTTCAGCGCCGAGGCCTGGAAGAGCTCGCCCGCGCATGCCTTCACGGCGGCCTGGTACCTGCTCAACGCGCGCTACCTGCAGGCGCTCGCCGAAGCCGTGGAAGCCGATCCCAAGACGCGCGAGCGGATCCGCTTCGCCGTGCAGCAGTGGACGGCCGCCACCTCGCCGAGCAACTTCCTCGCACTGAATCCCGAAGCCCAGAAGAACCTGCTCGACACGCAGGGCGAAAGCCTGCGGCAGGGCATGATGAACCTGCTCGGCGACCTGCAGCGCGGCAAGATCTCGCAAACCGACGAATCGCAGTTCGTGGTGGGCAAGAACCTCGCGAACACCGAGGGCTCGGTCGTGTTCGAGAACGAACTGATCCAGCTGATCCAGTACAAGCCGGTCACGTCGACGGTGTTCGAGCGGCCGCTGCTGATCGTGCCGCCCTGCATCAACAAGTTCTACATCCTCGATCTGCAGCCCGAGAATTCGCTCGTGGCGCACGCGCTGGCGAGCGGTCACCAGGTGTATCTGGTGTCGTGGCGCAATGCCGATGCGTCGATCGCCGCCAAGACCTGGGACGACTACATGACCGACGGCGTGCTCGCCGCGATCGACACCGTCACGCAGATCAGCGGACGCGAGCAGATCAACGCGCTCGGCTTCTGCGTGGGCGGCACCATGCTCGCCACCGCGCTGGCCGTGCTGGCCGCGCGCGGCGAACATCCGGTCGCCTCCATGACGCTGCTCACGGCGATGCTCGACTTCTCCGACACCGGCATCCTCGACGTATTCGTCGACGAGCCGCACGTGCAGATGCGCGAGCAGACCATCGGCGGCAAGGGTGGCACGGCACCGGGCCTCATGCACGGCATGGAATTCGCGAACACCTTCTCGTTCATTCGGCCGAACGATCTGGTGTGGAACTACGTGGTCGACAACTACCTGAAGGGCCGCCGTCCTGCGCCGTTCGACCTGCTGTACTGGAACAGCGATTCCACCAATCTGCCGGGGCCGATGTACGCGTGGTACCTGCGCCATACGTATCTCGAGAATCAGCTCCGCGAGCCCGACGCGCTGACCGTGTGCGGCGAGCCCGTGGATCTCGCGCGCATCGACGTGCCGACCTTCATCTACGGCTCGCGCGAGGATCACATCGTGCCGTGGCAGACGGCCTATGCGTCCACCTCGCTGCTGACGGGGCCGCTGCGCTTCGTGCTCGGCGCATCGGGCCACATCGCCGGCGTGATCAACCCGCCGGCCAAGAACAAGCGCAGCTACTGGACGTTCGACGCGCCCGACGCGAAGGAACTGCCGGAAGCCGCGCAGGACTGGCTCGAGGCCGCCACCGAGCATCCGGGCAGCTGGTGGCCCGAATGGATCGACTGGCTCGACCAGTACGGCGGCCGCAAGGTCAAGCCGCGTGCCACCGCGGGCTCGGCGCAGTTCCCGGTGATCGAGCCGGCGCCGGGCCGCTACGTGCTGGCACGGAATTGACGCAGGTGCATTGACGGATCGCGACAGGCGGCGCACGCTCGTCGTCTGTCTTTCGGCATTTTTCAACTGAGCGGGCCGCGGTGCGGGCCTGGAGGATGTGGACATGACTGATGTAGTGATCGTTTCGGCCGCGCGCACCGCGGTCGGCAAATTTGGCGGCTCGCTGGCGAAGCTGGCGGCGCCCGAACTCGGCGCCACCGTGATCCGCGCGCTGCTCGAGCGCAGCGGCGTGGCCGCGGAGCAGATCAACGAAGTGATCCTGGGCCAGGTGCTCGCGGCCGGCTCGGGTCAGAACCCGGCACGCCAGTCGGTGATCAAGGCGGGCCTGCCCGTGGGCGTGCCCGGCATGACGATCAACAAGGTGTGTGGCTCGGGCCTGAAGGCCGTGATGCTCGCAGCCAACGCGATCATCGCCGGCGACGCCGACATCGTGATCGCCGGCGGCCAGGAAAACATGAGCGCGGCGCCGCACGTGCTGCCGGGCTCGCGCGACGGCTTCCGCATGGGTGACGCGAAGCTCGTCGACACGATGATCGTGGACGGCCTCTGGGACGTCTACAACCAGTTCCACATGGGCATCACGGCCGAGAACGTCGCCAAGGAATACGGCATCACGCGCGAGGCGCAGGACGCGTTCGCTGCGCTGTCGCAGAACAAGGCCGAGGCCGCGCAGAAGTCGGGCCGCTTCGACGACGAGATCGTGCCGATCGAGATCCTGCAGCGAAAGGGCGATCCGATCCGCTTCGCGACCGACGAATTCGTGCGCCACGGCGTGACGGCCGACTCGCTCGCGGGCCTGAAGCCGGCCTTCACGAAGGAAGGCACGGTCACGGCGGCCAACGCATCGGGCATCAACGACGGCGCGGCCGGCGTGCTCGTGATGTCGGCGAAGAAGGCCGAGGCGCTCGGCCTCACGCCGCTCGCGCGCATCAAGGCGTATGCCAGCGCCGGTGTCGATCCGAAGGTGATGGGCATGGGCCCGGTGCCGGCCTCGCGCCGCTGCCTCGAGCGCGCGGGCTGGTCGGTCGGCGATCTCGACCTGATGGAAATCAACGAGGCGTTCGCGGCGCAGGCGCTCGCGGTGCACCAGCAGATGGGCTGGGACACCTCGAAGGTGAACGTGAACGGCGGTGCGATCGCGATCGGCCATCCGATCGGCGCGTCGGGCTGCCGGATTCTCGTCACGCTGCTGCACGAGATGCAGAAGCGCGATGCGAAGCGCGGTCTGGCCTCGCTGTGCATCGGCGGTGGCATGGGCGTGGCGCTGGCGGTCGAGCGTCCGTAAGGTCCCCGACACGCTGCGGAGCGCGGTGGGAGCGGCGCTTCGCATCCCGAGCGGCAAACGAACAAGGAAGCGTCCTCCGACGCTTCGACAACGATAAATGGAGTGTTCAGCATGACTCAGCGTATCGCTTACGTGACCGGTGGCATGGGCGGCATCGGAACGGGCATCTGCCAGCGGCTGCACAAGGCGGGCTTCATCGTGGTGGCCGGCTGCGGCCCGAACTCGCCGCGCCGCGCCAAGTGGATCGAGGACCAGAAGGCGCTCGGTTTCGATTTCCACGCATCCGAGGGCAACGTCGGCGACTGGGAATCGACCAAGCAGGCCTTCGACAAGGTCAAGTCCGAGATCGGTGAAGTGGACGTGCTCGTCAACAACGCCGGCATCACGCGCGACGTCGTGTTCCGCAAGATGACGCTGGAAGACTGGCAGGCCGTGATCGACACGAACCTGACGAGCCTGTTCAACGTCACCAAGCAGGTGATCGACGGCATGGTGGAGCGCGGCTGGGGCCGTATCGTCAACATCTCGTCGGTGAACGGCCAGAAGGGGCAGTTCGGCCAGACCAACTACTCCACGGCGAAGGCTGGCATCCACGGCTTCACGATGTCGCTGGCGCAGGAAGTGGCCACCAAGGGCGTGACGGTCAACACCGTGTCGCCGGGCTACATCGGCACCGATATGGTCAAGGCGATCCGCCCGGACGTGCTCGAGAAGATCGTCGCGACGATCCCGGTGCGCCGCCTCGGTTCGCCCGACGAGATCGCCTCGATCGTCACCTGGCTGTCGTCGGATGAATCCGGCTTTGCCACGGGCGCCGACTTCTCGCTGAACGGCGGCCTGCACATGGGCTGAAGCCGCGCGCGGCGCGGCCGGCAATCGGCCGGAGGCGCCGCGGTGGATTCGACGGATTACGCGTGCGTTCCGTCCGTCCGCGCGCCGTCGCGGCGGCGGGGCGCTGTCACCGCGCCGCATCGGCGCTCACAGGTGTTCCATGACTACTACAAAGAAGACTGCCGAACGACTGATCAAGAAGTATCCGAATCGTCGGCTGTACGACACCGAAACGAGCACGTACATCACGCTCACCGACGTGAAGCAACTCGTGCTCGACCAGGAAGATTTCAAGGTCATCGATGCCAAGAGCAGCGAGGACCTCACGCGCAGCATCCTGCTGCAGATCATCCTCGAGGAAGAAAGCGGCGGCGTGCCGATGTTCTCGTCGTCGATGCTCTCGCAGATCATCCGTTTCTACGGCCACGCGATGCAGGGCATGATGGGCACCTACCTGGAAAAGAACATCCAGGCCTTCATCGACATCCAGGGCAAGCTGGCCGACCAGTCGAAGAATCTCTACGACAACAGCAATGCGATGAACCCGGAAATCTGGTCGCAGTTCATGAACATGCAGGCACCGATGATGCAGGGCATGATGACCAACTACATCGAGCAGTCGAAGAACATGTTCGTGCAGATGCAGGAGCAGATGCAGAGCCAGGCGAAGTCGATGTTCAGCACCTTCCCGTTCAAGCAGCCGGTGCCGCCTTCGGACGATTCCGAGAAAAAATGAACACCGTGAGGCACCGTCGCTGACGGGGCTTCAAGCGAAACGGCCCGCTCCTGTCGAGCGGGCCGTTGTGCTGTGGCGGTGTCGAATCAGGCCGCGTCCTCGCCGTATCCCGGGTGCGCGTCCACCTCGTGCAGGCGCCGCGAGCCCTGGCGCTTGAGCGCCCGCAATTCGAGCGTGGCCTCGCAGTAGGCGTCGCGCAGCTTGCGGATCTCCTCCTCGAACGCCTGACGCTCCTTCAGCAGGTTCGCCCCGTAGCGGTCCACCGGGCGGCTGTCCTGCGCCGGCAGCGGCGTGCCGTAGGCCACGCTCATGGCCGAGGCGGGCCCGTGCGGCGGCAGGGCGGCCAGTGCCGCGGCCGGCGTGCTCACCACCGGGGACAGGCGCGGCGCTACCGCGGCCAGCGTCACGGGGGGCGTGTCGCGCATCCGGGCGGCGGGATCGGCCGTGAGCGAGCGATCCGCTTCGGACGCACTGAAGAGGCAGCGGTAGCCATAGCCGTACAGCGACATGATTTCGCAGCCATGCGTGCCATCGAGCAGCAGCTTCTTGCGGATCCGGCTCACGTGGGTGGCCACGGTGCGCGTGTCGATGTCGCTCTGCAGCTTCCAGATGCGGCTCAGCAGCGTTTCGTGCGAGATCAGCTGGTCGGGATGACGGAGGAAATACGCGGCCAGTTCGAATTCCTTGCGCGTGAGGCTGATCGCCTCGCCGTGCAGGCTGATCTTCGAGGCCTTGGTGTCGATCGCGTAGGCGCCGAAATCGAGCAGTTCCTCGGGCTCGGCCGCCTGGCGCAGCGTGACGGTGGCGATGCGCGACTGCAGGTCCGCCTCGCGGGCCGGGCGCACCAGATAATCGTCGGCACCGGCCTTCAGCGCGTCGCCGGCCTGCTGCCACGTGTCGCGCGCCATCATCGCGATCACCGGTACGTGCCATTCGAAGTGATGCCGCGCCCACGCGATCAGATCGATACCGGACATGTCGGGCAGCGCGACGTCCACCATCAGCAGATCGAAATCGCTGCGCCTGAGGGCGGTGAAGAACGCGTTGCCGGACTTGAAGCATTCGGTTTGGTGCTCGCCGTCGCGCAACCACAGTTCCAGTTGCCGTGCCTGATTGGCCGGACCGCCGAGAATGGCGATTTTCATCGGTTCTCGCCTCGTTCGGTTGAATGACGCGGTTATTGAGAAATGTCCTGGGTCAGTATCTCGCCGGCTTACAAGGACTTGAATCGGAATTTGTAACGAATTCTAACGAGCTGTTGCAAATGTCGGGCCCTGAATTTTTTAAGTATTTTCTGCATCCGGGGCGGGGCGCAATCGCCTGTCGAGCCCGTCGTATCGGGGCATGCGGCACGGTAGCGCCGATCCAGGTACATCTGATGCGTGTCGCCGGTCGAGGCGGTATGCCGCATTTCGATGAGAAGCTTCGTCTGTAACGAATCGTTGCAGTCTCGGTCGGATTTGCCGATCGCGGGACGGTGGCTCAGTCGTCGATCGGCGCATTCGGGTCGTGCAGGTGCACGCTCGCGGCGCCGGTCTTCACGAGTTCGGCCAGCAGCGTGGCGCGTGCCCCGGGGCCGGCCGCGTTCAATGCGTGCGCGACCGACGGCATGTCGTCCAGCGTGGCCCAGCCCACGATGGCCGAGGCGGGCACATGGGTCGCGTTCACCAGCGAGCCGGTCGGGTCGTCGCTGCCGAGCGGGTCCTGGCCGGCCTGCAGATGGCCGGCCTCGCTCAGCGTGCGCGTGACGTCGTAGGCCGCGTCCGTGCCGTCGAGGCCTCGGGTGTCGGCGATGTAGACGTGGGCGCGCTGCACCGGGCCCTGCGCGGCGAGGCGCGACAGTGCGTCGGCGCCGTGCTTCGAGGTGGCTACCCCTGATTCGCCCGTCGCGCCCTTGCTGGCGCCGAGGCCCTGTGCCTCGAGGCGGTGGGCGTCGTCGTCGAGCGGGTTGGAACTCGCGAAGCCACCGGCCTGCAGGACCTCGCGCGGCGGCCGCGGATCGCCGCGATAGACGAGGCCGCGATAGCCGAACAGCATTTCCTGGCCCGTCGACACCGTCGAGCGGCCGAGCGCCACCGATTCGCCGGCGTGACCGGTTTCGGTGATGAAGCGCTTCAGGTCGTCGAGGCTGCGGATCTCGCCCGTGTCGCCGCCCGTGCCGGCGGTGCCGGCCGCGCGTGCGGCGGCCAGCGGCGAGTCCGACGGCGTGCCGGTGCGCAGCGTGGGCGATTCGGCGCGATGCACGGCCGCCGGCGGCAGCAGCGTCTCGCCGTCCGGTACCTCGATGCCGGCCGCGCCGAGCAGTTCCTTCGAGACCGCGTCGAATTCGGAATCGGGCGGGCGCCGCGCCATGTCGCGATCGTCGTCGTCGTCGTTCGACGTGATCGCGTTCGGATCGTGACGTCGGCCGCGCGTGCGCAGTGGCTGGTGCGCGGCGTCGCCGCCGGCGCCGAGCGGGGCGCGCGCGAGGCTCGCGGCCTGGCGCGACGCGCGGGCGCGCTTGTCCTCGTCGAGCCTGTCGTCGAGCGCCGCGTCGAGGTCCTTCTCGAGATCCTTGTCCGCGTCGAGCGTGTGCTGCGAATCGAGCGACGCGCGGCCGGCGCGGTGGCTCGCGTCCGTGGCGGCCGGCGTGTTGGCGGCGAGCTTGCGCGCCTCGCCGCCGTGCAGCGCGAAGCTGCGGCCCGTGTGGCCGTCGTGGGCGAGCACGGCGGCCACCGGAGATCCGGCGCCGCGATGGACCGCACGATTGCCGCCGGCCACCACCGATTCCCCCGCACCCGACGCATCGACGATGCGCGCCGTGGCGCCGGGCTTGCCGAACGCCGCCGCGGCGATGCGCACGATGGTGTCGCGCTCGCGCGTCACGTCGACGTGGCGATCGGGCTGGCCTTGCGTGAGTTCGGCCAGCACGCGCCGCCGCGCCTCCATGACCTTGCGCGCGCTGGCGTGCGGCGAGGCATCGGTGCTGCCGGACAGCTGCTGATACAGCGCGTGCAGCATCGAGTCGAGCCCCGGCGAGCCGGGGTTGTCGATCACGCGCACGCCGGCCTGCTCGAGGCCGTGCCGCCAGGTCAGCGGCTCGGCCGCATCGGCCGTGTGCAGCGGCATGCGTTCGGCCAGGTGCGAGGCGGCCTCCACGCCGCGCGGGTCGAGCACGGCATTCGAGAAGCGCCGCCGCAGGTTCTCGCCGAACAGGTGCTCGCCGAGCCAGGCCGCGGCTTCGCCGCGCGGCTTGTCGGCCAGCTCGTGCAGCTCGGTTTCGGTGAAGCGCAGGTCGCGCAGCAGGTTGCGCGCCGCCGCGGCCGATGCGCCGCCGCCGCGCAACTGCGCGTTGAACACGCGCGTCGCATAGACGGGGTTGTCCTGCGCGAAACGCGTGGCGAGCTCGGCGGCGATGCGATCGGGTGGCTGGCCCTCGAACGGGCGCGTGTCGAAGCCGAGCAGGGTGGCGTCGTGCGCGGCGGCCTCGCCGCCTGCCGACAGGCGCTGCGCGAGTGCGGGCAGCGCCGCAGCCGGATCCTGCGCGGCGCGCTCGAGGAAGTGCGCCTTCAGTTGCGCGAAGGCCGTTTCGGGGTTGCCGGCCTCGCCGATGTTGGCGAGCGGCGCATAGCCGCTGGTGCTCGCCTCGGCCTGCACGAAGGCGCGTGCCTCGGCCTGCTGGCTTGGGTTGCCGCTCACGCCCGCGCAACGCTCGGCGAGCACGCGCAGCGCGATCTGCGCATTCGCGTCGGGCGCGTGCTGCCTGAGCAGGGCTTCGATCGCGCCGGTCTGGCCGGTGCGCTGCAGCGTGTCGATCTGCTTGAGTTGCGCGGGTGCGAGCTTCAGCGTGTTGGCCAGGAAGGCGGCCGGCGCGGCGAGCGCCACGGGCCGCGCGTCGCCTTGCGCGATGCGTGCGTGAACCGAGGGCATCGCGCGCAGCAGCGCTTCCTCGCGCATCCTCGCGTCGATCGGCCGCGCGTTGTGGCGATTGATGCCGGCCACGATGCCGCGCCGGCCCGCATAGGCGAGATAGACGGGGCTCATCACGACGCGCGAGGCGCTGATGCCGGCGCCGGCCAGCGGGTTCACGGCCAGCTCCGCGGTCGTCAGCGCGCTCACCGCCGCGCCGTAGCCGACCTGCACCTTCGCATGGCGCTTTTCCTCCTTCAGCCTCTCGAGCTTGAGGTCCTGGTGCGCGAGGATGTGCGCGCGCAGCGTGTCCGGCGTGCCGGGTTGCGCGTGGGTGCGGCCCGTGCGCAGCGGCAGTACCTGCTCGTTGTAGCGCAGCTTCAGCGCGGTCACGCGCTCGACGCTCGCGCCCCTTGCGAAGTGCGTGACGAGCGCGGTGCGGATGTCGGCGCGTTGCGGCTTGGTGGTCGGCAGCGTGGCATCGGCCTTCCAGAAACGCCAGCTGCCGAAATGCAGCGCGGCGTGCAGTTGCTGGCGTTCGCCGGCCGGCAGCGCGCGATAGCGATCGACGAATTGGCGCGTGGTGTCGTGGCCGGCCGCGGCCAGCGCGCGCAGCGTGTTCTGCGAGAACTCGCCGGCGTCGACGCCGGCGCGCTGCAGCTGGGCTTCGGCGGCGGCCACGGCCGGCGCCATCGGCTTGCCGAGCGCCTCGGCGCGTGCCGTCTTCAGCGATTCGAGCGTGAGCCCGGCGAGGCCCGGGCGGATCCGGGCCGAGATCAGCGTGTCGATCACCGCCTCGCGCGCGCCGCGGCGCATGCTCGCGCTGTTCAGATTGGTCTGGCGTCCGAAGTTCAGCACGCGCATCAGGTTGCGCTCGCCCGGGAAGTGCAGCAGATCGTTGAGCTTTTCCTGGCCGGCGAGGCCGAGCGCGGCGCGGTTGCGCAGGAAGCTCGCCACTTCCGGCTCGCTGCGCGTGCGCAGGATCGAATAGGCATTCGGCGAGAGGCGATCCGCGGCGAACAGGTCGTCGAGCGCGCGGATCGTCGGGCTTTCGGTGCCGGCGTCGCCGGTGTCGCGGCGGGCGCTGGCGGGGCGCGACACGGCCGCGTTCAGCAACTGCACGCGGTCCACCGCGCGATCCACGTTGCGGCTCTGCAGCGCGCCCGCGCCGATGTAGGCCGCGCCGCCGACGAGGCCCAGCGCGCCGTCGGCGACCAGCGCATCGTTGCCGTAGATCGACTGGCCGTGCTTCACGGCGCTGCCCACGCGCGCGGCCAGATAGTCGGCGCCGAGCCCCACGTCGCGCAGCGCGCCGGGCGTGGCCTGCGCGAGCGACTCCTTCGCCTGCCCGTGGGCGGCGCGGGCGTCGTTTCCGCCGAGCGTGCCCGCTTCCGTGTTGGCGACCTCCTTGCCGGTCTGCACGACCGCGATCGTCTTGTTCGCGTAGGCCAGGCTGGTGGCGGCGATGTCGAGCGTCTGCGGCAGCATGCCGGTGCCGTTCGTGATGTCCGACACGAGCCGGGTGGCGTCGCTGCTGCCGTTGAAATGGCTGGCGATGCCGCCGGCGGCCGCGGCGGCGTTGCTCGCGCTCCATAATTCGTAGCTGGCCGAGGCGGCAGGCGCCGTGTCGGCTTCGGCCTTCTGCATCGCCTTGCGGGTGGATTTGCCGGGGTGACGCGCGAAATTCGACAGCGCGGCGAGCGGGCCGCGGCGGCCCTGCTGGGTGGCGGCGCCGGGGGCGGGCGGCTGGCCCGGGCGGGGCGGGGTGTGGGCGCCGGTGGCGCCGTGCTGCGGCTGGACCGTCGCCGACGACGAGGCGTCCGCATTCGGGGCAGACGTCGACGGCAGGTTCGGCAGGCGGTTCAGGTGCGGCGGCATTCGGGTTCCAGTGGCTCGCGCTAGTGAATCACGCCGAAATCCGTGTCAGGCATGTGACAGGAAGTGATGTCGCGCGATGCGAAGTCCGGATGGGCGAGGGGAGTGCCGTATGGCGGGCCGATGGCGATGCATGCGGGCCCGCCATCGACGCGACGTGGCTAGTCGCGTGAGGTGCGCAGGCCCGCCATCACCAGGTCGAGCACCCGGCCGATCTGCTCGGCGTCCTGAGAAGACGACGCGGCGAACACCGAACCCGCCAGGCTCAGCGTCAGGTCGTCGGCCCGCACGCCGTCGCGCAGGCTGCCGTCGGCCGCGCCTGCGGCGAGGAACTTGCCGATCGTCCGGTTGATTCGCAGGCGCGTCTCGGAGCCGGCGCCGGAGCGCGGTGTCAGCGCGATGCGCAGCGCGTCGTGCATCGCGTGCTTGGTCGCCACGAAGCGCGCATAGGCGTTCATCCAGCCGCGCATCGCGTCGGCGCCCGAGCATCGTGCGAGCAGCGCGTCGGCTTCCTCGTCGAGCGCATCCAGCTCGATTGCGTAGACCGCCTCGGCCAGCGCCTCGCGGGTCGGGAAATGCCGGTACAGCGTGCCGATGCCGACGCCGGCCGCGCGTGCGACGGCCTCCAGCGACACCGTGCTGCCGTTCGCGGCGTAGAGGTCGCGCGCCTCCACGATGATGCGCTCGCGGTTCTTGGCCGCGTCCGCGCGCAGACGGGGAGAGGTTGACAAGTGGAGGATCCTCCGTTTAAAAAGACGAAACGGAGGATCCTCCGTTAACCTCGTCATTATAGGAGCAGCTGATGTTTCCTGACACACGCACTTCCGCGCTCGAGGGCGCTGCCGCCGCCGCCGGGCGTTTCCGACTCGGTGATCGCGACGTCGCGCGGCTCGGTTTCGGCGCCATGCAGCTGGCGCGCTGCAGCGACGCGCCGGCCGAGGCCGCCGCCGTGCTGCGGCGCGCGGTGGACCTCGGCGTGGACCACATCGACACCGCGCATTTCTACGGCGGCGCCGGCTTCGTGAACCGCGTGATCGCCGACACGCTCGGCCGCACGCCGGACATCGTCATCGCCACCAAGGTCGGCGCCGATCCGGATCCGGGTGCGCCGATTCCGATCAGGCCGGCCCAGCGTCCCGAGCAGTTGCGCGCGAGCGTAGAGGCCAACTTGCGCGGGCTCGGCGTGGAGCGGCTCGCGCTGGTCAATCTGCGCCGTCTCGACGTGCGCCCGGGCCTGTCCGCAAGCGGCGACCAGGTGGTCGATCTCGACGATCAGCTCGCGACGCTGATCGCGCTGCGCGACGCGGGCAAGATCGGCGCGATCGGCCTGAGCGCCGTGGATCTCGACGGGCTGCGGCGCGCCCTGCCGGTCGGCATCGCCTGCGTGCAGAACGCCTACAGCCTGCTGAGCCGCGAGTTCGAGTCGATGCTGGCGCTCTGCCAGACGAACCACGTCGCCTGGGTGCCTTTCTTCCCGCTGGGCGGCGCGCAGACGCATTTCGCCGGCTGGCCCAGGCTGGCCGACCGGCCGGAGGTGGTGGAGGCTGCGGCGGCGCTCGACGTGACGCCGTCGCGCCTCGGGCTCGCGTGGCTGCTCGCGCATCGGCCCAACGTGCTGCTGATTCCCGGCACCGCCAGCCTCGATCACCTCGAGGACAACGTCGCCGCAGCCGCGCTGGCGCCGAAGCTCGACGCCGAGTTGATGGCCCGGCTCGGCGCGCTGCATGCCGACGTCGGTGGCGACGCGAATCCCGTTGCCGCGCGCGGCGAGCGAGGTGCGCAATGACGGTGCAGGCGACGCATCGCGCGATCGAGGCTCGGGCGGTGGTTTACCGCGCGCGCGGCGGGTACGAGGTGATCGACGTCGAGCGGCGCCAGGTGCGCGCGCCCGGGGGCGGCGAGGTGCGGATCGCGGTGCACGCCGCGGCCGTCAATCCGACCGACCTCCTGCTGCGCGATCCGGGCCCCGGCGAGCCGAGCTTTCCGGTGGTGCCGGGCATGGACGCGGCCGGCATCGTGGAGGCGGTCGGCGCCGACGTCACGCGCCTGCGGCCCGGCATGGCCGTGATGACCGCCGTCGTGCCGCGACGCCCGGAAGGTGGCGCGCAGACCGAATACCTGGTGGCGCCGGCCGATTCCGTCGTCGAGATCCCCGCCGGCGTCACGCTGGCGCAGGCCGCCACGCTGCCGATGAACGGGCTCACGGCGCTTCGTGCGCTCGATCTGGCCGGGCTCGCGGCGGGACAGACGCTCGCCGTGAGCGGTGGCGCGGGCCTGCTCGCGCACTACGCGATCGCGGCGGCGGCGCAGCGCGGCCTGCGCGTGATCGCCGATGCCCGGCCCGACGAGATCGAGCGCGTGCGCGGCTACGGTGCGCACACGGTGGTGGCACGCGGGTCGGACTTCGCCGGTGCGGTGCGACGGAAATGGCCCGACGGCGTGGACGCGCTGCTCGATACCGCGGTGCTCGGCGAATCCGCGTTCGCAGCGATTCGCGATGGGGGTGTTTACCTGCCGGTGCGCGGCTGGGGCGGCGAGCCGGCGGCGCGCGGGATTCAGGTGCGGCCGGTGTTCGTCCACGAGGTGCTCGGGCGCACCGCGTGGCTCGAACAGCTGCGCGACTGGGTGGCGGCCGGCCACATCGCCTTGCAGGTGGCCGGGGAATACGCGCCGGAACAGACCGCCGACGCGCAGCGCAGCCTGGCCGCGGGCGGGCTGCGGGGGCGGCCGGTGATCGTGTTCGCCGTGTAACGGGAGTGCGTGAAGCGTGGCCGGCGGCGGAGCGGATGAGGCGGGCGTGGCTGCCCGCGCGTTTTTCCCGCGCCGCCGCCTAAATCGCTGTAAACTCTCGCTTTTGCCGCTCCACCCCCCACAAGATTCCCAGATGTCTCATACCCCGAAAGTCGGATTCGTCAGCCTTGGTTGCCCGAAGGCCTTGGTGGACTCCGAACAGATCCTCACCCAGTTGCGCGCCGAAGGCTACGCGATTTCCGGCACTTACGACGGCGCGGACCTCGTCGTCGTCAACACCTGCGGCTTCATCGACGATGCCGTGCAGGAAAGCCTCGACGCGATCGGCGAGGCCTTGACCGAAAACGGCAAGGTGATCGTGACCGGCTGCCTCGGCGCGAAGAAGAGCGCGAGCGGCGCCGGCCTGATCGAGGAAGTGCATCCGAAGGTGCTGGCCGTCACCGGTCCGCACGCGCTCGGCGAGGTCATGCAGGCCGTGCACCAGCATCTGCCGAAGCCGCACGACCCGTTCGTGGATCTGGTGCCGGCCGCCGGCATCAAGCTCACGCCGCGCCATTACGCGTACCTGAAGATCTCCGAAGGCTGCAACCACCGCTGCACGTTCTGCATCATCCCGTCGATGCGCGGCGATCTGGTGTCGCGCCCGGTGGCCGAGGTCATGCTCGAGGCCGAAAACCTCTTCAAGTCGGGCGTGAAGGAACTGCTCGTGATCTCGCAGGACACCAGCGCCTACGGGGTGGACGTCAAGTACCGCACCGGCTTCTGGAACGGCCGCCCGCTCAAGACGCGCATGACCGAGCTGGTCGCCGCGCTCGGCGAGCTGGCCGCGCAATACGGCGCCTGGGTGCGCCTGCATTACGTGTATCCGTATCCGCACGTCGACGAGGTCATCCCGCTGATGGCCGAGGGCGCCTCGCGCGGCCACGTGCTGCCGTATCTCGACGTGCCGTTCCAGCACGCCGATCCCGAGGTGCTCAAGCGCATGCGTCGCCCGGCCAACGCCGAGAAGGTGCTCGACCGTGTGCGCAAGTGGCGCGAGATCTGCCCGGACCTGACGATCCGCAGCACCTTCATCGCCGGCTTCCCCGGCGAGACGGAAGCGCAGTTCGAAACGCTGCTCGACTTCATCCGCGAGGCAGAACTCGACCGCGTGGGCTGCTTCGCCTACTCGCCGGTGGAAGGCGCCACGGCGAACGAACTCGAGGGCGCGCTGCCCGACGAGGTGCGCGAGGAACGCCGGGCGCGCTTCATGGAAGTGGCCGAGCAGGTGTCGGCCGCGCGCATCGAGCGCAAGGTCGGCCAGACGCTGAAGGTGCTGATCGACGAAGTCAGCGCGGAGGGCGGCGTGGGCCGCACCGCGGCGGACGCGCCCGAGATCGACGGCGTGGTGTACGTCGAGCCCGTCAAGGGCCCGAAGCGCTGCAAGGTCGGCGAGTTCGTGCAGGTGACGATCACCGGCGCCGACGGCCACGACCTGTGGGGCGAGGTCGCCCCGGCCTGATCCGGTTCCGACCCGGTTCCGACCCGCTTCCGGGTCGTTTCCGTCCTGCCTCACGCGGCGAATGCCCTCGCGCGTTCGCCGCCGTTGCCCGACCGTGCGCTCCGCTCGCCGCGCTTGAGGACATCCTCGGTCGCGGTCACCGCCATTCGCGTTACCCTGCGGGTCATTCACACAGGACATCGGAGGCAACATGCAACGCGAAGTGGTGGTGGTGAGCGGAGTGCGCACGGCGATCGGCGATTTCGGCGGCAGCCTGAAGGATCTTTCGCCGACCCAGCTCGGCGCGCGCGTGGTGCGCGAGGCGCTCGACCGCGCGGCGCTCGGCGGCGACGAAGTGGGGCACGTGGTGTTCGGCAACGTCGTGCACACCGAGCCGAAGGACATGTACCTCGCGCGCGTGGCCGCGATCGAGGGTGGCATCGCCCAGCACACGCCGGCGCTGACCGTGAACCGCCTGTGCGGTTCGGGCCTGCAGGCGATCGTGTCGGCCGCGCAGGCGGTGCTGCTCGGCGATGCCGAGATCGCCGTGGCGGGCGGTGCGGAAAGCATGAGCCGCGCGCCCTACACGATGCCGGCCGCGCGCTTCGGCCAGCGCATGGGCGACGCGAAGATCGTCGACATGATGCTCGGCGCGTTGCACGACCCGTTCCAGTCGATCCACATGGGCGTGACGGCCGAGAACGTGGCCGCCAGATACGGCATCACGCGCGAGGCCCAGGACGCGCTCGCGCTCGAATCGCACCGCCGGGCCTCGCATGCAACGAAGGCCGGCTACTTCAAGACCCAGATCCTGCCGATCGAGATCGGCTCGAAGAAAGGCACCGTCACCTTCGACACCGACGAGCACGTGCGTCACGACGCGGCCGTCGAGGATTTCTCGAAGCTGCGTCCGGTGTTCGCGAAGGAGAACGGCACGGTGACGGCCGGCAACGCGTCGGGCATCAACGACGCAGCCGCGGCCGTCACGCTGATGGAGCGGCGCGTGGCCGAGGCGCGCGGCCTCAAGCCGCTCGCGCGGCTGGTGGCCTATGCGCATGCCGGCGTCGATCCGGCCTACATGGGGATCGGCCCGGTGCCGGCCTCGAGGAAGGCGCTCGAGCGAGCGGGCATCCGCGTTGCTGATCTCGACGTGATCGAGGCGAACGAGGCGTTCGCGGCGCAGGCCTGCGCGGTGGCTGCCGAACTCGGTTTCGATCCCGACCGCGTGAACCCCAACGGCTCGGGCATCTCGCTCGGCCACCCGATCGGCGCGACAGGCGCGCTGATCACGGTCAAGGCGCTGTACGAGCTGCACCGCATCGGCGGCCGCTATGCGCTCGTGACGATGTGCATCGGCGGCGGGCAGGGCATCGCGGCCGTGTTCGAGCGCATGGACTGATTTCAATTCCCCGGTAAAAAAGGAGCTTTCGCACGTGGCAGCAGCAAGCCGAACCCGATCCTCTCTCTCGCGATTCCCGACCCTGGCTGCGGCACTCGTGGCCACGGTCGCCACCCTCGGCGCCGGCACGGCCCATGCGCAGGCATCGGCGGCCGCCTCCGGCCAGATACCGGCCCAGCCGCTGCACCACAACCTGCCGGCCGATCCCGTGCACGGCCAGCAGCCGGCCGCACCGGCCACCTCGGGGGCGTCCACCACCGAGGCGGCCGCCGCCGCTGCGGCCGCGCCGCCACCGCCCGATGACACCGCGCCGGCCAAGCCGCTGAAGCCGGATCCGGCGCTCGAGAAACTGCCGCGCTACGAAGGCACGCTCGGCGGGCGCGCGATCATCGTGCATCTGGGGCCGAAGACCAAGGAGGAAGGCGTGCACGGCGAGTATCGCTACGCCGACACGGGCCAGGTGATCCTGCTCGCGGGTGACCGCGACGGCGACGTGCTGGAGATCGAGGAGTCGAACGACGGCACCAACATCACCGGGGTGTGGGAAGGGCGTTTCGATGCCTCGGGCGCGCTGTCCGCCGATCGCATGAATGCCGACGAATCGGATCCGCAGCCGGTGGCGGTGCACCCGGTGCCCGCCGCGCCTTCCGCGTCGACCCGCCCGGCCGAGAAACCCGCCGCCAAGCCGGCCCCGGACAGGGCGGCCGCCAGGCCGGCGGGCCACGCCGTCGGCGGCGTCGGCAACCTGAGCACCGGCGACTGACGGCGCGGGTCTCGCTCTGCCGCGGCATCGCGACCGATGCCGCGGCACCCGCACCGCATGCACCGCACAGGTGCGCCCCGCGCCGATTGTATCGGGCGCGATGCGGCGAATCGGGCTACGCTGTGCCGTCTTCCCGTCACGCCCCGGGCCGCCCGGGCATCTCCATTCCCTCATGACCGATACCACTCCCTCGCGCGGGCTCCAGACCCGCATCGTGCAGCCCGAAGGCGAACTGCCGCCGGGCTGGGCATCGTTCAGCACGCCGGTCGCGCGTGCCTCGACCGTCGTGTTCCCCGATCTCGCCACCATGCGCGCGCTCGACTGGCGCAACGACGACGCATGGCGCTACGGCCTGCACGCCACGCCCACCTCGCTCGAACTCGCGCGTCAGCTGGCCGTGATCGAGGGCGGCGCGCACGCGCTGCTGCAGCCGTCGGGGCTCGCCGCGATCACCAATGTGTACTTCGGCATCGTCAAGGCCGGCGACGACGTGCTGATCCCGCACAACGTCTACAACCCGAATTCGGATCTCGGCACCTGGCTCGCGCGCGATTTCGGCATCAGCGTGCGCTTCTACGATCCGCTGATCGGCGCCGGCATCGCCGGGCTGATCCGCCCGGAAACGAAGCTGCTGTGGCTGGAGGCACCGGGCTCGGTCACCATGGAAGTGCCCGACGTGCGCGCGATCACGGCCGTGGCGCGCGCGCGCGGCGTGATCACGGCGATCGACAACACCTACTCGGCAGGCCTCGCGTTCAAGCCGTTCGAGCACGGCGTGGACATCTCGGTGCAGGCGCTGACCAAATACCAGTCGGGCGGCAGCGACGTGCTGATGGGCGCGACGATCACCGTCGACGACGAGCTGCACCTGAAGCTCAAGCGCGCACGGATGCGCATGGGGATCGGCGTGTCGGTCGACGATTGCTCGCTCGTGCTGCGCAGCCTGCCGAGCATGCAGGTGCGTTTCGACGCGCACAGCAAGAGCGCGCTTGCGCTCGCGCAATGGCTGAAGGCGCGGCCGGAGATCGCGGCGGTATTGCACCCGCAGATCGCCGATTGCCCGGGGCACGCGTCGTTCATGCGCGACTTCACCGGCGCGGGCGGGTTGTTCTCGGTGGTGTTCGACGAACGCTACAGCGCGGAGCAGGTCGACCGCTTCGTCGAGTCGCTCGAACTCTTCGCGATCGGCTGGAGCTGGGGCGGCGCGTGCAGCCTCGCGATGCCTTACGACGTTGCGTCGATGCGTCCGGACTGGGCGCATCGCGGCACGCTGGTGCGTTTCTATGTCGGCCTGGAAGACGAGGGCGACCTGCGTGCGGACATCGAGCGCGCGATGCAGGCTGCGCTGGGCTGATCGCCCGCCGACAACGTTCGGCAGAAAAACAAGACGCCGGCGCGATGTTGCATCGCGCCGGCGTTTTTCATTTCGGATGCCGCGGGATCAGAACAGCCGCAGCAGCCCGTCAAGGCCGACGTGAT
>JASLEG010000014.1 GCA_030151225.1 Burkholderia sp. | reverse complement strand
CACGCACGGGCCGGCGTCGAGCACCGAGCCCATGTTGTGATACCAGCTCGGGCGGTCGGCCGGCTGGGTCCAGTCGGGCACCCAGCCGAAATCGGCCGGGTAGATGTCGGTGGTCAGGCGCTCCTCGAAGCCGTGCAGCTGGTCCGGCCCGCAGAAGTGCATCTTGCCGGCCAGCGCGGTGCGGTAGCCGGCGGCGCGCAGGTAATGCGCGAAGGTCAGCGTCTGGGCCGGCAGCTCGGCGGCGTTGTCGTAGGCGCCGATCGCGGCCGGCAGCTTGCCGGCCATGAACGAGAAGCGCGACGGCGCGCACAGCGGGCTCGCGCAGTAGGCGGATTCGAACACCACGCCGCCGGCCGCGAGGCGGTCGATGGTCGGCGTGATCGCACCGCGGTTGCCGTAGGCGGCGAGCGCGAACGGCGTCAGTTGATCGGCCATCAATATAAGGATATTCGGCTTCGTATTAAGCATCGCGAATTGACTGAATTAGAATCGACGGATTCGCTTCGCCGCCTGCTGCTCCGGGTTTGCCCGCAGTGTCCCGTGCAAAGGCGCGCAGCGCGCTGACTTCACTGTCGCTGGCCGGAATGGCGCGGGGAAGACGTCGATTGCTTATGAGCCATCAGAGGTGCTTATGCCAGACGCGCAGTCAGGAAGAGTCGACCGCTTGCCGCCGATGCAGGCGCTCTCCGCGTTCGAATCCGCGGCGCGCCTCGCCAGCTTCACGGCCGCCGCGCGCGAGCTCGGCTCCACGCAGCCGGCCGTGAGCCAGCGCGTGGTGCAGCTCGAGGAGGCGCTCGGCGCACCGCTGTTCGAGCGCGGCCATCGCGGCGTGACGCTGACCGAGGACGGCGTGCGGCTGTTCGAGGCGGTGCGCCAGAGCCTGGACACGCTGCGCTGCGCCACCGCCGACATCCGCGAGCGCCGTGCGCGCGGTGCGATCACGCTGGCCACCGACGTGGGTTTCGCCACCTACTGGCTGATGCCGCGCCTGGCCAAGCTGAAGGAGGAACTGCCCGACGTGGACGTGCGCGTGGTGACGGCCCAGCACGCCGATCTGCAGCGCGACCACGCCGACGTGGCGATCCTGTTCGGCGACGGCGACTGGCCGTCGTGCACCTCCACGCGGCTGTTCGAGGAATCGGTCGCGCCGGTGTGCTCGCCGGCCTTTCTCGCGCGCAACCCGGGCATCGCCGAGCCGGCCGACCTGCTGCGCCTGCCGCTGCTGCACGTGCAGCCCACCCGGCCCGAGCGCTGGCTGGCCTGGCAGGGCTGGTTCGGCGCGCACGGGCTCACGGCGCCGCCCGATCCGCACGGGCTCACCTTCAACAGTTATGCGCTGGTGGTGCACGCGGCCCTGATGAACCAGGGCGTGGCGCTGGGCTGGTCGCCGCTGGTGGACGAACTGGTGGCGGGCGGGCAGCTGGTGCGCTGCGTGGACGCGCCGGTGGTGACCTCGCGCGGCTACTACCTCGTGCGCCCGCCCACCCGGCCCGAGGCGCCCACCGTGGCGCGCTTCCGGCGCTGGCTGTTCGAGCACTGCCGCGAATCGGCGCTGAACGCGCGCGCGGTGCTGGCCACCGAAAGCTGAGCGGGCCGCCGCGGCGCGCTGGCGTTTCGATACCAGCGCCACGACGTTTCGATTCTATCCAGCCCGATATCGGACTGTTTTACTGGAGCCTGGCCGCAATCAGGCGGCCGCGAGCGGCGCCCCGCGCCGCCGCCGATCCGAGGAAAGCATGTCCGGCTCCGAACGCAATTCCCGATTCCTGCTGACGCTGTCGTGCCCGAGCGCGGCCGGCCAGGTGGCCGCCGTGGTGGGCGTGCTCGACCGTCATCGCTGTTACGTCGACGAACTGACCGTGTTCGACGACGATCTGAGCGGCCGCTTCTTCGTGCGCTGCGTGTTCCATGCCTCCGAGGCCAGCGACGTGCCCGACCTCGCCGCGCTGCGCGGCGAATTCGCGCCGATCGCCGAGCGCTTCGACATGCAGTGGTCGATCCACGACGCCGACGCGCGCCCGAAGGTGCTGATCCTGGTGTCGAAGCTCGAGCACTGCCTGGCCGACCTGCTGTTCCGCTGGCGCATGGGCGAGCTGAAGATGGACATCGTGGGGATCGTGTCGAACCACCCCGACTTCGCGCCGATGGCCGAGCAGCACGGCCTGCCGTTCCACCATTTCCCGATCACGCCCGACACGAAGGCGCGGCAGGAAGCGCAGTGGCTCGACCTGTTCGAGGCGAGCGGCGCCGAGCTGGTGATCCTCGCGCGCTACATGCAGGTGCTGTCGCCGGAAACCAGCGCGCGCCTGGCGAATCGCGCGATCAACATCCACCATTCGTTCCTGCCCGGCTTCAAGGGCGCGAAGCCCTATCACCAGGCGCACACGCGCGGCGTGAAGCTGATCGGCGCGACCGCCCACTTCGTGACCGACGATCTCGACGAAGGCCCGATCATCGAGCAGGTGGTGGAGCGCGTGGACCATTCCTACCGCCCCGAACAGCTGCTGACGGTGGGGCGCGATACCGAATGCATCACGCTGGCGCGGGCCGTGAAGGCCTTCATCGAGCGGCGCGTATTCCTGAACGGCGACCGCACCGTGGTGTTCTGAAGCGGCGATACCGCCCTCGACGTCTTCTCCTGGTCTCCGGGCGCTTACGCGTCCTTCAGCCAGGGCATCTCGACCGGCGACACCACGAGCTGCTGCCCCTCGCGCTTCAGATCGAAGATGAAGCCGACCAGGATCATCGAATCGGCATAGGGAATCGGGAACACGTGCGGGTTGTCGGCATCGGCCAGCGCGTGCGCCGGCGTGTCCACCGTGGCGGCGGCGTTGTTGCGCACGCTGTCGAGCTCGTCGACCATCGCCTGGCCGCTCAGCTTCATCACGCGATTGCGCAGATCGGCGAAGGGTTCGATGCGCGCGCCGTCTTCGTGATACTCGGGTACTTCGTAGATGAACCAGGACATGTGTCTCTCCCAGGAAAGGCGGCGTCAAGAAAGGGCCTCATTCTAACGCCACGGCCGCCCTCCCCGGGAGCGCCGCGCCCGATCAGCCCGCGTAGCCGGCCTTCGCTTCCTCGAAATACGCGGCCAGCGACTTCGGCTCGCGGCCGATCAGCGTTTCCACGTGATCGGTCACGATCGACAGGTTGCCGGCGCGCAGCTCCTTCTCGATCGACATCAGCACCGGCAGGAACGCGGGCGGAATGCCGGCGCCGGTCAGGCCCGCGAGCAGTTGCTCGTCGCTGACGTGCACCACGGCGAGCGGCTTGCCGGTGGCGCGGCTCGCCAGCGCGGCGATCGCCTCGTTGGAGAGCGCCTCGGCGCCGGTCAGCGTGTAGATCCGGCTGCCGGCTTCGGGCAGGATCAGCGCGGCCGCGATCGCCTCGGCGATCTCGCTGCGGCTCACATAGGAGGTTTTCGCACCCTTCGCCGCCGAGTACCACTGGCCGGCCTGCAGCGCATGCGGCAGCGAGCGCAGCAGGTTCTCGTGATACCAGCCGTTGCGGAAGAACAGATACGGCAGGCCGGTGGCCACGATCGCCCGTTCGGTCTCCCGATGATCGGGCGCGAAGCTCAGCAGCGAGCAGGCCGGATTCGGCAGCGAGGTGTAGGCGATGCGGGCCGCGCCGGCGGCAGCGGCCGCCTCCACGGCGTTGCGGTGCTGCTTCTGGCGGGTGCCGGCGTCGTCGAGCGCATCGGTCGAGACGATCAGCACCGTGTGCGCGCCGTCGAACGCGGCGCGCAGGCTGGCCGGATCGTCGAAATCGGCGCGGCGCGTGGCGATGCCCTTCGCGGCCAGTTCGCCGAGCTTGTCGGGGCTGCGCGAGCCGGCCACGATGCGGGCGGCCGGCACGCCGCGCGCCAGCAGGTGATCGATGACGAGACGGCCCAGCTGACCGGACGCGCCGGTGACGAAAATCGTGTTGCTCATGCTGACCTCATTCGGAGTGTTGCTCTCTTTTTGAGAGTTACACGATAATCGGGCCTTGGCCTGGATTCGTAAAGAAGGCAGTTTTTCTGGAGATAGTTACCAAATGGGAACCACCAAGACGGCGCCCCGCTCGCTGAAGACCCGACTCGACGAGGCGCGGGCCAATTACGGCAACTTCTCGAACTGCCCGATCCGCGAGGTGCTGGAGGGCATCAGCGGGCGCTGGACCTCGCTGTTGATGATGGCGCTGGCCGAGCAGCCGCACCGCTTCGGCGAGCTGCGCCGGCTGGTGCCCGACATCTCGCAGCGCATGCTCACCCAGACCCTGCACGAACTGCAGCGCGATGGCTACGTGCACCGCGAGGTGTTTCCCACCAAGCCGCCGGGCGTGGAATACAGCCTGACCGAGCTCGGCCGCTCGATGTTCGAGGCGCTGAACGTGCTGGTGACCTGGGCCGACCAGAATCACGCCGAGGTGAAGGCCGCGCGGAGGTCGTTCGACAGCGAGAAGGCCTCGGCCTGAAAGGTGGCCCGCCACGCGGCCGGCGACACGCCGAACGCGCGGCCGAAATGCTGGCGCATCGACACCGCCGTGCCGAAGCCGGCCAGCTCCGCCACGCGCTCCACCGGGCAGTGGGTGCTTTCCAGCAGCCGCTGCGCCCGCGCCAGCCGCTCGCGCACGAGCCAGGCATTGAGCGTGGTGCCGGTCAGCTGGCGGAAATGCCGCGTGAAGCTGCGCCGGCTCATGTGCGCGCGCTCGGCCACCGTGTCGAGCGTGTGCGTCTCGCCCGGATGCTCGCGCAGCCAGTCGAGCAGCGCCGCCAGCGTCGAATCCCTGGGCGTGGCCGGCATCGGCAGCTCGATGAACTGCGCCTGGCCGCCCTGCCGGTGCGGCGACACCACCAGCCGCCGCGCCACGCGGTTGGCCAGCTCGTTGCCATAGCGCTGGCGCAGCATGTGCAGGCAGCAGTCGATGCCGGCCGCCGAGCCGGCCGAGGTCAGCAGCGTGCCGTCCTCCACGTAGAGCACGTCGGGCTGCAGCGACACCGCCGGGTAGCGCGCCGCGAAATCGGCCGCGCAGGCCCAGTGCGTGGTGGCCCGGCGGCCGTCCAGCAGGCCGGCCTCGGCCAGCACGTAGGCACCCAGACACAGCCCCACCAGTTGCGCGCCGCGCCGGTGCGCCGCCCGCAGCGCGCGCAGCAGCGCCTCGGGCGGCCGCTCGGCCGGATCGCGCCAGCTCGGCACGATGATGGTGTCCGCGGTGCGCAGCGCGGCGATGCCGTGATGCGTCAGCAGCTCGAAGCCGGCCGTGGTGCGCAGCGGGCCCGGCTCGGCCGCGCACACCTTCAGCGTGTGGGCGGGTTCGCCGGGGCCCGGATCGCCGAGCGCGATGCACGGCACCGAGAGGTGGAACGGGCTGATTCGGTCGAACGCGACGATGACGAACACGGGCCGGGACATGGGCGCTCCGGGGCGGGAGACAGGGAATTGGCCCGATAGTATCGCAAGCCGGCATTCGGGCCACTCGTGGCCGGCGCGCCCGCGCCCGATGATGGAGGCCTTTCCACCACCTGCTTACCGGCCCCCTCATGACCCACGACACCCGCGTCCTCATCGTGATCGACGTGCAGAACGACTACTTCACCGACGGCGCATTTCCGCTCTGGCATGCCGACGCCACCCTCGATCGGATCGAGACTGCCATCGCGCAGGCACACGCGCAATCGATCCCGGTGGTACTCGTGCAGCACGTCGTGCGCGGCGAGCGCGCGAAGGCCGGCGGCCTGTTCGCCGAGCACACGCACGGCGTGGCGATCCATCCGCGCATCCTGGCCGCGGCGCCCGACGCGCCGATCGTCGAGAAGGCCTTCGCCGACGGCTTCTGGGAAACATCGCTCGATGCGACGCTGCAAGGGCTCGGCGCACGCCACCTGCTGATCGCGGGGATGATGACGCAGAACTGCGTGACCCACACGGCGATCGCGAAGGCCGCCGAGCGCTACACGGTGACGGTACTGCCCGAGTGCTGCACCACCGTCAGCGAGGCGATCCACCAGTTCGCGGTGAACGCGCTGCAGACGCGCGTGACGCTCGCGCCGGCCGCTACCGCGCTGGCCTGAGGGCGCGGCATCGGCTCCTCGCACACATGAAAGAACGGGGCCGTCGAAACGGCCCCGTGCATCGTGCGTCGTGAATGAAGCGCGGCCTCAGCGCCAGGCGAGGTGATACGAAATCGCCACCGTCAGCGCCGCCGCGATCAGTGCCGCATAGGGCAGCGCCTCGACCAACCCGTGCCGGCGCGGCACCGCCAGTTCCATGTCGCGCTGCATCTGCTTCGGGAAGCGCCCGCGATCCTGCCAGTAGTGGCGATAGATGAACACCGGCACGATCAGCAGCATCGCGATCAGGCCGTTGCGCAGCGTGCCCTCGCCCTGCAGGTTCGCGCCCGCGCCCACGTACACGAGATTCAGATAGCCGCAGATCCCGCCGGCCGCGAGCAGCCAGGCAGGGCAGCGGAACGGACGCTTCCAGTCGCCGCGATCCATGCGGTGGATCCAGCCCGACTGCAGGTTCAGGAACACGAAGATCATGTAGCAGACGTTCGAGATCGACAGCACCGTCATGTAATCCGACATCATCAGGAGTACGAGGTTGAAGCCGAGGTCGGTCCACATCGCGCGCGTGGGCGCGCCATGCTCGTTCACGTGCGAGAGGTAGCGCGGCAGCCAGCCGTCCACCGAGGCCTGATACAGCGTGCGCGACGAACCCATCATCGAGGTCATCACGATCAGCAGGATCGACAGCATCAGCATCACCACGATCGCGTTGGCCACCCAGACGCCGCCGCCCACCATGTGGGCCATCGCGGCGGCCACGCCGGTGCCGTCGCCGATCTTCGGGTCGAGCATGGCGGCGGTGCCGAGCGCGCCCTGGAACGCCATCGGCACGAGCGTCATGACGATCAGGCACAGCGCGCCGGACCAGAAGATCGCCTTGGCGGTGTCGCGCGCCGGATCGCGGAATTCGCGCGTATAGCACACGGCCGTTTCAAAGCCGTACGAGGCCCAGCCCGCCATGAACATCGCGCCGAGCGCCATCACCAGGCCCTGCCCGTTCCAGCTGCCGAAGCTGGCGGCCGTGAGATTGCCCTGCGCGTCGTGGCCGAGCGGCAGCAGCGGCAACAGATGCGACATCGGTACGTCGCCGGTCACGAAGGGCACGATGCCGACGATCAGCAGCGGTGTGAGCGAGGCAATGCCGAGGATGCGCTGGGTCTTCGCGGCCTTCGACGCGCCGCTGTGCTGCAGGCGGAACGTGATCAGCAGCAGGATCGTGGCGATCACGAAGGTGGCGTTGATGCGCAGCGTGAGCCCGGGCTTGATGAAGCCGAGATCGGCCAGCGTGAGCTGCCAGTGCTGGATCGCGGCATCGGCCGGAAACAGCGAGGTGAGCGCGTAGCTGGCCGCGAGGCCGCAGCCGAGCGCGAGCATCGGCGACCATGCAAGCCAGTTGCACCACACCGACACCGGGGCAATCATCTTGCTGTAGCGAACCCAGCCGATCGCGCCGTACACCGACGCGCCGCCCGATTTATGTGGAAATAGCCCCGATATTTCCGCATAAGTCGCGCTCTGGATCAGACCCATCGTGATGGCGCCGATCCACACGGCCCAGGCCGGTTGACCGATCGTGGCGCACACGCCGCCGATCGTGAACAGCACGCCGGCCGGCACGCCGCTGGTGACCCAGAATGCGTCCTTCCAGCTGAGGCCTCGATGCAGCGACTGGCCTTTCTCTTCGTGTGGAATGGTCGATTCGACCTCGCTGGCGCTGCGCGCGCGCAGCCTTGATTCACTCATCCAGAACCTCCCAGTGAGAACCCGCGGAAGCGGCACAGTGTAACAAAACTTTCACCAAACCCCTGAAAACAAGCGGTTTTCGCAAAAAACAAGGCCCGTCCGATCCAGGATCGGACGGGCCTCGATACTTCGCAGTCTTGATCAGATGCGCGTATTCGCCGTAGTCACGCGCTCGATCGCACGGCGCTTACTGCGCGCCGGCCGTCCAGCTGCTGACGCGGTCGCCGTGCTTCGAGATCCAGTCGGCCGCTGCCGCATCCGGCTTCGCGCCGCCCTGGATCGCCAGCATCACCGAATCCAGCTCGCCCGGCTTCCACTGGAACTTCTTCAGGAACACCGTGACCGGCTTGGCCTTGGTTTCCAGGCCCGGATTCGCCACGCTGTCCACGTGCTCGGCTTCGCCGAACACCTTCTTCGGATCGTCCAGGAAGCGCAGATCCCACTTCGCGAACATCCAGTGCGGCACCCAGCCCGTCACGATGATCGGCTTCTTCGCGTTTTCGGCGCGGGCCAGTTCGGCCGTCATCGCGCTGCCCGAGCTCGCCATCAGGTTGTACGACAGGCCGTAGGCCTTGATCGCGTCGTCGGTCTTGCGCATCACGCCGGCGCCGGCATCGATACCGACGATGCGGCCACCGAAGTCGGCCTTGTCGGCCTCGAGATCGGCGATGCTCTTCGGCTTCACGTAGCTCGGCACGATCAGGCCGATCTTGGCGCCCGGGTAGTTCACGCCGAGGTCGACGACCTTGGTCTTGAACTGATCCCAGTACGCGCCGTGCGTCACCGGCAGCCAGGCCGACAGCGTCGCGTCCAGATCGCCGCGCGCCACGCCCTGCCACATCACGCCCGCGGCGACCGGCACCAGCTGCACCGGGTAGCCGAGCTTCTTCTCGATGATCTGCGCAGCCACGTTCGACGTGCCGACGCTGTCGTCCCAGCCTTCCACGTAACCGATCTTGATGGTCGGCTTCGTATCGGCGAAGGAAGGCGCGGCGGCCGTCATCAGCGCGGCGACGGCACCGCACCAGGCCAGTTTTGCGATGAACTTCATGGTCGATCTCCTTGGGGTGGTCGTTGGCGTGACGTCGCACGCCTTGTGGGTCTCTCTAGGTTCCGCAACCACAATTCCCCGGTATCGTCGTTTTCCGACACGTCCTTGCCGATATGCGACGTGTGGCGCGTCCGGTCGCCTTGCCTGGCTGCCTCTGCTGCGTCCTGCCCTTCGTGTGCCGCGCCTACTTTTCCACCACGAGGTCGGTCAGCGGCTTGCTGCAGCACAGCAGCACCATGCCGTTGTCGATCTCGCGCTGGCGGATCCCGCCGTTGTGCTTCATCTCCACCTGCCCCGACACGAGCTTCACCTTGCAGGTGCCGCACATGCCCTGCGAGCACGACGACGGCAGCCGCACGCCGGCCTGGCGCGCCGCCTCCAGCACGGTCTGATCCGCGCCGCAGGAGATCTCGCGGTTGCTCTTCGCGAAGCTGACGGCGAAGTGGGTGGTTTCGGGCACCGGCACGCCTTCCTCGACCAGCGTTTCCACGGTCTCCGGCGCGGCCTCGTCCAGCATGGTTTCGAACGAGAAGCTTTCCTCGTGATACTGCTTCTGGTCGAAACCGGCCTCGGTCAGCAGCTCGCGCACGGCCTTCATGTACGGCGCCGGACCGCAGGTGAACACCTCGCGCTCCATGAAGTCCGGCGCGATCAGCTTGAGCAGCGGCAGCGACAGGTAGCCCGTGATGCCCGGCCAGTTGGTGCGGCTGCCCACGCGCTCGCACACGAACGCGGTGCGGAAGTTGTTCTGGCTCGACGCGATCATGTCGATTTCGCGCGGGAAGATGATGTCGTCCGGCGTGCGCGCGCTGTGCACGAACACGATGTCGCGATCCTCGGCCAGGTCGTAGTAGGCGCGGCTCATCGACATCAGCGGAGTGATGCCCGAGCCGGCCGACAGGAACAGGTACTTGCGGGCCGGGTGGCGCGCGCAGGTGAATTCGCCGGCCGGGCCGAGCACCCGCACCGGCGCGCCGGCCTGCAGGTTGTCGTGCAGCCAGTTCGACACCTGGCCGCCCGGCACGCGCTTGACCGTGATCGCGATCGTGTGCGGCCGCGCCGGCGACGACGAGATCGTGTAGCAGCGGTTCACCGTCTCGCCCTCGATGTCCAGCTCGAGCGTGACGAACTGGCCCGGCTCGAACGCGAACGAGCGGCCGGCCGGCGAGCGGAAGAAGAAGCTCTTCACGTCGTGCGTTTCCTGCCGCACGTGGCAGCAGATCAGCGTTTCCTCCGCATCGCTGGTCCAGCGTTCCGGCACCTCGCGCCAGAACTCGGGCTGGGTCACGCGGCTGTCCACCGGTTCGAAGTTCGCGGCATCTCGCATCATCTCTTGCTCCGCCTGTTACCTGTCAGTGCTGTGTGTCGTCGCCCGGAGCGCCTCAGGCGCCCAGGTGTGCAGCCATGCGTCCGATGTACCACGCCGAAAACTTCTCGACGAGGCCTTCGGTGAACGGCGAGTACGGGCCCGGCTCGTACGCGCTGCTCGAGGCACCGCGCTGCGAGAATTCCACGAGCGCGCGATCCTGGTCGTTGGTGGCGTTCCACACGGCCGTGAGGTTCTTGACGTCGTAGTCGATGCCTTCCTTCGCGTCCTTGTGCACGAGCCACTTGGTGCGCACCAGCGTCTTGCCGGCCGACAGCGGGATCACCGAGAAGGTGACGATGTGGTCGGCCATGAAGTGATGCCACGAGTTCGGCTGGGTCCAGAACGACAGGCCGCCGAGGTCGGCCTGCGCGAATTCGCCGAGCAGCTTCTTCGAGGCGGCCTTCGCGTCGAGCGTCTGCGATTCGCCGGCGCGGTCGAGCGGCAGGCGCTGGGTGCGGAAGCCGGTGGTGTCGAGCAGGCGCTCCACCTCGACCGACGGCAGGCCCATTTCGCCCCACTGCTTCTCGCGCTCGTCGCAGGTGCGCTCGAACGCGGCCATGCCTTCGGCCGTGGCCGGCGACGGCTGGTAGCCGAAGCCGTATTCGTACAGCGAGATGGTCAGCTCCGGATGGTTCGCCACGCAGTGATAGCACTCGCGGTTGTTCTCCATCGTGAGCTTCCAGTTGCCTTCCTCGATGATGTCGATCTGCGCGGCGATCTTGGTGTTCGGCAGATCGTGCGGCAGCAGGTACGGCTCCATCGCGGCGCGCAACTGCTCGAAGTCGGCCGGCGGCTCCTCGGCCAGGCACACGAACAGCAGGCCGCCCAGGTTCTGCAGGTGCACCGACTTCAGGCTGTGCTTGCAGCGGTCGAACTTCTCGCCCATGTGCTCGGCGAACATCAGCGCGCCGGTGAGGTTGTAGGTCCAGCTGTGGTACGGGCACACGATGTTGCCGACCGAGCCCTTGTCCTCGTTGCAGAGGCGGGCGCCGCGGTGGCGGCAGACGTTGTGGAACGCGCGGATTTCCATGTCGTCGTCGCGCACGATCAGGATCGAATCGCTGCCGAGCTCAACCGTCACGTAGTCGCCCGGTTCCGGCACGTCCGGCTCGATCGCCACCTGGATCCAGTGCTTGCGGAAGATCGCGTCCATGTCGAGCTGGAAGATTTCCTCGCTCAGATAGAACGGCGCCTCCAGGCTGTAGCCCTCTTTGCGGCGCTCCACCAGCGCGCGAATGTCTACGGTTTGATTCATCGTGTGCTCCGGCTTCCATCCTTGGTTGCAGCCCGTGTGCAGGGGCTGCGAATCAGTAATCGATCAGTTGATGCTCGCGCAAATACGCCAGTATCACTTGTGCTTTTTCGACCGAACTCCCCTCAATTACGACGTTGCCGCCGCGGCTTTCGGTGGTGGTCGCGGACAGCATCCGCGCGTGTCCGGAGCGCTTCTCGGCGGCCACCAGCTTGACGGGTTTGCGCTCGGTCGGCGCGGCCTTCCAGTCCGCCAGATCGGCAGCGGGCGCCGCCTGCGTGGCGACCTCGGCGATGCTGCCGGCGCGCTGGCGCGCATAGGCGTAGCGCGGCTCGACGCTGGCGAGCGGATGCACGGCCACCACGGCCGGCAGCGTCACCGCCACCTTGCGGCGCAGGCCCTTCGCCAGGAACTGGCGGATCACCGCCTCGCCGTTGGCCACCTCGATGTCCACCGCCGTGCCGGCCAGGCCCACGTCGAGCTTCGCGGCGAGCCGGTACGGCAGCAGGCCGGTGTCGAACGCGCCCTCGGCGCGGGTGCCGGTCAGCACCAGATCCACGCCGGCCAGGCGCGCGGCGAGCGGCGCCACCGCGTCGTCGCCAGGGTGGCAGGCGAGCACCTCCACCTTGCGGGCGCCGAGCGCGAGGTAATCGGCCAGCGCCGGGTCCGACGCGTCGCCGGCGTGCAGCACGTCGAGCTGCGCGCCGTGCTGGCCGGCCAGCTTGCGGCCCAGCTCGAGCGCGGCGGCGTCGTTGCGGCTGTAGCGCGGCGTGCCGCTGACCGGGTGGCGACCCACCGAGACGAGCACGGCGATCCGCGACAGTTTGCGGGGGGCGTTCATGCGGCCACTCCTTCCAGATGCCGCGTGCCGTGCTCGCTCGCACGGCCGCGTGCCGCGCGCGCGGCGTTCACTTGTTCGATCAGCGCGGCGATGGTGGCCTGCGCGTCGCCCACCACGGTGAGGTTGGCGCGCTTGGCGATCGGCGCGCTGGCGTCGAGGTTCACTGCGATCACGTGGCGGCAATCCTTGATGCCCTGCAGATGCTGCACGGCGCCCGAGATGCCGAACGCGATGTAGAGGCTGGCCTCGACCGTCTTGCCGGTCGCGCCCACCTGCTTGTCGCGCGTGAAGTGACCGTTGTCCACGGCCACCCGGCTCGCGCCGATCGCCGCGCCGAACACGCCGGCCAGCTGCTCGAACGCGCCGATGTCGGTCACGCCGTTGCCGGCCGACACGATGAAGTCGGCTTCCTCCAGCGCGACCTGGGCCGCGTCGAGTTCCTCCATGCCGAGATCGCGATAACCGCGTGCGGTGCCGGTGCCGAGCGCGAACGGTGCATCGAGCTTGCGCGCGGCGCCCACGAAGGGCAGCTTCGGCTCCACCGCGTTCGGCGCCAGCAGCACGACCTCGGGCAGCGAGCGCGTGCAGAACACGCGCTTCGCGTCGGCATACACGCCCACGTGCCTCGCGTCGATCTCCACCACGTTGGCGGCCACGCTCGCGCCGAGCGCGGCGGCATAGCGGCGGCCGAGGTCGCCGTCGCCGGTGGCGTTGTCGGGCACGAACACGTGGCGCGGCGCGAGCGCGGCGGCGCAGGCCAGCAGCGCCTGCAGCTCGGCCTCCGGCGCGAACGCGCGGCGCTCGAAGCCGGGCAGCTCGATCAGCTTGTCGATGCCGAGCTCGGCCACCTCGTCCTTCAGTTCGCCGAACGACAGCAGCACGACTTCGGTGCGCGCGTCGGCCAGCAGCGCGGCAGCGGCAGCCGTCTGGCGCGTGTGATCGTCGAGCGCGCCGCGCTCGGGGTGGCCCACCACCAGCAGCACGTGCTCGGCGGCCTCCACGCTGCGGATCGGCTTCGGCGCATCGTGATGCGCGTGGCCGGTCCAGTGCGCCTGGCTGGCGGCGCCGGAGCCCACCTCGCCGAGCGTGATGCGCCTGAGTCCGGCCGGCGTGACCACGAAGGGCCGGCGCGGATCGATACGTTTGATCGTGTTCATCGAATCACTCCAGCGAGGCGGCGACGAGTTCGGCCACGTCGAGCACGTCCGGGCGCGGGCCCACCACGCCTTCGAGCATCGCCGTGCAGTTCGGGCAACCCACCGCCACCACGTCGGCGCCGATGGCGCGCGCGTCGGCGATGCGGATGTCCGGGATCCGCTGCTTGCCCGGGATGTCGGTGAGCGGCGCACCGCCGCCACCGCCGCAGCAGCGACCCCGCATGCCGTTGCGCTCCATCTCCACCACCTGGATGCCGATCGCCCTGAGCAGCTTGCGCGGCGCTTCGGTCTCGCCGTTGTAGCGGCCGAGGTAGCACGGATCGTGATACGTGATCGTCTTCTCGCGCAGCGCCTCGGTGGCCTGGGGCTTGATCCTGCCGGCCTCGGCCAGCTCGGCCACCAACGCGGTGTGATGCTTGACCGTGTAGCGGGCGCCGAGCGCCCGGTATTCGTTGCGCAGGCTGTGCATCACGTGCGGGTCGGCCGTCACGATCTGCTTGAACGACAGCGTGTCGAGCGTGGCGATCAGCTGCTTCGCCATCAGCTGGAAGGTGGCCTCGTCGCCGAGCCGGCGCGCGGTGTCGCCGGTATCGGTCTCGGCACGGCCCAGCACCGCGTAATCCACGCCGGCCTTGTTCAGCACCTTGATGAAGGCGCGCAGCGTGCGCTGGTAGCGCATGTCGAAGGCGCCCTCGCCGGCCACGATCAGCACGTCCACCGGGCGGCCCGGCTGTGCCACCGGCGCCTGCAGGTCCACCGACCAGTCGTAGCGCGCGGCGGTGTCGAAGCCGCCCATCGTGCCGGTCTCGCGCAGGTTGGCGATGGTTTCCGCGCCCTTGCCCGGCACCGTGCCGTGCACGAGCGTCTGGTTGCGGCGCATGTCGACGATCGCGTCCACGTGCTCGATCAGCATCGGGCACTCCTGCACGCAGGCGCGGCAGGTGGTGCACGACCACAGCGTGTCGGCGTCGATCAGGCCCGACACGATCGGGCCGTTCGGCTCGCCGCCGTGGCGGCCCACCGGAATGCCCGGGGTGGGGCTGCCGGCGTAGGCGGCATCGGTGCCGCCGGCCATGCCGGTCACCAGATCCTGAATCAGCTTCTTCGGGTTCAGCGGCTGACCCGAGGCGAACGCGGGGCACGCGGCCTCGCACTTGCCGCACTGCACGCAGGCGTCGAAGCTCAGCAGCTGGTTCCAGCGGAATTCCACGGGCTTGCCGACACCGTATTCCTGCTGCTCGATGTCGGGCAGCTTCAGCGCGGTGGGCGGCACGGCGGTGCCGTTGCCGGTGTAGCCGTCGCGGCTGCCCGCGAAGCGTTCCTGGCGCGGATGGAAGGCCAGGTGCAGCAGGCCGGCGATCGCGTGCTTCATCGGGCCGCCACGGGCGGCGCCGAAGGTCATCGCGAACGCGCCGATCGCGATCAGCACGGCGCAGAGCACCGCGAACGCGCCCGACATCGCGCCGGCCGGCACCACCGCGAACAGCACGAGGCCGAGCGCGAACGAGCCGAGCAGCAAGGGCAGCGTATTCCACGGGCCGCGCGACAGGCGGGCCGGCACGTCCTTCGCGGCACGGCGGCGCCACACGAACACGGCCCCCACCAGCATCGCGAGCGCCGCGAGGAAGATCAGCTTGTCGAGCCACGGCGAGTAGATCGCCAGGCCGTAGTTGACGAACACCAGCGCCAGCGCGCCGATCGCGCCGCCCGCCGTGGCCACGTGGGTCCTGGCGATGTACGGATCGCGCGCCACCACGTGGTGCAGGTCCACGAAATAGCGCTTCGGGATGGTGAACAGGTTGCCGATGCCGAACGCGCCGGGCGCCGTGGCCCGGCCGACGCGCCAGAACGCGGAGCGTTTCGCGACCGCGAACGCGAGCCCCGCCACCGACAGCCAGAGCAGCGCGGTAATCAGGAAAGCCGGATTCATCGTCAGAAGTCCTTCACGAGACGCAGCGAGTCATAGATCGCGCCATGGACGTTGTGCATCGAGATGCAGTCGCCCACGCGGAACAGCAGGAAGCGGCCGTTGCCGAGCTCTTCCGACAGGCACGGCTGCGGCTCGGCCGCGAACAGCGTGTGCGGATCGATCTGGCCGCGGTTCAGCGATTCCGGCTTCAGCTTCCAGTACAGCTCGTCGTTCGGCGAGGAGCCGTTCTCGATCACCACCTGATCGACGGCGCGCTCTTCCAGCTCTTCCGTGTATTCGTTGCGCAGCACGGCGATCAGCTTGCCGTCTTCCTCGTACACGCGGTCGAGCATGGTGTTCGGGGTCGGCACCACGCCGAAGGCGTAGAGGCGGCGATAGAAGATCGGGAAGGTCGTGCCGCCGCAATCGTCGGCCACCTTCACGTCCGGCGTGACGACTTCCACCAGCGAGCCGCGGCTCGCCATGAAGTCGGCCACGCCCGCGCCCGCGTGCGTGCTGACGCCGTCGAACAGCAGCACGTTCTTCTTCGGCTCGACCTTGCCCGTGAGGATGTCCCAGGAGCTGACCGCGAGGCCCTGCTCGACGCCCCAGCCCGGCACCTGCCAGGTGAAGCTCGAACCGCCGGTGGCCAGCACCACGATGTCCGGCTTCTCGGCCATGATCATCTTCTCGTCGGCGGCCACGCCCAGGCGGCGGTCCACGCCGAGGCGCCTGGTTTCCATGTCGAACCAGCGGATGATCCCCGACATCTGCTCGCGTTGCGGCGCCTTCGCCGCGATCATCACCTGGCCGCCCACTTCCGCGTTCTTCTCGAACAGCACGACGTCGTGGCCGCGCAGCTTCGCCACGCGCGCCGCCTCGAGGCCGGCCGGGCCCGCGCCCACCACCACCACCTTGCGCTTCGGGCCGCGCGACTTCTCGATCACGTGCGGCATCGTGGATTCGCGCGAGGTGGCCGCGTTCTGGATGCACAGCACGTCGAGACCGTTGTACTGGCGGTCGATGCAGTAGTTCGCGCCGACGCACTGCTTGATTTCGTCCTCGCGGCCGTCGCGGATCTTGATCACCATGTGCGGATCGGCGATCTGCGCGCGCGTCATGCCCACCAGGTCGATCATGCCGGTGGCGAGCAGGCGCTCGGCCTGGCCCGCGTCGCGGATGCTCTGTGCGTGCATCACGGGGATCTTCACCACCGACTTGATGCCGGCCGCGAGGTGCACGAACGGCTCCGGCGGCAGCGCCATCGGCGGCATGCAGTTGGCGATCGTGTTGTGCGTGTCGCCGCCCGAACCCACCACGCTCAGGTAGTCGATCAGGCCCGTCTCCGACATCGCCTGCGCGATTTCCTTCAGCGCTTCGTGGTCGAGGCCGTCCTCGTGGAATTCGTCGCCGCACATGCGCAGGCCGACGCAGAAATCCTTGCCCACCGCCTCGCGCACCGCGGTCAGCACCTCGATGCCGAAGCGCAGGCGGTTTTCCAGGCTGCCGCCCCATTCGTCGGTGCGGTGGTTCGAGCGCTTGCTCCAGAACTGGTCGATCAGGTGCTGGTGAGCCGCCGAGATCTCGATGCCGTCCATGCCCGCCGCCTGCACGCGCCTGGCCGCGGCCGCGAAGTCGGAGATGATGCGGCGGATTTCCTCGATCTCGATGATCTTGGCGTTACCGCGGTGCACCGGCTCGCGCACGCCCGACGGCGACATCAGGTGCGGCCAGTGCTCGCCGTGGAACGACGAGCGACGGCCCATGTGCGTCGCCTGGATCATGATCTTCGCGCCGTGCTGGTGCATCGTGTCGGCGAGACGCGTGAGCGGATCGATGATCTTGTCGGTCGACAGGTTCACCGATTTCCACCAGCCCTGCGGGCTGTCGATCGAAACCGGACTGGAGCCGCCGCAGATCGCGAGGCCGACGCCGCCCTTCGCCTTTTCTTCGTAGTAGCGGATGTAGCGGTCGCCAGGCAGGCCGCCCGGCTCCGCATACACTTCGGCATGCGCTGTGCTGACGATGCGATTGCGCAAGGTCAGCTGATTGAGCGTCATGGGCTTGAACAGGTTCGGATAACGCATTGCGGGCGACCTCTGGCGTGCTCAGTCGTATTGGTTTTCTGTAAACAATCAGGCAGCGATCGGCGACACTTCGAACACGCAGTGACCGTGATGGTCGTGGTGCTCGCCGGCGCACTGCGCTTCCTTCGAGAACGCGCGCGGCGCGCCCTTGCCTTCCGGCGTCGTGTCGTTGACCCAGTCCATCGCGCCGGCGAACCAGCCCGCGAACATGTAGCAGAGCTTGCCGATCTTCTCGGGCTGCTGCAGCACGAAGGACGAGTGGCGCAGCTCGATGCGGGCGCGCGCGTTGACCGGATCGGCCTCGATGATGCTGAACAGGCCCCAGCCGCGTTGCGACAGGCGGTTCAGGTAATGCTCGAACACCGCCATGCCCTGGATGCCGTGCACCGGGGCTTCCTTGTCGCACCAGTGGTAGGCGGACTTGTAGCCGGCCTAGTACAGGATCTCGGCATAGGCTTCCTCGCCCAGCGCCTCTTCCACCGCGACGTGGTTGTTGGTGAAGAAGTGGCGCGGCACGTACAGCATCGGCAGCGCGTCCGTGGTCCAGACACCGGTGTTCGGATCGACGTCGATCGGCAGTTGCGGTTGCATCGTTGACTCCGTGGGTAAGGCAAGGCGCCCGTTGGCGGGCGCGACTTCGCCCGCGCGCCCGAATGCGGATGGCGGGCGCGTGGTGCGGATCGATAAAGGGGAAAGTGGCGGGCTCGGTGCGGCTCAGGCGCCCCAGACGTCCTTGAACACGCGCACCCAGTTCTCGCCCATGATCTTGCGGATGCGCGACTCCTTCCAGCCGGCCTTTTCCATCGCGGCCGTCAGGTTCGGGAATTCGCCGATGGTGCGGATGCCTTCGGGGTTCACCACCTTGCCGAAGTTCGTGAGGCGGCGATAGCGTCCCTTGTCGTGCGTGAGCATGTCGAAGAACTCGGTGCTGTAGCCCTGCGTGAAGTCGGTGCCGATGCCCACCGCATCCTCGCCGATCAGGTTCACGACGTAGTCGATCGCCTCGATGTAGTCGTCCACCGTGGCGTCGATGCCGCGCGCGAGGAACGGCGCGAACATCGTCACGCCCACGAAGCCGCCGGCGTCGGCGATCTCGCGCAGCTGGTCGTCGCTCTTGTTGCGCGGATGTTCCTTCAGGCCCGAGGGCAGGCAGTGCGAATAGGTGACCGGCTTCTTCGAGAACGCGATCGCTTCCGACGAGGTGTTGCCGCCCACGTGCGAGAGGTCGACCATGATGCCCACGCGGTTCATCTCGGTGATCACTTCGCGGCCGAAATCGGACAGGCCGCCGTCACGCTCGTAGCAGCCGGTTCCGACCAGGTTCTGGGTGTTGTAGCAGAGCTGCACGACGCGCACGCCCATGTCGGCGAACGCCTCGATGTAGGAGAGGTTGTCCTCGAACGCATGCGCGTTCTGGAAGCCGAGGATCACGCCCGTCTTGCCCTCGCGCTTGGCGCGGCCGATGTCGTCGGTGGTGCGCACCAGCGTGAGCAGTTCGCTGTTCTCGCGGATCTGCTTCTTCATCGTGCCGATGTTGTCGACCGTCTTGATGAAGCTGTCCCAGACCGACACGGTGCAGTTCGCGGCCGTCACGCCGCCCTTGTGCATATCCTCGAAGACCGAACGATCGAACTTCGAGATGTTCAGGCCGTCGATGATGATGCTGTCCTGATGCAGCGTGCTCATGTGTTTCTCCAGATTGGCGCGTATGTGTGGGCGATCGGTCGGGCGATCCGGGCGCCACCGTTTCCGTGAAACCCCCGTCCTGCAAGGGTTTGAGCCGGGATTTTCCAGTGGCTGCCGACGGCTCTATTCTTGTCGTTCGGATTTTTGGCCGATTGATGAATTCAGACGCTTTCTTTGCCTTTTCCGACATGCGCGTCCGTTTTGTACAAGTCGGCTCGCGGCCGTCGCCGGCAGGCAAGCCCGGCGTCGCTTTCAGGCAGATCGGGGCGCCTCCGGGTTAGCCCCGAGAGCGGTGCCTGTCGGCCGGTTCTCGCGGCGGCACCGCGGCGGTGCCAGCCGCGCCCGGCGCGATTCAGCGCGGTGCAGCGCTCCCCGCGACGGTGCGCTGCAACAAGCGTTGCGAAGCCCCGCCCCACGGCGCGATCAGGGTTTAGCCGTATGGCATGGTTGTTGCGCCGGATTCCACAATAGCCCCGCCGTGTTCCCCAGCGCGCCGATTCCCGATTCAAGGAACGCCCCCATGTCCCCCGATCGCACCGCGACGTTATCCCACTTCGCGTTCGTTCCACTGCCGAACTTCACCATGATCGCGTTCACGAACGCGATCGAGGTGCTGAGGATGGCCAATTACCTGAGTGGTCAGACGCTGTACCGCTGGTCGGTGGTGTCGCCGCAGGGCGGCCTGGTCACGGCCAGCAACGGCCTGTCCGTCGACACGGTGCCGGCCGACTCGATCGGGCAACCCGACGTGAGCTTCGTGTGCGGCGGCGTGGACGTGCAGCGCGCGACCACCGCCGAGCACCTGGCCACGCTGCGCCGCTTCGCACGCGGCGGCGTGGCGCTCGGCAGCCTCTGCACGGGCACCTACGCGCTGGCCAAGGCCGGCCTGCTGTCGGGCTATGCCTGCGCGATCCACTGGGAAAACATGTCGGCGCTGAAGGAAGAATTCCCGGACACGCGCTTCCTCAAGGAACTGTTCGTGATCGACCGCGATCGCATCACCTGCACGGGCGGCGTGGCGCCGCTCGACATGATGCTGAACCTGATCGCGCCGCGCGTGGGCACCGCGCGCGTCACGCAGATCGCCGAGCAGTTCATCGTCGAACACGTGCGCGACACCAGCGCCCAGCAGCGCATGCCGCTGGTGGCGCGACTCGGCTCGGCGAACAAGTCGCTGTTCGAGGTGATCGCGCTGATGGAGAACAACATCGAGGAGCCGCTCTCGCGCGAGGAGCTGGCCCGACTCGCGAACATGTCGCAGCGCCAGCTGCAGCGCCTGTTCCGCGAGCATCTCGGCATGACGCCCACCCACTACTACCTCACCCTGCGCCTGCGCCGCGCGCGCGAGCTGCTGCTGCAGACCGACATGTCGATCATGCACATTACAATGGCGTGCGGCTTCCAGTCGGCCTGCCATTTCAGCAAGAGCTATCGCGACGCGTTCGGCACCGCACCGACCCGCGAACGCCGCAAGCAGGTCGCGCCGCTGGCGCAACCGATGCTGCCGATCGGCGCATCGCAACCGGTGCTCGCGCTGCACGCCTGATCCCGCCCGCGGTTCGGCCGGGAGCGGGCGGCGGCGCGCCGCCCCACCGACCGGACCGAACGTGCAACACGACGCTGCGCTGGCGAGCGCCTATCTCGCCTACCTCGACGATCCGCACGGCGAGCCCGCGCTCGCCCTCGCACGCCGGCTGCGCGAGGCCGGCCACGCGGCCGCCGCCATCGAGCAGGCCGAACGCGTGGCCGCCGCGGCCCGTGCCTCGGGCGCGCCGTTCGCGCTGGCGCTGGCCGGCGTGGAGATGAACTACCTCGGCCGCTTCGCCGAGGCCGACGCGCTGCTCACGCGCGCCGAGGCCGGCCTCGGCGGCGATCCCAACCATTACGTGATCCGTTTCGAGCAGACCGTGGCCCGCTACGGCCAGGGCCGCTATCGCGACGCGCACCGGCTCTATCGCGAGCTGCGCGACGTGCCGCATCGGCGCACCATCGTCGAGACGCTGTATCCGGGGCACGGCGGCCGCTTCGAATGGGCCGAGCGCAAGTTCCTCGGCCATCACGACCCGGTGCACGGCAAGCGCGTGCTGGTGATGATGGAAGGCGGCGCCGGCGACCTGTTCATGCACGCGCGCTACCTGCGGTGCCTGCAGCAGGAAGGCGCGGCCTCGATCACCGTGCAGGTGCCCGACGCCGCGCGCGGCATCCTGCCGACCGGCGGCCATCTGCACGAAACCGGCCCGAACGTCGGCGCGCTGGCCGAGGAATGCGACTGCGTGACCTGGCTGTTCAATCTGTTCGCGCGCTACCAGAGCACGCCCTATCAGCCGCGCTTCGACACGCCGTATCTGGAGGCGCCGCCGGCCGCCGCGCTGCCCGATGCCGTGCGCGCCACGCTCGAGGCGCCGGGCCCGTTGCGCGTGGGGCTGGTGTGGCGCAGCAACTCGGGGGTGCGCCACGAGCCGTATCGCTCGATCTCGCTCGACGCGCTCGGCCCCCTGCTCGCGCAGCCGGGCTGCCGCTTCCATTCGCTGCAGGTGGGCGAGCAGAGCGAGGCCGAGCGCGCCACCATCGCGCGCCACGGCATCGTGGATCTCGCGCCCGCGCTGCGCAGCTTCGCCGACACCGCCGCCGTGCTCGACCGGCTCGACCTGCTGGTGTCGATCGACACCGGCGCGGCACATCTGGCCGGCGCGCTGGGTCGGCCGGTGTGGCTGCTGCTGTCGAAGGCCGGCGACAGCCGCTGGCTCGATCACGTCGACTACACGCCGTGGTATCCATCGATGCGGCTGTTCCGGCAGCCCGCGCTCGGCGCGTGGGACGCGCCGGTGGCGGCCGCCGCCGAGGCGCTGGCGGCACGCGAGTTCGCGGCCTGAGCGGCCTGAGCCGCGCGCGCCCGTCAAGCAAGACGGCCCGCGCCGAAGCGCGGGCCGTGCATGCCGGGTGCGGTGAAGCGCGGCGTGCGAGCCGCCGTCAGGCCGCGATCAGGCCGTGCGGATCGATCACGAACTTGCGCGGCGCGCCGCCATCGAACTTCCGATAGCCTTCCGGCGCCTGGTCGAGCGAGATCACCGTCACGTTGACGATCTCGGCGATCGGCAGGCGGTCGAACAGGATCGCCTGCATCAGGTTGCGGTTGTACTTCAGCACCGGCGTCTGGCCGGTATGGAAGGTGTGCGACTTCGCCCAGCCCAGGCCGAAGCGGATGCTCAGGCTGCCGTGCTGCGCGGCCTTGTCCTTCGCGCCCGGATCGTCGGTCACGTACAGGCCCGGGATGCCGATCGCGCCGGCCGGGCGCACGATGTCCATCAGCGAGTTCAGCACCGTGGCCGGCGCCTCCACCGCGCTGCCTTCCGAGCCGTGGCCGTGTGCCTCGAAGCCCACGCAGTCCACCGCGCAGTCGATCTCGGGCTTGCCGACGATCCGGGCGATCTGCTCGCCGAGCGGCGTGTCCGTCGACAGGTCCACCGTCTCGAAGCCCACCTTGCGCGCGTGCTCGAGACGCTCCGCGTTCATGTCGCCGACGATCGTGACCGCCGCGCCGAGCAGGCGCGCCGAGGCCGCCGCCGCCATCCCCACCGGGCCCGCGCCGGCGATGTAGACGGTCGAGCCCGGCTTCACGCCGGCCGTGACCGCGCCGTGGTAGCCGGTGGGCAGGATGTCGGACAGGCAGGTCAGGTCGCGGATCTTCGCCATCGCCTGATCGCGGTCCGGGAACTTGATCAGGTTGAAGTCGGCATACGGCACCAGCACGTATTCGGCCTGGCCGCCGATCCAGCCGCCCATGTCCACGTAGCCGTAGGCACCGCCGGCGCGCGCCGGATTCACGTTCAGGCACACGCCCGTGCTCTGCTCGCGGCACATCGGGCAGCGCCCGCAGGCCACGTTGAACGGCACCGTGACGATATCGCCGAGCTTCAGCGTTTCCACGTCCGCGCCGAGTTCGATCACCTCGCCGGTGATCTCGTGGCCGAGCACGAGGCCGACCGGTGCCGTGGTGCGGCCGCGCACCATGTTCTGGTCGGAGCCGCAGATGTTCGTGCTGACCACCTTCAGGATCACGCCGTGGCCGATCTTGCGCCCGCTCGGGTCGACCATCTTCGGATAGTCGATCTTCTGCACCTCGACCTTGCCTGGGCCCTGATACACGACTCCTCGATTGCTGCTCATGGTTGTGTCTCCTGTCTGTCTGGCTCGAGCTGCACTGCGCCCGGCGCGGCCGCGCGCGGGTCGGGCAGCAAGCCTCCAGAGGGTAGTCCGCCGCACGGGGCGGGCGGTGTGCAAAACCCGACACGCGGTTGATCGCCGCCGACATGGCCGTGCGACACACCGCGCATGCCGCGTCCCAGCATGTGAATAGCCGACAGTTCTGCCAGCTTGCCAAAGCGCGGCGCAATCGCGAGACTGGTCGTTTTGCCCGGAGGGCCCGCCACGGTGAGCGCCATCACGTACCTGTTCGACCTCGACGGCACGCTCGTCGACACCGATCCGCTGCATCTGAAGGCATTCAATACGCTGCTCGCGCGCTGGCAGCGTTCGATCGATCTCGACGACTACCGCGCGCGCGTGATGGGCTTTCCCGATCACATGATCTTCGACTGGCTGTTTCCGGGCATGCCCGAGCACGAGTACCGCGTGCTGGCCGCCGAGAAGGAACAGTTGTTCCGCGATCAGCTCGGCGCGCGGCTCGAGCCGACGGCCGGCATCGAGGCGCTGCTGCGCCACATCGATCGCAGCGGCGCGCGCTGCGCCGTGGTGACCAACGCGCCGCGCGAGAACGCCACGATGATGCTGGCCGCGCTCGGGCTCGAGACCCGCTTCGAGGTGCTGGTGATCGGCGGCGAGCTCGCGCACGGCAAGCCGCATCCGCTGCCGTATCTGACCGCGCTCGAAATGCTGGGCGGCGACGCGCGGCGCGCGGTGGCGTTCGAGGATTCGGCCTCGGGCGTGCGCTCGGCCAGCAGCGCGGGCATCTTCACGTTCGGGATGCTGGGGGCGCTGTCGGATGCGCAGCTGCGCGAAGCCGGAGCCAGCGAGACGATCCGGGATTTCGCCGATGCGCGGGTGTGGGAATGGATCGAGCGGGCGGGGGTTTGAACGGCCGCCGGGCGTAGCCGGCTTCGCTTACGATGTCGCGATGAACCCACCCGCCGAATCCGATGTGGCCGCGGCGATCGAGGCCGGCGAATTCGCCGCCGAGCACGGCGTAGCGTGGCGCATCGCCCTCCCCTTACCCTCGCAAGACACGCGCCGCGCCGATCCGGCGCGCGGCGCGTGCCCAACTCACCCCCGCCTCACAGCCCCAGTTGCGAAACGAACCGGTTCGCGAACCCCAGCGTGCCCGCCTGCCCGTAGCTGTTGCAGGTCGGCGACGCATAGCTCTGCGTGCAATCCGTGTCACGATCGAACGACCAGAAATGCACCCCGGCCAGCCCGTTCTGCTGCGCGAAGCTCGTCACGGTGGCCACGTCGTCGAGCGTGAAGGTCTCGCCCTGCGTGTCGTTGCCGCCGATCATCGGGGTCAGCTCGATCTGGCCGTACGGCACGCCCCAGTAGCTGTGCAGGCTGTTGGCCGCCGCCACCGCCGACTGCCCCATCTCGCACTGGCCGTTGCTGCCGAGCGTGCAGTTGCCCGCATTGGCGCTGCCGTAATCCATCGTCATCAGGTTGATCGTGTAGTTTTGCAGACCGGCGGCCTGGATCGCGTTCATCACCTCCACGCCCATGCTGCCGAGGCTCTGCGCGGCGTTGCCGCCGAGCGTCGCGATCGTGAAGCTGAAACGCAGGCCCGGGTAGTTCGCCTGCGCCGTCTTCACGCGCTGCACGAGATTGGCGATGTCGGTCTGGCTCTGCCCGGCCTCGATGTCGAAATCCACGCCCTTCATGTTGGCCGAGTAGTAGGTCTGGATGAACTTGTCGAAGCCGGCGTCGGTGCTGCACGTGAACGACCCCGCCGCGCCGCCCGTCGAGATGATGTAGTGCTTGTTGGCGTTCACCATGCTCTGCACGTTCGCGGCGGCCACCTGCGATGCGCTGAGGCCCGACCAGCTCTCGCTGCCGCACTCGCCGGTGGCGAACGCCCAGGTCAGCGTGTCGAGCCCCGCCGGCAGCACGTTCAGCACCGGCTGCAGCGTGCCGGTCACGTTCGTCGAGATGACGTTGGTGTTCCAGTTGAGGCTGATCGTGATGTCCTTGTACGCACTGAAGATGAAGTTCGCGGGCAGCGCCGCGGCCGCGTTCCTCGATGCGACATTGGTGGCCGCCGCCGAAGGCGTCTGCGCCTTCAGCACGCTGGCGCCGCCCGCGCCGTCGTCGCCACCGCCACACGCCGCCAGCACGAGGCTCGACAGCGCGATTGCCAGACCATTCATGATTTTGGTTTTCAAGACCATCTCCTGTTGGATAAACGGGGATTTCATCCGGATCAATCGGAAAATATCGGCGAATACCTGAATTCAATTCGATCGAATTCGGCATTTCTATTCATGCAACGGCCGTGCGAAGGCGCATCGCTTGCCAGCTGGACAACGAGGAGATGGCGCCACCGGCGAGACACGGCGGGCTCGGGACGGGGATCCGCAAGCCCGCCGGGAAGCTTAGGCGCATTCGGGAGAGGCAGACCTGTCCATATTGATAGGTCTGCAGATAATTGAAATTACTTGATTATTTTCAACTTTTAAGTAGTTACAACAATGTGATATTCGATAATCGACAAATACCGATTTCAATCACGTCGAATTGGCAATATTTACGAGATCCGACCGATGCGGATCGGCCGGATCGACGCTCACTCATTCATCGATTCGCCGATTCATCGATTCGCCCGGATCACCGCCGCGGCCGCCGCCTCGGCATCGGCCGCCACGCTGTCGTGCACGCGCGTGCTTTGCCCCGGCAGCGGCTGCTCGTTGTCGAGCAGGTGGCCGTCGCGCTCGTGCGTGTCCACGCTCACCCGCATCGACAGGCCCACGCGCAGCGGATGCGCGGCCAGGTCGGCCGGATCGATCGAGATCACCACGGGCACGCGCTGCACCACCTTGATCCAGTTGCCCGCCGCGTTCTGCGACGGCAGCATCGAGAACGCGCTGCCGGTGCCGGCCGAGAAGCCCTCCACGTGCCCGCGATACACCACCTTCGATCCGTAGATGTCCGACACGACCTGCACGGGCTGCCCGGCGCGCATGTTGCGGATCTGCCCTTCCTTGAAGTTGGCCTCGATCCACAGCGCATCGAGCTGGATCAGCGAGAGCAGCGGCACGCCGGGCCCGACCTGCTGGCCCACCTGCACCGAACGCTGGCCGACGGTGCCGTCCACCGGCGCCACGATCGTGGTGCGCTTCAGGTTGCGCCACGCGAGCTTGAACTGCGCGGCGGCCTGCACCACGGACGGGTTGTCCGCCACCGCCACCCGGCTGCCGAGCACGCGCGCCGATTCGAGTTGCGCCTGCGCGGCGGCCAGTTGCGCCTGCGCCGACACCATCTGCGCCTTCGCGCGCGCCAGCTCCTCGGGCGCCACCACCTCGACGCTCGCATGCGCGCGCGCATCGTAGGCCTGCCGCGCCACGTCGAGATCGGCCTGGCGCGCGGCCACGGCATCGGCGTACATCGCGTTGGACACGCCGGCGTTGGCCGCCTGGCGCACGGCCTGCGCGAGCTGCGCGCGTGCCTGCGCCAGCGCCACGGCGGCGTCGGCGTCGTCGAGGCGCACCAGCGTCTGCCCCGCGCGCACGCGCTGGGTGTCGCTGATCAGCACGTCGATCACGGTGCCCGGCACCTGCGCGGCCACCTGCACGATGTTGCCGGCCACGTAGGCGTCGTCGGTTTCCTCGTGATAGCGGCCGCTCAGGAACCAGTAGATCGCGGCGGCCACCGCGAGGATCGCCACCAGCGCCAGGAACAGCGCGAAGTGGCGCCGCCGCGCGGCGCGTCGGGCCGCGAGCGGGCCGGCATCGTGCGCCACGGCGGCCTGGGCGTGGGCGTCGTCGCGCTCGCGGCGCGCATCGTTGTTGTCGTCGTGCATGCGTCAGTCGAAGTGCGAATCGGTGAGTCGGTCGTGGGCGGGGAAAGCGAGTTCGAAATGGGCGATGGCGGGCGCCGGCATCCGGGTCACGTCGAAGCCGCCGCCGAGCGCATCGACCAGCCCGATGCGCAGCGCGCGGCGCTTCGCGAGCAGGTCGATCAGCTGGGTGCGCTCGTCCACCAGCGTGAGCCGCGCGTTGTTGACGTCCTTCTCCATGCCGATGCCGCGCCGGTGCCGCTCGGCCGCGATGTCGACGATGTGCTGCGCGGCGTCCACCGACTGCTGCTGCTCGCTCAGCAGCGTGTCGACGGTGCGCAACTGCGTGAGCTGGCGCGCCACCTGCCCCAGCGCCTCGTCCACGGTCTGGTTGTACAGCGCGATGCTGAGGTCGGCGCTGGCCACGTCGCCGGCCAGCTTCGCCTTGAGGCGCCCGCGATCGAAGATCGGCAGCGTGACGGCCGGCCCCACGGAGCCGCCGAACGCGCGGCCGCGCAGCAGGCCGGCCGGCGTCAGCGCGAACAGGCCGCCCGCCGCCGACAGATTCAGGTTCGGGTAGAACTCGGCCTTCGCGCCGTCGATGGCGGAGAACGCGCCCTGCACGCGCAGCCGCGCGGCCACGATGTCGGGGCGGCGGCCGAGCAGCGCCACCGGCAGCGACGGCGGCAGCGGCGCATCGACGAGATCGCCGGGATGCGGGCGCGCGAGCGCGAGGCCGCGCTCGGGGCCGCGCCCGGTCATCACGCCGATCTGCACTTCGGTCAGCCTGATCTGCTCGTCCACCAGCGCGAGCTGGGCCACCAGCCGGCGGCGCTTGATCGCGGCATCGCTGGCGTCGTAGGCGTTGTCGATGCCGCGCGCGGCGCGCTCGCGCAGCACGGCGGCGATCTGGTCGCTCGCGGCGCGCTTCTCCCGCAGCAGGTCGCGCTGCGCGAAGGCCTGATCGAGCTGGCAGTACAGCGTGACGAGCGTGACGGCGAGCGTGAGCCGCGCCTGCTCGGCATCGACGCGCGCGGCGTCGCGATTCGACAGCAGGCCGCGCGTGGCAGCGGCGTTGCGCCCCCACAGGTCGATCTGGTAATTGAAGCCCGCATACAGCGACGAGGACGACACGCCGGGATCGTCGAACAGGTTCACGGGCACGTCGTAGCCGCCCACCTGCACGTTGGCCAGGCCGTCGCTGCGCGGCACCCGCGCCTTGCTGACCGAGGCGCCGGCGGTGCCCACCAGCCCCGACACGGACGCGTACTCGCGCAGCTGCGCCTGGGCGATGCCGATCCGTGCCCTGGCGGCCTGCAGGCTCGGGTTGTTCTCGTAGGCTTCGGCCACCAGCGTGTCGAGCTGCCGATCGCCGAGCTGCTTCACCCAGTCGGGCGCGGGCCACGCGCCCCTGGCACCGGCCACGCCCTCGCGGCTGCCCCTGGTGAAGGCGCCCAGCGCATCGGCCGCCGGCACGCGCGGCGTCACGCTGGTCTGGAATCCCGATGGCACGCAGCCCGCGAACGTGATGGAGAACGAGGCGACACAGATCGTCAGGGCGGCGCCCGCCGCCCGCGCCGGACTCGCCGGCCGGAAACCTCGCTTCATCCGTGGCGCACCCTCTCGCCAATGCGCGCGGCCCAGCCGGGGCGCGCCTCGTCGAGCGAGCCGAGTCGGCCGGACAGCCCGTCGGCCACGCCGAACACGATGCCCGCGAGCTTGGCGCCCTTGTCGTCCTCGCACAGCACCACCTGCACGACCTGCCAGAGCGTCAGCAGCGCGGGCACGATCGCCACCGGAAAGTGCAGCCCGTACTGCATGCCGAGCTGCACGGCATTGCGCGCGCTGTAATAGCGGCGGTACCACGGATGATTCATCGCGGACATCTCGAACGGCCCGAAGCGGTGGCGCCGCTTGTTGCCGATGCGATGCGGCAGCACCAGTTGCGGCACCACGTACAGCGGCACGTCGCGCGCGAGCGCGCGCAGGCAGTATTCGGTGTCGACGTGATCGATGAACAGGGCCTCGTCGAAGCGGCCGAGCCGCGCGTAGGCCTCGCGCGAGATCACGCTGCCCGACGAGATCAGGAAGCCGCAGCGCTGCACCGGCGCGTCGGCGTGCATCGGCAGCCGGCGCACGTGCACGCCGTCGGTGGCGAGCTCGGGCAGATAGCGGCGGTCGTTCTCGTCGAAGATGCGCGGGCCGGCCAGGAAGCTGCGCGTGGTGAAGCCCGGGCACACCTCGCGCATGGTGGCGAAGAAGCGCGGCGGCACGCTCGAGTCCTGGTCGAACAGGGCCACGGCATCGCAGCCGCGCGCGAACAGCTCGGCCAGCCCGGCGTTGTACGCGCCGGCAATGCCGCCGCGATTGCCGTGATGCAGCAGTGCGAAGCCGTCGCGCACGGCGGCCTCGGCCGCGTCGCGATCGGCCGCGGGCGTGTTGTCCACGGCCACCAGCGCATCGGCGTCGCGCGCGATCCCGCGAATCCGCGCGAGCTGCTCCGCGCGCGGGTGGTAAAGGATGATCAGTGCCCCGAGTTTCATGCTGTTCCCCGTCGGTTCCGTGTCGGTTCGCCGTATCCCGGTGTTCGACTCAATGGCCGATGCTCATGGCCGCGCCGCGCCTCGGGCGCGTCAGCCACATCAGGCCGGCGAGCGCGAGGCAGGTCATGCTCGCCATGAAGTACATGTCGCCGGTGGCCATCATGTAGGCCTGCTTCTGCACCACGTTGCTGATCGACAGCAGCTCGCGCGTGCCGGTGATGCCGGTGGCATGCAGCGCATCGAGGTAGCGCTGCGTGTTGCCGTCGGACCTGGTCACGGCCTGCGAGACGACGTCGTAGTGGTAGGTGGCGCGGTTCTCCCACAGCGTCACGCTCATCGCGGTGCCGAACGCGGCCGACAGCGTGCGCAGGAAATTCGACAGGCTCGAGGCGGCGGCGAGCTTGTCGTCGGGAATGCGCGACAGCGTGGCGGCCGTGAGCGGAATGAAGAAGCACGGCAGGCCCATGCCCTGGATCAGGCCCGGCGTGATGATCTGCGTGAAGGTCATGGTGAGCGTGAAGTGCGCGTTGTTCCACTGCACGCCGGCGAACACCAGAAAGCCGAAGGTGGCCAGCACGCGCGCATCGAAGCGGCGCGAGAACAGCCCCACCAGGATCGAGAACACGAACGCGAGGATGCCGAGCGGCGCGGCCGCGAGCCCCGAATGGAACGCGTTGTAGCCCATCACGGTCTGCAGCCACAGCGGGAACACCACGCCCACCACCGAGAACGCCATCATGCCCAGCGAGATGATCAGCACGCAGAACGAAAAGGTGCGGTCGCGAAACAGGCTCAGGTCCACCACCGGGTGGGCCTCGCCGCGCTCCCAGATCAGCAGCGAGACGATCGCGAGCGCGGCCACGATCGCGAGCGTGCAGATCAGCGGCGAGCCGAACCAGCCGCGGTCGTGGCCGAGGTCGAGCATCGCCTGCAGCGCGCCCACGCCGATCACGAGCAGCGCGATGCCGACCACGTCGATCGGGCCTGCTTCGCGCGTCGCGCGGGTTTCGCGCGCGGGCTTCAGCATGGTGGCGCACACCGAGAACGAGAACAGCCCGATCGGCAGGTTGATCAGGAAGATCCACGGCCATGCGTAGTTGCTGACGATCCAGCCGCCCACCACCGGGCCCAGGATCGGCGCGAGCAGCACCGTCATCGCCCACAGCGCGAGCGCAAGCGTGCGCTTGTCCTGCGGGAACGCGCGCATCAGGATGGTCTGCGAGAGCGGCACCATCGGCCCGGAACACAGCCCCTGCAGCGCGCGGCACAGCACCAGCACGTGCAGGTCGGCGGCCAGGCCGCACAGCAGCGAGGTGAGCGTGAACAGCACGATCGCGGTGACGAACAGGCGGCGCTCGCCCACGCGGCGCGCGAGCCAGCCGGTCAGCGGCACCGCGATCGCCGCCGCGACCGAATACGAGCTGATCACCCAGGTGCCCTGGCTGTTCGACACGCCGAGGCTGCCCGAGATCGACGGCACGGCCACGTTGGTCACGGTGGAATCGAGCACCTCGATGAAGGTGGCCAGCGACAGCGCGAAGGTCAGCAGCGCGAGCCGCGCGCCGCGCATCGGCGGCGCGGCGTCGGGCTGCGGGCCGGCGGTGTCGCGGGCGGTTCGCGAATCGGGCGGTTCGAGCGCGTCGGGCGACGCAGCGCTGCCGCTCATGCGCGCGTGGCCGGCGGCGCGGCGAGGCGTTCGCCGGCGCCCGAGGCGGC
>JASLEG010000345.1 GCA_030151225.1 Burkholderia sp. | reverse complement strand
CTCTCGACGACCACGAGTAATGTCGCTTCGCTTTCGAGTGGATTGAGCACGACCAACAGCAACGTCACATCGCTGTCGTCCGGTCTCAGTACCACGACCAGCAATGTCGCTTCGCTTTCGTCGTCTACTTCGACCAGCGTTGGCTCTCTGTCCACAGGGCTCTCGACCACAACGAGCAACGTCGCGTCACTATCGAGCGGGTTGAGCACCACCAACAGCAACGTCACGTCGTTGTCGTCCGGCCTCAGCACCACGACCAGCAACGTGGCATCGCTGTCGTCATCCACTTCGACCAGCGTCGGATCGTTGTCCACCGGCCTTTCGACGACCACGAGTAATGTCGCATCGCTGTCGAGCGGCTTGAGCACCACCAACAGCAATGTCACGTCGTTGTCGTCCGGTCTCAGCACTACGACCAGCAGTGTCGCATCGCTGTCATCAGCGACTTCGACCAGCATTGGCTCTTTGTCCACTGGGCTCTCGACTACAACGAGCAACGTCACGTCGCTGTCGTCCGGCCTCAGCACCACGACCAGCAACGTGGCGTCGCTGTCGTCATCCACTTCGACCAGCGTTGGCTCTCTTTCCACTGGGCTCTCGACTACGACGAGCAACGTCGCTTCGCTTTCGAGCGGCTTGAGCACGACCAACAGCAACGTCACATCGCTGTCGTCCGGCCTCAGCACCACGACCAGCAGCGTCGCCTCGCTGTCGTCCTCGACTTCGACCAGCGTTGACTCTCTGTCCACGGGGCTCTCGACCACAACGAGCAACGTCGCTTCGATCTCGAGCGGTCTGAGCACGACCAACAGCAACGTCACGTCGCTCTCGTCCGGCCTCAGCACCACAACCAGCAACGTGGCGTCGCTGTCGTCGTCCACTTCGACCAGCGTCGGCTCGTTGTCCACCGGCCTCTCGACGACCACCAGCACGGTCGCTTCGCTTTCGTCCTCGACGTCGACCAGCGTGGATTCGCTGTCCACCGGCCTCTCGACGACCACCAGCAACGTCACCTCGCTGTCGAGCGGACTGAGTACCACCGCCAGCAACGTCGCTTCGCTCTCGTCCTCGACCTCGACCAGCGTCGGCTCCCTGTCCACCGGCCTCTCGACGACCACGAGCAATGTCGCTTCGCTGTCGAGTGGTCTGAGCACGACCACCAGCACGGTCGCTTCGCTCTCGTCTTCAACGTCGACCAGCGTGGATTCGCTGTCCACCGGGCTGTCGACGACCACCAGCAACGTCACCTCGCTGTCGAGCGGACTGAGTACCACTGCCAGCAACGTCGCCTCGCTCTCGTCCTCGACGTCGACCAGCGTGGGCTCGCTGTCCACGGGCCTGTCAACCGCCACCAGCAACGTCGCCTCACTTTCGTCGACCGTCTCCACCGGCCTGAGCACCACCGCCAGCAACGTCGCTTCGCTGTCGTCGTCGACCTCGACCAGCGTCGGCTCGCTGTCCACCGGGCTGTCCACGACGACGAGCAACGTCGCCTCGCTGTCCAGCGGCCTGAGCAGCACCACCAGCAACGTCGCCTCGCTCTCGAGCGGCCTGAGCACCACCAACAGCAACGTCTCGTCGCTGTCCACCGGCCTCAGCACCACCAGCAGCAGCGTGGCCTCGCTCTCCACCGGCCTGAGCAGCACCACCAGCAACATCGCCTCGCTGTCGTCGTCGACCTCGACCGGCCTCGGTTCGCTGTCCACCACCACGGGCTCGCTGTCCACTGGCCTGGCCTCGACGAACAGCAACCTCACGTCGCTGTCCACGTCGACCTCGTCGAGCGTCAGCTCGCTGTCCACCACGGTCAGCTCGGCCGTGAACGCCACGGGCAAGGCGAGCGCGGGCGTGGCATCGGCGCTGGGCGGCGGTGCCACCTACGACCCCACCACGGGCACGATCACGGCGCCGTCGTACACCACCTACCAGACGAACGGCACGACCTCGACGGTCAACAACGTCGGCAGCGCGCTCGACAGCATCAACTCGACCGGCATCAAGTACTTCCACACCAACGCCGCGGCCGGCAGCGACTCGATCGCCACGGGCGTGGACAGCGTGGCGATCGGCCCGAACGCGGTGGCCAACATCGACAACTCGGTGGCGATCGGCAGCGGCGCGATCACCTCGGCCGCGGTGCCGGTGACCTCGGCCACGGTTGGTGGCATCACGTTCGGCAACTTCGCCGGCAGCACGCCGGCCGGCGTGGTCAGCATCGGCTCGCCGGGCGCCGAGCGCCAGCTCACGAACCTGGCCGCGGGCCGCATCTCCGCCACCAGCACGGATGCCGTCAACGGCAGCCAGCTCTACCAGACCAACGCGGCGGTGGCCTCGCTGTCCACCAGCCTCAGCAGCGCGGCCAGCTCGTACAACAGCTCGGTGGCCTCGCTGTCCACCTCGACCTCGACTTCGCTGAGCGCGCTGTCGTCGTCCACCTCGACCTCGGTCAGCTCGCTGTCCAGCTCGGTGTCCACGGCCAGCAGTTCGGTCGCCTCGCTGTCCACCTCGACCTCGACCACCACCGGCTCGCTGTCCACCGGCCTGTCGAACACGAGCAGCAACCTGGCGTCGCTGTCCACCACCACCTCGACCAGCATCGGCTCGCTGTCCAGCAGCCTGTCGTCGACCAACACCTCGGTCACGTCGCTGTCGTCGAGCCTCGGCACGGTCAGCGCGCAGGTGGCCTCGCTGTCCACCACCGCGGCGAACAACACCACGCGCTCGCTCAGCGCCGGCGGCTATGCCGGCGACATGTCGGCACCCGGCGCGCAGGCACCGTCGGTCACCGCCGGTTCGAACTCGGTGGCGCTCGGCCAGGGCTCGACCGACAGCGGCCGCTCGAACGTGGTGTCGGTCGGCAGCGCGTCGCAGCAACGCCAGGTCACGAACGTGGCGGCAGGCACCGAAGGCACGGATGCCGTCAACGTCAACCAGCTGAATGCGCTGTCGACTTCTATGTCACAATCCTTGACCGGCCAGCAAAGCCAGATCAACACGCTCGGTTCGCAACTGCAGCAGACGCAGCAGGCAGTGCAGCAAACCGACCGGATGGCGCGTCAGGGGATCGCCGCGGCCACGGCGCTGACGATGCTGCCGCAGGTGGAACCGGGCAAGACGGTCAACATGGCGATCGGCGTGGCCCGGTTTGCCGGCGAGTCGGGCATGGCGTTCGGCGCAAGCGCGCACGTCACGACGAACGGCATTCTGAAACTGGGCATCGGCGTCTCGGGCCAGAACAAGACGTACGGTGTCGGATATGGATACAGCTGGTGACCGACTCCTTTCAATCCGCTACCAACTCGTCGGCTGACAAACGCCTGACCGTCGGCATCTCGCTGTTCGCGAGAGACGGTCAGGCCATCTGGGAAAACGGCATCCATCAGAACATCGCCTTCCTGGCGATGATGCTCCTCAAATCCGATCGCATTGCCCGCGTGCTGTTCCTCAATGGCGGCGATGCACGCCAGATCGCGACCGGCCTCGACTTCGGCGGCCTGGACGTGCCGCTCGTGAATCCGCGCGAGGTCACCCACGAACTCGACGTGGTGATCGAGATGGGCGCCCAGTTGCCGATGGACTGGCTACGCTACATGAAGGCGCTCGGCAAGAAGATGGTGATGTGCTTCGTGGGCAACGTGTATTCGGGCCTCGGCGAAACCCCGATCTTCAACCAGCCCTCGGGCCACATCTTCAACGGCGGCCCCTACGACGAAGTGTGGATGCTGCCGAAGGACGAGAAGACCGCCCGGCCGCTGCTGAGCACGCTGATGCGCGTGCCCGTGCATGCGCTGCCGCACATCTGGTCGCCGCATTTCGTCGATCGCCGCGCCGCCACGCTCGCCGACGCGGGCATCCGCTTCGGCTACAAGCCGGGCCGCACGAGCTGGCGCCTCGCGATCCTCGAGCCGAACATTTCCGTGGTGAAGAGCTGCCACTACCCGATGCTGGTGGCCGACGAGTTCTATCGCGCGCAGCGCGACGGCGTGCAGCACCTGTTCGTGGTCAACGCGATGCACATGAAGGAGCATCGCACCTTCGTGCACTTCGCCAACAGCCTCGACCTCGTGCGCCACCACAAGGCCACCTTCGAGCCGCGCGTGGAAGTGCCGGCCTTCCTCGGCGAACACGTGGACGCGGTGATCTCGCACCAGTGGGAGAATCCGCAGAACTACCTGTATTACGACGCGCTGCACGGCGGCTATCCGCTGATCCACAATTCGCCGATGCTCGGTGGCGCCGGCTACTACTACCCCGAGTTCGATTCGGCCACGGGCGGGCGCGTGCTGCACCAGGCCTGGCGCGAGCACGACGCGAACCTCGACGCCTATCGCGCCAGGTCCGCGGCCCTGCTGCAACGCGTGTCGATCGACAATCCGGCGAATCTCGACGCGTACGTCGAGCGCCTTTTTGCCTGACGGTTTTCCGCCGGAGAAACTGCATGTCCGATAGTCCCGTCCGTGATCTGCCCAACGGCGGCAAGCGACTCGTGATCGGCGTCTCGCTGTACGTGCGCGGCGCCGGCCAGTCGCTGTGGGAAAACGGCATCTTCCAGAACTGCCTGCTGCTGGTGCTGCTGCTGCGCCAGTCGCCGCTGGTGGCCGAGGCCGTGATGGTGAACGGCGGCGGCACGGAGCCGGCCGATCCGCAGATGATGCTCGGCGAGTGGGACGTGCCGCTGATCTCGATGGACGAGGCGATGGCGCGCTGCGACGTGCTGATCGAGATGAGCGCGCAGTTCAACGCCGACTGGATCGCGGCCTACCGCGCCCGTGGCGGCAAGCTGATCACGATGCGGGTGGGCAACGACTACGTGATCGACATCGAGCGCGCGATGTTCGACAAGCCGTCGGGCTTCCTGTTTTCCGGCGCCCAGTACGACGGCGTGTGGACGATCCCCGAGTTCGAGCGCACCTGCCGCCACTACCTCGAAACCGGGCTGCGCCGGCCGGTCACGATCGTGCCGCACATCTGGCATCCGATGCTGTTCGACCGCGCCCGCGCCACCCACGAGGCCGGCCGCGACTACGGCTACCGGCCGGGCCGGCAGCGCTGGCGCGTGGCGGTGTTCGAGCCGAACATCTGCATGGTGAAGACCAGCATCGTGCCGATGCTGATCGCCGAGGAGGCCTATCGCGCCCGGCCCTCGTTCGTCGACTACATCCGCGTGTGCAACACGCTGCACATGAAGGAGCACACCACCTTCGTGCATTTCGCGCGCAGCCTCGACATCGTCAATCACGGGCTGGCCACCTTCGAGGGGCGCTTCGCGATCTACGAGTTCATGGCGCAGCACGGCGACGCAGTGATCTCCCACACCTGGGAAAACGCGCAGAACTACCTCTACTACGAGCTGCTGTACGGCGGCTACCCGCTCGTGCACAACTCGCCCTACCTGGGCAACTGCGGCTACTACTATCCGGATTTCGACTGCCAGGAAGGCGGCCGGCAACTGCTGCGCGCCTACCGCGAGCACGACGCGAATCTCGACGCGTATCGCGAGAACGCCGCGCACCTGCTGCGCACGGTCGACATCCACAACCCGGAGAACGTCGCCGCCTACACGGAGGCACTCGCCGCGATGTATCGCTGAGGCGGCGCACTCGCCCGAGCCGCCGTCGATCCGCAGTCCGATCATTTCATGCAGGAGGCCCATTGAAGACGATCCTCGCCCTCGCCGCCGTCGTGCTCGCCGCCGAGGCCCCGCTCGCGCAGGCGCAGCAGCCACCCGCGCCGCCGGCCTCGCCCACGCTGTCGCTCGCCCCCGTGAACGCGGGCACCTCGGCCGACGAACTGCTGCGCGACGGCGACTACGCGCTGCAGCTGATCGATACGGGGCGCTTCCAGGATCTCTGGAACGATGCGGCGCCGTTCGTGAAGCAGCGCTACGACCGCAAGCGCTTCACCGACGACACGCGCAGGGCACGCGAGACGGTGGGCCAGATCAAGGGCCGCGGCTGGGCCGCGGTCACGCGCATCGTCTACAACGGTGCCAAGGACGTGCCCGACGGCCTCTACGCGAACGTCGACTACGCCACCACGCAGGCCACCGGCAAGACGGTGTACGAGAAGGTCAGCTTTCGGCTGGAGGGCGACGGTCGCTGGCATCTGACCGGCTACGTGCCGCGCACGGCGCAGGGCGTGGTGCCCTGATCGATGCACGGCGTGGCGCTCATGCGCCACCCACGCCACCGCCCTTTGCCTCGCCCTCGTCCCCATCCAGATACGGCGTGAGCACCTGCTCGAGCCACGCCATGAACGCGCGCACGCGCCGCGACAGGTTGCGCCGGTGCGCCACCACCAGCCACACCGGCAGCGAGGCCGGCCGGTAATTCGGCAGCACCTCCACCAGTTCGCCGCTGTCGAGGAACGGCTCGAGCCGCGAGCGGCTGGCCTGGATCAGCCCGATGCCGGCCACGCCGGCCGCGTAGTAGGTCTGAACGCTGTTCACGCTGAGCGCGCACGGCAGCGCGAGCGTGGCGGGCCGCCCGCGCGACACGTATTCCCACAGCGCCGAGCGCTGCCCGAAGCTGGTCGTGTAGAACACCATCCGGTGCGGCTGCGTGCTCAGGTCGCGCAGCGTGCGCGGCGTGCCGTGGCGCGCCAGATAGCCGGGGCTCGCCGCGTTCACCATGCGCAGGCTGCCGAGCCGGCGCGCCACCAGCGAATCGTCCACCAGGCCGCCGATCCGCAGCACGCAGTCGATCCCTTCCTGGATCAGGTCCACGCGCCGGTCGGTGCTCGACAGCTCCAGCACCACCTCCGGATGCGCGTCGAGAAAGGCCGGCAGCGCCGGCACGAGCATCGAGCGCGCCAGCTCGGTGGGCAGATCCACGCGCAGCCGGCCGCGCAGCGGCACGTCGTGCTGCGCCGTGAACATCGACTGCAGCGCCTCGGCATCGGCCAGCAAATCCTGCGCGCGCCGGTAGAACGCATGCCCGTCCTCGGTCAGCTGCACGGTGCGCGTGGAGCGATGCAGCAGCCGCGCGCCGAGCTCGGCCTCGAGCGTGCGCACGGTGGTCGAGGCACGCCCCTTCTGGATGCCGAGGCTCTGCGCGGCCCGCGTGAAGCTCGCCATCTCGGCCACGCGCACGAAGATGCGCAGCGAATCGAGGTTCTGCATTGTGAGGTTTGAAAATAACAGTGCGTTCAGATTGGCGCACTTTATCGCATCGAATCGCAGGCGCATAGTGGGCGGCTCACGGCTGGCGCCCGCCGGCCGAACGACGGAGAACACGATGCGATACAACCAGCTTGGCAACACCGGACTCTACGTGTCCGAAATCTGTCTCGGTACGATGACGTTCGGCGAATCCGGGCAGAACGGCATGTGGGGCAGCATCGCCGGCGTCGATCAGTCGACCGCCGACACGCTGGTCGAGCGCTGCCTCGCCGCCGGCGTCAACTTCATCGATACCGCGGACGTCTATTCGTTCGGCGCCTCGGAGCGCATGCTCGGCCAGTCGCTGAAGAATCTCTCGGTCGAGCGCAAGGACGTGGTGCTGGCCACCAAGGTGTTCGGCACGATGGGCGACGGCCCGAACGATCGCGGCGCCTCGCGCGGCCACATCCTGGATTCGGTGCAGCGCAGCCTCGATCGCCTGCAGACCGACTACATCGACCTCTACCAGATCCACGCCACCGATCCGGTCACGCCGCTCGACGAAACGCTGCGCACCTTCGACGACCTGATCTCGCGCGGCCTGGTGCGCTACGTCGGCGTGTCGAACTGGCAGGCCTGGCGCGTGGCGAAGGCGCTCGGCATCGCCTCGCAGCGCGGCTACGCGCGCTACGAATCGGTGCAGGCCTACTACTCGATCGCGGGCCGCGACCTCGAGCGCGAGCTGGTGCCGATGATGAACGAGGAAAAGCTCGGCCTGATGGTGTGGTCGCCGCTCGCGGGCGGCCTGCTGTCGGGCAAGTTCGGCCCCGGTTCGAGCGACGCCGAGGGCCGCCGCGCCAACTTCGACTTCCCGCCGGTGGACAAGGATCGCGCCTGGGCCTGCGTGGCCGCGATGCGCCCGATCGCCGAGAAGCACGGCGCGAGCGTGGCCACGGTGGCGCTGGCCTACGTGCTGAGCAAGCCGTTCGTGTCGAGCGTGATCGTGGGCGGCAAGCGGCTCGACCAGATCCAGCAGAACCTCGCCGCGGCGGACCTGAAGCTCGACGCGGAGGATCTGGCCAAACTCGACGAGGTCAGCGCGCTCGCGCCCGAGTATCCGGGCTGGATGCTCGCGCGCCAGGCGGCCGGCCGCGTGCCGCAGCCGTTCCAGCCGAAGGCCTGACGCCAACGCGGGCCGGCACCGCCCTCATGGGGAAGCGCCGGCCCGCGGCACGTCACGACGTCACGCGCGCGTCGGTGCGGCATCACGCATCCGGGAAATTCGTGCCGACCGACACTTCCTTCCACTGCTCGAACTCGCGGCGCAGCGAATCGAGCTTGGTCTGCGCGATCTGGTACGCGTCGGCGCCGAGCAGCAGCCGCAGCGGCGGCTTCGCCTCGCCCACGATGCGGATGATCGCGGCCGCGCCACGTGCCGGATCGCCCGGCTGGGTGCCCGAATAGCCGCGTGCCTGCGCGCGGCGCTTGCCGGCCGTTTCGGCGTAATCGTCGATCACCGTCTTCGATTCGATCAGCGAGCGCCCGGCCCAGTCGGTGCGGAAGCGCCCCGGCTCCACGATCGTCACGTGGATGCCGAGCGGCCCCACCTCGCCCGCCAGCGATTCCGAGAAGCCTTCCACCGCGTGCTTCGAGGCGTGGTAGTAGCCGGTGGCCGGGAACGCCACCAGCCCGCCCACCGACGACACGTTGATCACGTGGCCGTGGCGACGCTCGCGCATGCCGGGCAGCACGTGGCGCGTCAGCGAGAACAGCCCGAACACGTTGGTTTCGAACTGGCGACGCACTTCGTCATCCTCACCTTCCTCGATCGCCGAGAAATAGCCGTAGCCGGCATTGTTGACGAGCACGTCGATGCGCCCGAAATGCGCGTTCGCGTCGGCCACCGAGCGGCGGATCGCCGCCTCGTCGGTCATGTCGAGCGACAGCACCAGCGCCCGCTCGCCGTGCGGCGCGGCCAGCGCCTTCAGCTCGTCGGGGCGGCGCGCCGTCAGCACCGCGCGGCCGCCGGCCTCGAGCACCTGTTGCGCGATCTCGCGACCAAAGCCGGTCGAGCATCCCGTGATGAACCACACGTCCTGCCTGTTCATGTTCGTTTCCTCCAGGGTTGGGATCGACAGCCCACGCCACCGGTACCGCCGTGACGCGTCGACTGCATGGAGAGCATTGTTGCGCCGCCGGCGCCGCGCGAACAGGCAACATCGCACCAATCTCTTGCGCGATCCTGCCAATCCTGCCTCAACCCGCATGTCACGGCGACTCGCCCATTGCACGATCCTGCCGCGTGCCATAGGCTGCGCAGATCGTCCGGGCCGCCCGCCCGGCCGCCCGACGCGGAGCCCCCGATGGAGCACACCGAGCACACCGAGCAATGGCTGGCCGCGATGCGCGCGGCGATCGAGCGCCATTGCGCCACGCCGTATCACGCCACCGCCATTCCCGGCCTGCGCATCTTCAACATCACGAGCACCACGCCGCCCGACCGCGCGCTGTACGACCCGCGCATCCTGCTGGTGGTGCAGGGCGCCAAGCAGGTCGGCTTCGGCGACCTGTCGTTTCGCGCCACGCCCGCGCACTTCCTCGCGGTGACCGTCAACATCCCGGTCACCACCTGCATGCAGATGACGCCCGACGGCAAGCCGCACCTGGCGCTGACGCTGAGCCTCGACCGCGCGCTGCTGGCCGACGTGCTGCAGCGCGTGGCGGCCGAGCCGGTGGCCACCGCGTCGCCCGCCGCGCTGGCCGCTGCGCCGCTCACGCCGGCGCTGCTCGAACCCTTCGCGCGTCTGCTCGGGCTGCTCGATCATCCGGGCGACATCGACTTCGTGGCGCCGCTGGTGGTGCGCGAGATCTACTACCGGCTGCTGACCGGCGGCCTCGGCGAAACGCTCGTGCAGTTCGCGCTGAACAGCTCGCACGTCTCGAAGATCGGCCGCGTGACGGAATGGATCAAGGCGCACTACGCGGAGCCGATGAGCGTCGAGGCGCTGGCCGAGCTGGCCGGCATGAGCGTCACCTCGTTCCACCGGCACTTCAAGAACCTCACCTCGATGACGCCGATCCAGTTCCGCACGCAGATCCGCCTGCGCGAGGCACGGCGCATGCTGATTTCGGAGGGAGAAGGCGCGGGTGCGATCGGCCTGAAGGTGGGCTACGAGAGCCAGTCGCAGTTCAGCCGCGACTACAAGCGCCTGTTCGGCACGCCGCCCGCGAGCGACACGATGCGGCTCGCGAACGGCGCGGCCTGAAGCCGGCGCCCTGCCCGGCTCAGGCCGGCGCGCCGTTCACGAGATTGGCGAGCAGCAGGTCGTAATCGGCCACCAGGGCAGGATTGCTCGAGGTGTAGCGGCGCAGCAGCGCGCGCTGCCGCCGCGCATAGTGCTCCCAGTCGGCATCGTGCTCGCGCAGCACGCGCGCGAGCTGGTTGGCACCGGCCCGCACGTCGTTCTCCGGGTAGTAGTAGCCGATGTCCTGCACCAGGTGCGCGTTGTGCACGAGCGGATAGCCCTGCCAGCACACGTCGAAATAGAAGTAGTTGAGCGGGTTTTCCCACTGGTGCGAGACCACCACGTCGGTGTACTCGGCCAGGAACGCCGGGGTGTCGAAGCGGCCCACGAAGCTCGCCTTGCTCGCGCGCACGATCTCCAGGTAGTTCATCAGCATCACGAATTCCTGGCTGTGCTGCGCGATGTGGTCGGCATTCGTGATGTGTGCGAACGAGATCGCGCCGGGATCGCGGCGGAACACCTCGTCGATGATCAGCATCGGATACAGGCAGAACTTCACCACGTCGTGATTCGGCTCCATCACCGTGAGCCGTTTGGCCGCCTGCCCGCTCGGCCGGTATTCGCCGTGCTCGCGCAGCGTGCCCGCGCGCTCGGTCAGGAACATCGGATCCCAGACGAACGGCACCACGCGCCCCGGGCAGCGCCGCAGCGACTGCAGGAACGGCAGCGAGGACGGCGCGATCTGCGGGATCGCCCAGATCTCGTCATAGCCGCGATTGACGAACAGCGTGTCCCACAGCTTGCGGCCGAACAGGATCGACTGGGTGGCGTGGATGTACTCGAAGCCGCAGCAATAGCTGACGAGCTTCACGCCGCGCGCCTTCAGGTAGGCCGTCTGCTCGCCGTCGATCTGGCCGCCCAGCTCGATCAGCACGTCGAGCGAATCCTTCATCTCCACGAAGCTGCGCGTGTCGAACACGCGGGGGTCCCACGGCAGGCCGCCGTCGAGCGGCACGTCGGTGGTGTTGACGAGCGTGACGCGGTAGCCGCGCGCGGACGCCATCAGCAGCTTCGCCAGATACAGCGCGTTCTGCTTGATGCCGTTGATCCAGAGGCTTTCGTTCGGCTCGCGCAGGCCGAGCGTGATACCGATGCGCAGGCCGTTCAGATCGACAGATGCAGTCATGGGCAGGCGGTAGAGAGAGCGACGCGGGAGACGGTCGGGCCGGCGGGCGCCGCGGCGCGCCGCCTGGTGCATGCGTGGCAGTCTAACCGAGCCGCTCAGTAATGACGCGTACCGCGCACGCTGACGGCGGTATCGAACAGCTCCTGGGCGCGCGCGAGCTCGTCGAGCGCGTGGTCGAGACGCGATTGCGCGGCCGCGACTTCGGCGCTGCCCGCATCGTCGTGATCGGCGCGCACCGCGCGGAAGGCGAGGTCGACGTTGCGCGTCGCCTCGACGTAGCGCTGGGCGGCGAGCGCCTCGCGCGAATGACCGATGTTCGCCATGAATCGTGTCCTCCTCGGGCCTGACTCGGCAGGCCGGCAGCGGGCGCGCGCATCGCACGACGCATGCGCCCGTGGGCATCCATCCCGCTCGCCGCGACACCCCTGGGGCATGCCGCGGAAGCGACTTCCGAGCCGCACGACGATTCGTGCCCGCGATGCTAGAGCAGCAACCGGCCCTGCGTGCTGCCGGGCGCGGTGACGAATACGGGCGCCGGCTCGGGCGCGGGAAGCTCGAACAGGTCGCGCGTGAGGCCGCGTACCGGCTCGACCGAGGGCCGCACGCCGCGCAGCCGCTTCACGAAATCCGTGTAGACGGCCACCGACTCGACCACCGGCAAATCGAACAGATCGCGCGTGAAGCCGCGCGACTGTGCTCCGGACGAGCGCCCGCGCAGGCGCTCCACCAGATCGACGTAGGTTTCGAAATCGCCCTCGCGCGCGGCCTTCGACAGCCGCGCGAGATCGCGCGCCTTCACCACCGTGGGCTGCGCGAGGCGCACCGTGTACGGCGCATCGAGCTCCACGGCGAGCGCCACGGGAAAGCTGCGCGCGCCGGCCTCGCCCGCGCGCGCCACGCAATCCACCACCACGGCCGACTGCGCCGCGCCGAGCGGCTTGCCCGTGACGGTGCTGCGCAGCTGCTCGGGCGACACGCGCAGGCGCGTGCCCACCGCGAGCGGCGCGGCCGACGTGCACACCAGCGCGTGGTACTGCTCGCGCTTGCGGCCCGACGGCAGCGTGGTGCGGCTCGTGATGCAGCAGTAGGGCGGCAGTTGCCGCACCTGCCCGCCGGCGTCCACCCAGGCATTCCACATCAGCATGGCGCGCGGGCCCACCTCCACCACGCGCGAGCGGCTGGCCGACGGCGTGAACAGGGCCATCAGCGAGCCGGCGCGATGCGCGGCCACCTGCACGCTGCTGCCCGGCGACTGGCCGATGCCCCACAGAAAGCGCCCGCCTCCGAGCCGCCGCTCCCACTCCTTGCGGAGCACGACGGTCGACAGATCCTCGCCGAGTTCGGCGCCGATCCGGGTCCAGCAAAACGTGAGGGGCAGGTGTTTCAGGGTCATCGAGGCTCTCGGGACAGCATCCCGATCTTGCGACGGGGCATTTCAATAACCGCTACTGTATAGTTATAATGAATGACATGGAAGCCCCGGACACCAATTTCTCGGTACACGCACTGCTCGACAAGCTTCGGGCAGATCCACGCTCGTCCAGCGAAATAGCAAGGCTTTGCGGTATCAGCCAGCCCACCGTGTCGCGCCTTCGGCTGTCCGACGGGCAGCGCCTGCGCCGCAGCGATCCATTCATCAAGCTATGCACTTTTTACGGCATGGAAGCGCCCGCATCGGGCATGCGTACCGGTAATTACGACGAGCGCCTGCGCGACGCGATCGTGGAGGCGTGGGACGGCTCGGACGAGCACGGTCGCGCGCTGATGGTCGTGATCCAGGGCTTGAAGGGGCTCGGCGCGAAGCCGGGCTAGCGGCGGCGCGAGCGAATCACACGCGATCAACGCGCCCGGGAGCGGTCGGCCCGGGCGCGTCGTCGTGGATGCGGGGAAAAACGGAAGACGCTGCGTGAAGAGCGAGCGGCGGGCGACGAACGCGCCCGCGCGTGAATCGATCGCTCAGTGCGAGATGCGTTCGAGCGCGATGCCCCTGGTGCGCGGGCCCATCAGCCCGATCGAGGCCATCACGATCAGCATCGCGGCCGAGATGAACGCGAACACGCCGGCCGTGCCGAAGCCGTTCAGCACCGAGGCGATCACGAAGGAGGTGAAGATCGCCGAGAAGCGGCTCCACGAATACACGAAGCCCACCGCGCGGGCGCGGATCGCCGTGGGGAACAGCTCGGCCTGATAGGCGTGGAAGCTGTAGGACATGATGTTGTTGGCGAGCGTGAGGCCGATGCCGAGCAGCACCAGCACACCGGCCGCGCTGCTCTGGCTGAACAGCAGCCCGCACACGATCGCGGCGCCGGCCATCGCCACGATCACGCTCTTGCGCTCGAAGCGGTCGCCGATCGCGAGGCCCAGCAGCGGGCCGAGCGGCGCGGCCAGCGCGATCAGGCTCGAGTACATCAGGCTGGTGGTGACCGTGATGCCCTGCTTGATCAGCAGCGTCGGCACCCAGTTCGCGAAGCCGTAGAAGCCCACCGTCTGGAACACGTTGAAGATCGTCATCATGAGCGTGCGCTTGCGATACGGCGCCACCCACATGTCGGCGAAGCGACCGCGTTCGATCACGGCCTCGGCCGGGCCCGGCGGCGGCAGCGGGCGGCCGTACTCGGCCTCCACGCGGCGTTCGAGCGCGCTCATGATCCGCTCGGCTTCCTCCAGGCGGCCCTGCTGGGCGAGCCAGCGCGGGCTTTCGGGCAGCGCGCGGCGGATCCACCACACGAAGATCGCGCCGTGCGCGCCGATCAGCACCACCCAGCGCCAGCCGTCGAGACCGAGCGGCGCGTTCGGCACCAGCAGGTAGGCGAGGAAGGCCACCACCGGCACGGCGCAGAAGCCCACCGCCTGCTCGCAGGCGAAGGCGCGGCCGCGGATCTCCTTCGGCACCAGCTCGGAGATGTAGGTGCCGATCGTCACCATCTCCACGCCGAGGCCGAGGCCCACCACGAAGCGCCAGAAGTTCAGGCCCGCGGCCGTGTCCTGGAACGCCATCACGACGTTGGCCGCCGTGTACCACAGCAGCGACCACGTGAACACCGCGCGACGGCCGTAGCGATCGGCCAGGAACCCGCAGGCGATCGTGCCGATGAACAGCCCCGCGAACAGCGCCGCGATGAAGCTGGCCACGCCGGTGGTGCCGAACAGGCCGTGGGTGGCGGCCGACAGGATGCCGCCCTTCACGAGGCCCGGCGCCACGTAGCCGCTGTACAGCAGGTCGTAGAGTTCGAAGAAGAAGCCGAGGCTGAGCAGCACCACCAGTTTCCACACGCTGCGCGTGGGCGGCAGGCGGTCGAGGCGCGCGGCGATCGCGCCGGCGCCATGGGACGCGCCGGCCGTGCCGGCGCTGGAAAGGGAGGAAGCTTGGTCGGTGGAAGCCATGCGGGCGCGTCTCCGGGCGGTCTTGTCGTGTGGCGGGTGGCACATGCCGGGCTGGCGCGCGCCAGCCGGCGCGGCGCCATCCGTCGCGCATTGTACCGGGCCGGGCGCCCGCGCCATCGGGGATTGCCGCGTGCACCCAGGCTGCCGCCCGGGCTTGCGCTCAGGCCGCCGCGCGTGCCGCCGTCGAGCGTTTCAGCACGCCGATCAGCAGCGCCGTCACCACGGTACCCGCCACGATCGCGATCGCGTAGGTGCCGAGATGGGTCACGGCATTCGGGATCGGCAGCACGAAGATCCCGCCGTGCGGCACCTTCAGCTCCACGCCGCCCGACATCGAGATCGCGCCGGTGATGGCCGAGCCGGCGATGCAGGCCGGGATCACGCGCATCGGATCGCGCGCCGCGAACGGAATCGCGCCCTCGGTGATGAACGCGATGCCGAGCACGGCGGCCGCGTTGCCGGCCTCGCGCTCCTCCGCGCCGAAGCGCGAGCGGAACAGCCAGGTGGCGAGCGCGATGCCGAGCGGCGGCGTCATGCCGGCCGCCATGGTGGCCGCCATCGGCGTGTACACCTGGCTCGCGATCAGGCCCGCGCTGAACGCGTAGGCGGCCTTGTTCACGGGCCCGCCCATGTCCACCGCCATCATGCCGCCGAGGATCGCGCCGAGCAGCACCGCGCTGCCCGACTGCATCGAGCGCAGCCAGCCCTCCAGCGCATGCAGCGCCGCGGCCACCGGCGTGCCGACCACGTACAGCATCAGCAGCCCGACGATCAGCGTGGACGCGAGCGGAATGATCAGCACCGGCTTCAGCCCCTCGAGGTTGCGGTGCAGCTTCAGGTGGCGATTGATCAGCAATGCCGAATAGCCGGCCAGGAAGCCCGACACGATGCCGCCGAGAAAGCCCGCGCCGAGACTCGCGGCCAGCATGCCGCCCACCATGCCCGGGGTGATGCCGGGCCGGTCCGCGATCGAGTAGGCGATGTAGCCCGACAGCGCCGGCACGATCAGCGCGAATGCCGATTTCGCGCCGATCTGGAACAGCGACCACGCGAGCGTGCCCTTGTGCGCGTCGTCGAACGCGTAGATGCCGCCCAGCGCGAACGACAGCGCGATCAGCAGCCCGCCCGCCACCACGAAGGGCAGCATGAAGGACACGCCCGTCATCAGGTGGCGATACGCGCCGCCCGATTTCGCGCTGCGCGCCTGCTTGACGGCCGCCACCTGATCGACCAGCGCGGCGGGGGCACCTTCGGTACGCGCCTCGGCGATCGCGCGCTCGATCAATGCCGCGCCGCCGCCGATCGCCCCCTTCGTGCCGGTCTCGTACAGGCGCTTGCCGGCGAAGCGCGACTTGTCCACCTGCGTGTCGGCCGCGATCACCACGAGATCGGCCTCGGCGATCTGCGCCTCGCTCAGGCGGTTCTGCGCGCCCACCGAACCCTGGGTCTCGACGTGGATCGCGTGGCCGAGCTGCTGCGCGCCCTGCGCGAGCCCCTCGGCGGCCATGAAGGTGTGCGCGATGCCGGTGGGACACGAGGTGATCGCGACGATCTTCAGGGCACGCGCGGCGGCCGGCGCATCGCCGGGCGCAGTCGCTTTCGTATCGGCCTCCGCTCCCGCCTCGGCCACCAGCCGCGCCACCACCTCGTCCGCCTCGCGGATCGCGCGCTCGATCGACACGCGATGGATCGCCTTGCCCGCGAACGGCGCCTCGTCGATGCCAGCCGTGTCGTCGGCCGCGATCAGCACGGCGCGTGCCGCGCGGATCCGCTCGGCCGCAAGCGGCGCCTGCACGCCGAGCGCGCTGCGCGTTTCCACCGCGAGCGTCGCGCCGAGCCGCTGCGCGGCGCGCGCGAGCGCCTGCGCGGCCACCGCCGGTGCCGCGCTGCGCTCCGGTGCCGCCACCAGTCCAATCAGTGTTTCCATGCTGTCTCCGCGCCCGCGTTGATGGCGGGCAGTCGCGCGGCATCGTCGGCCGCGATCGTGAAGGTATCCAGGCATACGCGCGCCGCATGCGCGTCGAGCGTGGCGCGATCGGGCAGGTGCGGGCCCACCCGCGCGAGCTTGGCGGCCGCGAAGGCGGTGGCGCGTCGCCCGGCGTCGGCCCAGTCGCGGCCTTCCGCGAGGCTGGCCACGAGGCCGGCCACGAACGCATCGCCGGCGCCCACGGTGCTCGCCACCGGCACGCTCAGCGGCGCGGCGAGAAAGCCCGCGTAGGCCCCGCCATCGGCCGGCACCTGCACGCCGAGCGCGCCCTCGTCGCCGAGCGATACCGCCACGTGGCGCACGCCGCGCCTGGCCAGCGTGCAGGCCGCCTGCAACAGCGCGGCGCGGGTGTCGAGCGCGCGGCCGAGCGCGGCGGCCAGCTCGTCGCGATTCGGCTTGATCAGGTCGGGCAGCTCGCGGGCGTCGCGGGCGGCCAGCACGGCCGCGAGCGGCGCGCCGCTGGTGTCGAGCGCCACGTACGCGCCCGCGTCGTGCAGCACGCCGATGGTGCGCCGGTAGAACGCCGCGTCCACGCCGGGCGGCAGGCTGCCGGCGAGCACGAACCAGCGGCCCGGCGCGGCCAGCGACGCGATGCGCGTCTCGAGCGCGGCCAGATCGGCGGCGCTCGCCTGCGCGGTGGCCAGATTGATGTCGGTGGTTTCGCCACGCTCGGGATCGACGAGCTTCACGTTGGTGCGGGTGCGCCCGGCCACGCGCACGAAGCGGTCGTCGATGCGCTTGGCCGAGAACATCGCGTCGAACGCGCCGCTGTCCTCGCCGCCGAGCAGGCCGGTCACGACGGTCGGCACGCCGTAGTCGGCCAGGCACCCGGCCACGTTCACGCCCTTGCCGCCGGCGTTCGTTTCGAGCGACACGGCCTGGTTCACGGCGCCCAGCGTGAGCCGCGACACGCGCACGGTCTGGTCGAGCGCCGGATTCGGCGTGACCGTCACCACCACGCGCGCGGCGTCGGCGCAATCGGCATGACGGGCGGGCGCGGTCATGCGGCCGCCCGGGCGTTGCCGCCGCCATTGCCCGCGATCTCGCCGGCCTCGAGCGCGCGCACCTCGTGCACCTCGCCGCAGTCGAGCGCGCGCTGCGCGAGCGCCTGCAGCGCGTCGAGCCGGGCCGCGCGCAGCCGCGTCTTCACGGCCGGAATGTCGCGCACGCTCATCGACAGCTCGTCCACCCCGAGCCCGGCCAGGATCGCCGCGCCGAGCGGCTCGCCGGCCAGCCCGCCGCACACGCCCACCCACTTGCGATGGCGGCGCGCGCCCGCCACCGTCTGCGCGATCATGCGCAGCACGGCCGGATGCAGGCTCTCGGCCATGCGCGCGAGCTCGGGATGCTCGCGGTCGATCGCGAGCACGTATTGCGTGAGGTCGTTGGTGCCGATCGAAAAGAAGTCGACGAGTTCGGCGAAGCGATCGGCCAGCGCCGCCGCCGACGGCGTTTCCACCATGATGCCGAGCGGCACCTTCGGCGCGTCGAGCTCGGCGCGCACCGTCTCGGCCAGCGCCGCGGCCTGGCGCGCCTCGTCGAGCGTCGACACCATCGGGAACATGATCCACAGCGGGCCGTCCTTGGCCGCGCGATACAACGCGCGCAGCTGCGGCACGAACAGGTCGGGCCGGCGCAGGCACAGGCGCAACCCGCGCACGCCGAGGAACGGATTCGATTCGTGCGGCAGGTTCAGATACGGCACCTGCTTGTCGCCGCCGATGTCGAGCGTGCGGATGATCAGGCGGCGCCCCGCGCTGGCCGTCACCATCTCTCGGTAGCACGCGTACTGCTCGTCCTCGTCGGGCGCGTCGTGGCGCTCGAGGAACAGGAACTCGGTGCGCATCAGGCCCACGCCGTCGGCGCCGTTCTCGATCGCGGCCTTCACCTGCGCCGGGCGCGTGATGTTCGCGCCGATCTCGAGCACGTGGCCGTCGAGCGTGGCGGCCGGCAGCGCGCGGTTCGCGGCGGCGCGGCGCTGTTCCTCCACGAGGCGCAGCTGCGCCTCGCGCGCGCGCTCGCGGTCCGCCTCGGAGACGCCCAGATAGAGTCGCCCGGCGTTGCCGTCGAGCACGGCGTGATCGCCGTCGCGCAATCCGAGCAGGCCTGGCCCGCAGGCCACCGCGGCCGGCACGCCGAGCGTGCGCGCGAGGATCGCCGTGTGCGAGGTCGGCCCGCCCGACACGGTGCAGAAGCCGAGCGTGACGGCCGGATCGAGCTGCGCCGTGTCGGACGGCGTGAGGTCCTCGGCGATCAGGATCGCCGGCACGTCGCCGTGCTCGCCGGCATCGGCCGCACCGCCCTCGCCGAGCTGGCGCAGCACGCGGCGCGCCACGTCGCGCAGGTCGCTGGCGCGCGCGGCCAGCAGCGGATCGGGCAGCGCCGCGAGCCTGGCGGCCTGCTGCTCGGCCGCGCGATGCCAGGCCCAGGCCACGCCGTGGCCGTCCATCACGAGGCGCGCGGCTTCGTCGAGCAGCGCTGCGTCGTTCAGCAACTCGCGCTGCGCCGCGAAGATCGCGCCTTCGGCCTCGCCGAGCCGCGCCGTGGTTTCGCGCGCGAGCGAGTCGAGCTCGCGCGCGGTGCCGGCCAGCGCCGCGTCGAGCCGCGTGGCCGCCTCGAGCGGCTCGCCGGGGCGATCCTCCACCTCGAGCCGCTGCGCGCGCAACACGCGCAGCGGGCCGGCCACGAAGCCCGGGCCGGCACCCACGCCCTCGATCACCGTGGCCGGATCGCGCGGCGTCCACAGCGCCGGCTGCGCCTGCTGACGACGCAGGCGCGCGGCATCGGCGCGCGCGTGTTCCTCGGCGGACAGCGATTGCACCGTGCGGCGCAGCGCGGCCAGCGCGTCGGCGGCATCCACGCCCTGCGCGGACAGCACGAGCGGCGCGTTCGCGCCCGCGCCGAGCTGCAACAGGCTCACGAGGTTCTTCGGATCGGCGGCGCTCGTGCCGTGGCGCACCCGCAGCGCGGCCTGGAAGCGCCTCGCGGTGGCCACCCAGGCGCTGGCGGGCCGCGCGTGCAGGCCGTGCGGATAGTCGAGCACGAGCTCGACGCGTTCGGTGTAATCGGCGGGGGTGGCGGTCACGATGTCGGCCGAGGCGGCGGAGCCGGGCGCGGTGGCCGTGGCTTGCGCGTCGCCGTCAAGCGCCGCCACGATCACCTGCGCGTCGCCGGCCTCGAGCAGCGCCTGCAGCCGCGCCGGATCGCCGATCAGGCGCGTGAGCCGCTGCAGCAGCACGATGTGCTCGTCCGATTGCGCGGCGATCGCCACCACCAGCCGCGCGCGCTCGCCGTCGCGCCATTCAACGCCGTCGGGCAACTGCAGCACGGCCACGCCGGTGCGGCGGATCAGGTGGCGATCCTCCTGCAGGCCGTGCGGGATCGCGACGCCGTGGCCCAGATAGGTGTTCGACACCTGCTCGCGGCCGTGCAGGCTCGCCACGTAGGCCGGATCGATCACGCCGGCCGCCACCAGCAGCGCGCCGGCCTGGTCGATCGCATCGTGGCGGGAGGCGGCCCGGGCAGCCAGCCGGACCTGCTCCGCGGTAAGCAAGGACGACATCGCGTCTCCTGAACGAATCATTGGAATGCGCGTATTGGAATCGATACCACTTTCTCCGTCAAGCACGGGCGCGCTCGGTGAAAATCGCTGAAAATCGCGGCGTGGCCCGCTAGAATGCGCAAACAGCCTGATTCCGCGGCGCTGCCGGCCGTCCCCGGGCAAGCGCAAGGCCCGCGTCGATCAGGGTATGTCCCGATCCGAAACTGAAATCGATTCCACCCCTCATGTCATTACGCATCAAGGATGTTGCAGAAGCGGCGGGCGTGTCGGTCACCACGGTGTCGCGCGTGCTGTCGAACAACGGCCCGGTGCGCGACAGCGTGCGCCGGCGCGTGCTCGAGGTGATCGAGCAGCTCGGCTACCGGCCCAACGCGGCCGCGCGCCGGCTGCGCTCCGGCGATACCGCCACGATCGGCCTGATCGTCTCGGACGTGCGCAACCCGTTCTTCACCGAGGTGAGCCGCGCCGTGGAGGACGCGGCCTACGCGCAGGGCCTGCGCGTGATCCTCTGCAACACCGACGAGAACCCCGAAAAGGAGGCGATGTACCTGCATCTGATGGCGGGCGAGCGCGTGACCGGCGTGATCTATTCGCCGACCCACGAGGCCGCGCAGCGCTTCGATGCGAGCGCGCACGCGTTTCCGGTGGTGATGATCGACCGCGCCGCGCCGGCCGGCGCCGCCGACGCGGTGACGCTCGACAATCGCGACGCGGCGCGACGGCTCGTGGAGCACCTGATCGAGCGCGGCCATCGGCGCGTGGCGGGCCTGTTCGGCAATGCCAGCACCACCGGCCGCGAGCGGCACGGCGCCTTCGTCGAGGCGCTCGCGCGGCACGGCCTCGCCGGTCGCGCCGAATTCGTGGAGCCGAACCCGCAGACGGCGCGCGCGCGCGTGCACGCCTGGCTCGAGGGCCCCGCCGCCGCGCGCCCCGAGGCGATCGTGGCCAGCAACGGCCTGCTGCTGCTCGGCGCGTACCGCGCGCTGCGCGAGGCCGAGGTGCGGGTGCCCGACGACGTGGCGCTGGCCGGCTTCGACAACGATGCGTGGACCGACCTCGTCACGCCCGGCGTGACGGTGATCGCGCAGCCCGTGTACGAGATCGGCAAGAACGCCATGCAGTTGCTGACGCAACGGCTGGCCGAGCCGGGCATGTCGCCGCGCACGCTGGTGCTGCCCGGCGAGCTGATCGTGCGCGGCTCGACGGCGGCGCGTCAGGCCGCCTGAAGGGAAAGCGGGCCCGGCCGGCCCGCTCACCCTCACACGTCGAACTTCACGCCCTGCGCGAGCGGCAGCTCGCGGCTGTAGTTGATGGTGTTGGTGGCGCGCCGCATGTAGGCCTTCCACGCGTCCGAACCCGATTCGCGGCCGCCACCGGTTTCCTTCTCGCCGCCGAACGCGCCGCCGATCTCCGCGCCGCTCGTGCCGATGTTGACGTTGACGATGCCGCAGTCGCTGCCGGCCGCCGACATGAACTGCTCGGCCTCGCGGATGTCGTTCGTGAAGATCGCCGAGGACAGCCCCTGCGGCACGCCGTTGTGCAGCGCCACGGCTTCGTCCAGCGAGTCGTATTCGAGCACGTACAGGATCGGCGCGAAGGTCTCGCGCTCCACCACCGCCGTCTGCTTCGGCATGCGAACGATCGCCGGACGCACGTAGTACGCGTCCGCCCCGCCCACCTCCACGCGCTCGCCGCCCTTCACCGCGCCGCCCTGCTCGCGTGCGTCGGCCAGCGCGCGTTGCATCGCGTCGAACGAGGCGCGGTCGATCAGCGGCCCCACCAGCGTGGCCGCGTCGAGCGGATCGCCCACCTTCACCGAGGCGAAGGCCTGCTCGAGGCGCGGCAGCAGCGCGGCGGCCACGCTGCGATGCACGATCAGCCGGCGCAGCGTGGTGCAGCGCTGGCCGGCCGTGCCGACCGCCGCGAAGGTGACCGCGCGCACCACCAGGTCGAGATCGGCGCTCGGCGCCACGATCATGCCGTTGTTGCCGCCGAGCTCGAGGATGCTGCGCGCGAGCCGCGCGCCGAGCACCTTCGCCACCTCGATGCCCATCCGCACGCTGCCGGTGGCGCTGACGAGCGGCACCTTCGGCGATGCGGTGAGCGCCTCGCCGAGCTCGCGCCCGCCGATCAGCAGCTGATGCAGGCCTTCGGGCACCACGCCCGGGTGAGTGGCCTCGAAGGCGCGCACCGCCTTCGCGAACAGCGCATCGCAGGCGATCGCGGTCAGCGGCGTCTTCTCCGACGGCTTCCACACCACCGCGTCACCGCACACGAGCGCGAGCGCCGTGTTCCACGACCACACCGCCACCGGGAAGTTGAAGGCCGAGATCACGCCGCACACGCCGAGCGGATGCCAGGTTTCCATCATGCGGTGGCCGGGGCGCTCGGACGCGATGGTCAGGCCGTACAGCTGGCGCGACAGGCCTACCGCGAAATCGCAGATGTCGATCATTTCCTGCACCTCGCCCAGGCCCTCGGAGGCGATCTTGCCGGCCTCGAGCGTGACCAGGCGGCCGAGCGCGGCCTTGTGCTCGCGCAGCACGTTGCCGAACACGCGCACCAGTTCGCCACGCACCGGCGCGGGCACCGTGCGCCAGCGCAGGAAGGCCGCGTGCGCGGCGTCGATCTTGCGCGCCGCGTCGGCCGCGCCGTCGGTGGCGAGCGTGGCGAGCACCGCGCCGTCGAGCGGCGAGCGGGCCGCCAGCGCGTCGCCGCGCAGCGCGGCGAGATCGACGCCGAGTTCGGCGAACAGCGACTGAACGGATTGGGCGGATGCAGCGGAAGTCGTCGTGGAAGTCATGATGGGTTGGCCAGGTGAGGAATTCGCGGAGGAACCGCGCGGCACGCGAGCGCCGCGCGGATGACGAAGCCGGTCGCAGCACGATACCAGAGCCTCGCCCGATGTCGCGCGGATCGCCGGCAGGTTACGATGCTGCGCACCGTCATGCCCCGGAGCCGCGCCACGATGCCGATGCAGAACTACTACGAAGCCACCGTGCTTCGCCCGCCCCCCGCCACGCCGCTCGCGGGCCGCACCGAGACGCAGGTCTGCATCGTCGGTGGCGGCCTGGCCGGGTTGTCCACCGCGCTCGGCCTGGTGGAGCGCGGCGTGCGCGACGTGCTCGTGCTCGAGGCCAACGAGGTGGGCCACGGCGCGTCCGGCCGCAACGGCGGCTTCGTGTTCGGCGGCTACAGCCTCGAGAACGCCGCCCTGCTCGCGCGCCTCGGCCGCGACGAGGCACGCCGGCTGTACCGGCTCACGCTCGATGCGGTGGACCTGATCCGCGCGCGCGTGGCGCGTTACGCGATCGACTGCGATCTGGTGGACGAAGGCGTGATCCTCGCCAACTGGTTCAGGGATCCGGCGCGGCTCGACGCGCCACGCAAGCTGATGAAGGAGGCCTTCGGCGTGGAGTGGGAACCGCTCGGCCAGGCCGAGCTGCGCGACCGGCTCGCGACCGACCGCTATCACGGCGGCCTGTTCGAGCGCAACGCGTTCCACTTCCATCCTCTCGCCTACGTGCTGGGCGTGGCCGCGGCCGCCGAGGCGGGCGGCGCGCGCATCGCCGAGCGCACGCCCGCGCTGAAGATCCGCCGCGCGCGCGAGGGCGGCGGCTTCGTGGTGGGCACCGCGTTCGGCGAGGTGCATGCGCGCGAGGTGGTATTCGCGGGCGGTGGCTACGCGCGCGGCGTGCATCGCCGCGTGGAGCGCGCGGTGCTGCCGATCGCCACCTACGTGATGGCCACCGCCCCGCTCGGCGAGCGGCTCGAAAGCGCCATCGCCTGCCGCTCGGCCGTCTACGACACGCGCTTCGCGTTCGACTATTACCGGCCGCTGGCCGACACGCGCATCCTGTGGGGCGGCCGCATCTCGATCCGCGAGCGCAGCCCCGAGGCGATCGCGCGCCTGCTCAAGCAGGATCTGGTGCGCGTCTATCCGCAACTGCGCGACGTGCCGGTGGAATTCGCCTGGGGCGGCCTGATGAGCTATGCGCGCCACAAGATGCCCCAGATCGGCCGCGACCTCGACGGCATCTGGCACGCGGTGGGCTTCGGCGGCCACGGCATGGCGCCCACCACGGTGGCCGGCGAGGTGCTGGCCGACACGATCGCGGGCGCCGCGCCGGTGCCGGCCGGCTTCTCGCATTTCGGGCTCGCGCCGGCTTACGGCATGGCCGGGCTGGCCGCCGCGCAACTCAGCTACAGCGGCTGGCAGGTGCGCGACGCGCTGGCCGACCGCGCGCGCTGAAGCCGGCGCCGCGGCGGCTGGCCGCCCCCTCGCCCGTTGCTGCGGATTGACTCACGATCGCAACGAATCGCACCAGAATCCCGCATGTTGGCGGCATGAAAACCGCGCCGGGCCGCCCGTGCCCGCATGCTAGAATGCGCCATCCAGCCGCCGACACCAACACATGAGACAAGGTAGCAACCCCGACGCGCCCGAGAACGGCGACCAGCCCGCCGCAGGCACCAAGCGCCGCGACGAGTCGCGCCGCAAGTACGATCCCGAACAGACCAAGCGCAACATCCTCGAGGTCGCCACGCAGGAGTTCTCGGCGATGGGTCTCGCGGGCGCCCGCGTCGACGCGATCGCGGAACGCACCAACACCACCAAGCGGATGCTGTACTACTACTTCGACAGCAAGGAAGGGCTGTACGAGGCGGTGCTGGACAAGGTGTACGGCGACATCCGCGCGCTCGAGCTCGAACTGAACGTGGGCGAGCTCAAGCCCTCCGACGGCATGCGCCGCCTGATCGAATTCACCTTCGACTACCACGACAAGCACCGCGATTTCGTGCGCCTCGTCTCGATCGAGAACATCCACGGCGCCAAGTACCTCGAACAGCAGAAGTCGTTCAAGAACCGCAACGTCAGCATCATCAAGACGCTCGAGGATCTGCTCGCGCGCGGTGCCGAGACCGGCGAATTCCGCGCCGACGTCGACGCCTTCGACCTGCACCTGATGATCAGCTCGTTCTGCTTTCACCGCGTGTCGAACCGCTACACGTTCGGCGCCGCGTTCGGCCGCGATCCGTCGGCGCCGCGGCTGCGCGTGCGCCACCGCACGATGATCGCGGACAGCGTGCTGCGCTACATTTCGCGGTAAGCGCCGAGCGCCGGCCGCGCCCGCGGCGCGTCCACTCCCGAGGATTCCCATGCCCCAAGCCGTCGACCCCACCCTGCTCGCCGCGTTCGCGCCCACCGGCGTGCTGCGCGCCTCGATCAATCTCGGCAACCCGGTGCTGGCCGGGCGCGACGCGGCCAGCGGCGAGCCGGCCGGCGTGTCCGTCGATCTGGCGCGCGCGCTCGGCGCGGAGCTCGGCCTCGCCGTCGAGCTCGTGGTGTTCGAGACGGCCGCCGAATCGGTGGCGGCGGTGGGCGACGAGCGCGCCGACGTGGGCTTCTTCGCGATCGACCCGAAGCGCGGCGAATCGATCGCCTTCACGGGCCCCTACGTGCTGATCGAGGGCGGCTACCTGGTGCGCGACGATTCGCCGATCGCGAGCAACGAGGCGGTGGATCGCGCCGGCGTGACGGTGGCCGTCGGCCACGGCAGCGCCTACGACCTGTTCCTCACGCGCGAGCTGAAGGCCGCGGAGATCGTGCGCGCGCCGTCCTCGCCCGCCGTGGTCGCCACCTTCCTCGAGCGCGGGCTCGACGTGGCCGCCGGCGTCAAGCAGCAACTCGAGGCGGACGTGGCCCGCACACCGGGGCTGCGCCTGCTCGACGGGCGCTTCATGGTGATCCGCCAGGCGATGGGGCTGCCGCGCTCGCGCGGCGACGCGGCGGCCGAACGGCTGGCCGCCTTCGTGGAAGCGCGCAAGGCCTCGGGCTTCGTGGCCGACGCGCTCGCGCGCCACGGCATCGAGGGCGCCTCGGTCGCGCCGGCCGGGCGCGGCTAGGCGCGATGCGCGCATCCCGTCAGGTCACGACGCGGCGCCCGGCGGGGGCGCGGCCAGCGCGATGCGCGCCTTCTCCTCGGGGCTGTCCTTCACGAAATATTTCTTCGCCCAGCCCGCATCGGGCTGCAGCGCGAGCGTCGGATGCGTGTCCGCGTGCGCGGCGCGCCCGGTCTTCTTCGCCTCGATCGCGAGCGCCCGCGCGCGGTAATGCTCGTACAGCCGCAGGAATTCGGCCAGATAGGTGCCGGCGATGCGGCGATCGCGGATCTCGAGCAGGTTCTCGTCGTTGTAGTGCTCGGAGTTCGCGCTCATGTTGGCCGAGCCCGTGTAGACGATCGGGTCGTCGCCCTCGGCATCGATCACGATGAACTTGTGGTGGATGACCACCGGCGGATAAGCCGGCGCCGGCTCGCCCGGAAACAGTCGCAGCTCGGGCTCGAAGCCCTTCGGCACGGTGGCCGGCGAAAAATACTCGGCGTCGATCACGTCGCGGTTCGTGCGGCTGCGGTGATACAGCTCGAGATTGGCGAGCCGCGACGCGTCGAGCGTCTTGCCGGCACGCTGGTCCGCATCGGCCTGCTCGGCGCCGCTCGCGCTGATGCGGTTCACGAGGCCGAACATCATCAGGCCGCGGTCCCCGGCCGCGAAGCAGGCGTCGCGCAGCGGCGCGTCGGTCGGCATGAACAGGCAGAACACCACCGAATGCTTCGCGGCGCCGATCGCCGCCACGATCGTGTCGATCTCGGTGCGCCGCTTGCCCGGCTCGGGCGAGAAGGCCACGCGCACGCGCGCGGTGCCCACCGTGGTCGGCTCCGACCAGCCCTGCGCGAGCTTCGCCGTGTCGGCGATCGACGGGTTCGCTGCCAGCGCCCGCGCGCGGTCGTCGTAGAGGCCGGCCAGCACCGGCGAGTCGAACGCATGCAGCACGTTGGCCTGCTCGGTGATGCCCTCGGTGGTGAAGTTCGCGGAGCCGGTCAGCAGGCGCGCGGGGCGCGGCGCGGCGTTGGCTTCGGGCGCGGTCTTGCCGCCGCCGGCCGCGCCGTCGGTCACGATGAACTTGTCGTGCATGATGCGCGTGCGGTCGCGCGGCGCGAGCGTCGCCAAATCCTTCAACGCGTCCACGGCGGGCTGGTTCGGCGAGGGCAGCGGCGGCCTGCCCTTGCGCTCGGTGACGTGCGCGTCGTACACGATCGCGAGCGCGTCCCTGCCGTGACGCGTGCCGAAGGCCTCGAAGGCCGGCATCGCCCACAGCGTGTCGGTCAGGTGGTAGACGGCCGCGCTCGCGCGCGTGGCGGGCTCCAGCATCTCGCCGAACACCTGCTCCAGGTCGTTGGCGAGCCAGGTGCGCAGCGCGAGCGCCTGCGCGGCGCTGGGCGTGTCGTGCTCGCCGAGGCCGAGCGCCGCGACCTGCCGCGCGAAGGCCTGCGAGCTGACCACGGCCCGATTGAACCAGGTCCCCACGCCATCCACCATGTGCTCGGGCAGCGTGAGGCGCACCTCGCCGGCCTCGGCGTCGAGCACCTGCAGCGCGTCGGGCGTACCCACCACCGGGTACACGTCGTAGCGGAACGCCTGGCCGCGATCCTGCGGATCGATGCGCGCGTCCCACCACATGAACTTCTGGATCGGCGCCTGATCGGTGGGCGCGTCGCGCTGCGTGTCGGCCGCGGGGCCGTCGAAGGTCAGGCGATTCGGCAGCCAGCTGCTGGCCGCGCGCGCGTGGCCGTCGGCGCCGTGGAAGCCCGGCATGCGCCGGATCGCGAAGCCGAGAAAATCGGGGCGGCTCGCCGCCGGCGGCCAGTCGAAGGCCAGCAGGACCAGGGTCGGGGACAGGTAACTGCGCACGGTGACGGACGTCGCGGACATCGGCTCGCTCCTCGGCTCGGGGGAGCGAACAGTGTCGCGGGCGTGCTTGCCATCGGCATGACGGCGGGGTGACGTTTTCGTGACGCCGGGGTGACGCGCGCCGTCAGCCCGGCAGCGGCCGTGTACGGCCTGATCGGCCAGGAGGACGTGGGCGGCGGCGTGCGTCGGGCCCCTTCGGCGAATTCCGCTTCGGGCGCCGGAAGAAGCCGCAATACCCGTATCTGGACGGCGAACTCGATCCGCTCGCCGGCAACACCATCGCATCGTCGTTCAGCGAACTGGCCACGGTGTCGGTGCGCGCGAGCAACGCGATCACCTGCTTCACGCCCGAGTATCACGGCCTGACCGCGCGGTTCATGGTGGCGATGCGCGATTCCATCACGCGGCCCGGCAATGGCCTGCAGCTGTACAACGCGGTGGCGAAATACGTCAACGGGCCGCTGCACCTGAGCGCCGGCTACGAGCGGCAGGACGGCGCCACGCGCTACCACCTCATCTGTCACACCGAGCGCGACTCGGCGCTGAACCTGAACGTGGCGCTGTACGCGGCGTCGGCCTCGTATCGCTTCACCCCGGCCAGCGAGGTGGTGGCGATGTACGGCTTCCTGCACGACCGCAGCGGCCAGGGCAACGACGCGCAGCAGGTTGGTCTGGCCTACCTGTCCTTCCTGTCGAAGCGCGCGACGCTGTACGCGCTGGCCGGCCTCGTCGACAACCGCAACCAGGCCGCCCACGGGCTGCAGGACACCGAATATTCAGGGCTGACGGTCACGCCCGGCGCCACGGCCAAGGGCGTGCTGGCGCGCGATCACGGCCTGGGCCTGCTCGATCGCGGCATGGATGCGGCCGGGATACATGGCCGGATCGTAGCCGGCCTGCTCGAGTTCGACGAGCTGCCCGCGCACTTCGGCGCGCGTGATCGGCGCGTGATCGGCGTAGCCCGGGATCGATCGGGCGGATTGCGCGAAGGCCAGCGCGGGCGCGGCCACCAGAGCGGCCAACGCCGCGAATTTGACTGCCAGTTTCATCATGTTCCTCGTCATGCACGCGAGATGCGCCGTGGAGGAAACGCAGTCTGAGGGCCTACCAGATCAGGGCAAATACCGAAAACGGAAAACTTATGCCGTCGGCCGATTTCTTACCCCCCCGCCGGCCGGCCCGTCAGGCGTCGCAGACGATCAGCTCGATGCCGCGCGCGGCGATCGCGCGGCGCAGCGCCTTTTCCGGGGCACGATCGGTCACGAGGTAGCGCGCGTTGTCGATGCCGTTGATGCGCACCGGCGTGACGCGGCCGAATTTGGAGTGATCGGCCACCACCACGGTGGTGGCCGCCGAGGCGATCATGCGCGCACGCACCTCGGCGGCGATCCGTGAATAGTCGGTCAGATCGCCTTCCGCCGTCACGCCGCCCGCGCCCACGAAGGCGAAATCGACGTGGTACTGCGCAAGCTGCTGGATCGTGTCGAGGCCGAAGGTGGCGTCCTCGTCGTCGGACAGCTCGCCGCCGAGCAGGGTGACGCGATTCTCGTTGCGGCGTGCGAGCGCGAAGGCGATGCGCCAGTCGTTGGTGTAGATCGTGAGGCGGTGGCGGTCGTTCAGCGCGAGCGCCACGGCGTGGGTGGTGCTGCCCGAGTCGAGCAACACCGAGGCGCCGTCGGGCACGAACTCGGCCGCGCGCCTGCCGATCGCCTGCTTGGCGTCGGCGTTGGCCGCCTCGCGCTCGGACAGGCTCGGCTCGCGGCGGTCCGCGGCCAGCGCGCCGCCGTGGGTGGTGACCACCAGGCCACGGGTGGCCAGCGCGTTCAGGTCGCGACGGACCGTTTCGCGCGACACGCCGAGCGTGCGCACGAGTTCGGCCACCGACAGGGCGCCCGAACGGGACAGTTCCGACAGGATGTATTGATGACGTTGTTCTGCGAGCATGAAACGGTCCGGACTCTCACCGATAACCACGGGCGGCCTATTGTAGTACGGCTGCTTGACAGTACCGTGAGCATCGCGGGCCGCATCGCGATACAGCCGGATCGGCCGCCGGCGGCAGCACCGGCGCGCGTCGTCTGCAACGCTGTGTTGCCCGCCACGCGGCGAATGCCGTGGCGCGTGCTTGCTACACTCGCGGCTCCCGATCGTTCCGTTTCCGGAGTTGCGTCCATGTCCCAGCCGAACCCTGTCCCCGCCGCCTCGTCCACCCCGGTCGCCCTCGCGATCGCATTTCCGGCCGAGCGTCTCAACGACGGCGCGGGCGATCCGTACTGGGTCGACTTCACGCTCGAGGAAGCGCGTCAGTTGCATGCGCAACTGGCCGAACAGCGGGCCGAACCACGTGCCGCCGAGCCCGCCGCGCCGCTGACCTTCACGCTCGGCTGAGCCGCACCGGCCGCACCACCCGCTCCCCCACTGCAGTTTTTGACAAGACGCGCCGCCCCGGCGCGCCGATACTGCGCGCTTTCCCCCGCCGCGCCGTCTCGCCCGCCCACGCATGTCCGCCCGCCTGCTCGCTCCCCTCGCCGCCGCCGCGTTCGTGGCGCTGTGGTCCACCGGCTTCGTGGTCGCCCGCGCGATCCATCCGTATGCCGCCCCGAACCTCTACCTGCTGGCCCGCTTCGGCGGCACCGCGCTGCTGTTCGGCGCCATCGCGCTGCTCACCCGCGCGCGCTGGCCGAGCGGCCGCGAATGGGGCCGCCAGCTGCTGGCCGGCGCGCTGCTGCAGGGCTTCTATCTCGGCGCGAGCTACTGGGCCGTGTCGCGCGGGCTGCCGGCCGGCGTGATGGCGCTGCTCGGCGCGCTGCAGCCGCTCGCCACGGCGGTGCTGGCCATGCCGCTGTTCGGCGAGCGTCTGAGCGCGCGCGGCTGGGCCGGCATGGCGCTCGGGCTGGCCGGCGTGGCGCTGGTGCTGGCGCCGAAGCTGGCGGCGACATCGACCGCCGCGGCCGGCGGAAGCGTGACGGCCTTCACGGTGCTGGTGGCGGTGGCGTCGATCGGCTCGATCACGGCCGGCTCGCTGTATCAGAAGCGCGGCGTGGCCCACACCGACCTGCGCACCGCGGTGGCGATCCAGAACGCCGGCGCGGCGCTGGTGGCGGCCGGCTTCGCGCTGGCGCTCGGCGAGACGCGCTGGCTGCCCTCGCCCACGCTGTGGATCGCGCTGGCCTGGGGCGTCGTCATGCTGTCGGGCGGTGCGATCGTGCTGCTGGTCTGGCTGCTGCGCCACGGCGGCGCCGCGCGCGCCACCTCGCTGATGTTCCTCGCGCCGCCGCTCGCCGCGCTGCAGGGCTACTGGCTGTTCGGCGAGACGCTCGGCGCGCTGCAGCTGGCCGGCTTCGCGGTGGCGCTGGCCGGCGTGGCGCTGGCACGCTGGACGCGCTGATGCCGGCCATGAGCGATTCGCTTATGATGCGCGTCTGACCTGATTTCATTCCGGAGAGCGAGACCCGTCATGACCCGTCCCGATTACGCCGCGCGTCAGCGCGCCATTGCCGCCGAACTGCAAGTCGCCCCGAGCTTCGACGCCGCCGAGGAAGCCGAGCGCCGCATCGCGTTCCTCGCCGACTACCTGCGCTCCACCGGCTTCACCACCTACGTGCTCGGCATCAGCGGCGGCGTGGATTCGTCCACGGCCGGCCGCCTGGCCCAGCTCGCCGTGGAGCGGCTGCGCGCGAGCGGCTACGAGGCGCGCTTCGTGGCGATGCGCCTGCCCTACGGCGTGCAGCGCGACGAGGACGACGCGCAGCGCGCGCTGGCGTTCGTGGCCGCCGACGAGAACCTCACGGTGGACGTGAAGCCCGCCGCCGACGGCATGCTGGCGGCCACCACCGCCAGCGGCCTGCGCTTTCGCGACGACGCGCAGCAGGACTTCGTGCACGGCAACATCAAGGCGCGCGAGCGCATGATCGCGCAGTACGCGGTGGCCGGCGCGCGCCGCGGCATCGTGATCGGCACCGACCACGCGGCCGAATCGGTGATGGGCTTCTTCACCAAGTTCGGCGACGGCGGCGCGGACGTGCTCCCGCTCGCGGGCCTGACCAAGCGCCGCGTGCGCGCCATCGCGCGTCATCTCGGCGGCCTCGAGGCGATCGTGATGAAGGTGCCGACCGCCGATCTCGAGGCACTGCGCCCGCTGCTGCCCGACGAGACCGCCTACGGCGTGACCTACGACCAGATCGACGATTTCCTGGAAGGCAAGCCGGTGGACGATCACGTCTACGAAACCGTGCTGCGCTTCCACGACGTGTCGCGCCACAAGCGCGCGCTGCCGTACACGATGTTCGACTGGCCGGGCGCGGCGCGCTGATGCAGATGTCGCTACTGATCGACTGGCATGCGGTGCTCGGGGTGCTGTCGGTGTACGTGGTCGGCGTGGTGATCCCCGGGCCCAACTTCGTGGCGGTCGCGCACAAGGCCGCCTCGTCCACGCGCGCGGCCGCGCTCGCGATGGTGGGCGGCATCGTGTCGGTCAACCTGTTCTGGGCGAGCTGCGCGATCCTCGGCGTCGGCATCGTGTTCACGGCGTTTCCGTGGATCGCGCTGGCCGTGAAGTTCGCCGGGGCCGGCTACCTGATCTGGTTCGGCGGGCGGCTCGTGATGCAGGCGAAGGCGATGCCGGCCGCCGATCCGGGCGCGGCATCGGCGGCCCTGCCGGGCGGCGCCGTCGATCATCGGCGCGCCTTCGTGCAGGGGGTGGCCACCAACATCGCGAATCCGAAATCGATCGCGTTCTTCGCGGCCGTGTTCGCGTCGGCCGCGCCGGCACACGTCACCTGGCCGACCTTCGGCGCAATGCTGTCGATGGTGCTGATGGTGTCGTCGTCGTGGTACGGCTTCGTGGCGATCGTGCTGTCGCATCCGGACGTGGCCGGCGCGTATCGGCGCGGCAAGGCCTGGGCCGACCGGATCTGCGGCGGCGTGATCGTCGCGCTCGGGGTGCGCCAACTGGTGCGCTGAGCGCGGCTGGCGCCTAGCGCCGGTTCAGCGCGCGCAGCTTGGCCTGCTTCAGCTCGGCCAGCACTTCCAGCGACTTGCCCTCGTCGGCCGTCAGGTCCACGAGGAACGCATCGTTGTTGTCCTTGATCCACGTCAGCGGCATGTCCCACCAGGCCAGATCGAGCAGCGCCTCGCGCACCCGCTCGGGGAAGCGGAACCGCACCAGCCTGGCCGGCGAGCCGACGTAGATGCCGTAAGGCTCGGTGCGCGTGTTCGCCGGAATCAGGCTGGCCGCGCCGATCACGCAGCCGCTTTCGATGGTGGCGCCGCCCAGCACCGTCACGTCGTCGCCGATCCAGATGTCGTGATAGAGGATCGTGTCGCCGTACTGCGGCTGCGGCGGGTTCAGCAGGCCCTGACCGTAGATGCTGAAATCCCGGTGCAGTCATCGGAAGTGCTGACGTTCATTGGATTTCGATTTGTAATGACGACAATCGGTGAAACGCCGCAACCCGGTCGGGGCTCTCACAAGGCCGAATCGGCGGATGAATGATTCGGGCACGCGAATCAGGCGGAGGATCATCGTTTATTGCCGTGAATCGGCGTGCGTGACACGCGCATCGCAGATCCCGCCGGGCCGGTCAAGCGCCCTCGTCGCAAATACAACGCGCCGTGCCGGCGCTGGCACGTCATTTTCATGAAATCTCTTTCCTGTCAGGCCTTTCGGGCGTTGTTGCACGCCCCGGAACTCTGACTTTCAGCGTTGCGTCACGACACGTTTTTCCCGCTACCTACACTCCGTCATCCGTTGCATGACGGACCAGACACGACCACCTCACAGGAAAGGGATAGAACATGAAGAAGACCACTCAGATCCAGCGCGCCGTGCTCGGCATCGCCGCTGCGGTCGGCACGCTGTTCGCCGTCACGGCGCACGCGCAGTCGAGCGTCACGCTGTACGGCCTGATCGACGAGGGCATCAACTACACGAGCAATGCGGGCGGTCATTCGGCTTATCAGATGTCGAGCGGCGACACGGGTGGCAGCCGCTGGGGCCTGAAGGGCAACGAGGATCTGGGCGGCGGCAACCATGCGGTGTTCCTGCTCGAGAACGGCTTCAACATCAACAACGGCAAGCTCGGCCAGGACAGCAGCGAATTCGGTCGCCAGGCTTACGTGGGCCTGTCGTCGGATCACTACGGTACGGTCACGCTGGGCCGCCAGTACGACATCACGATCGACCCGCTCGGCTACACGGCGCTGACCGCGGCCGGCAACTGGGGCGGTGACATCGGCACCGTGCCGTTCGACAACAACAACGAAGACTGGGATTTCCGCACCAACAATTCGGTCAAGTACGTGAGCCCGACCTGGAACGGCTTCACGTTCGAGGCGATGTACGGCTTCAGCAACAGCACCGGCTTCTCGAACAACCGCCTGTGGGGCGCGACGGTCAACTACCAGAACGGCGGCCTGACGGCAGCGGCCTCGTATCTGCGCAAGAACAACCAGGGCGCGACGACCACCGGCGCGGTCACCACCGGCGACCTGTTCGACGGTTCCTCGCAGCAGGACATCGGCGCGGCCGTGTCGTACCGCTTCACGAAGGTGCAGGTGGCGGCAGCCTACTCGCACGTGGACGTGTACTCGCCCACCAGCAACGTGTGGCTCGCCAACAGCACGCCGTCGAACGGCGCGAGCTGGAACGCGTGGAAGTTCGACAACATCGAACTCAATTCGCAGTACTACTTCAACTCGGCGTTCTGGCTCGGCGCGTCGTACACCTTCACGATCGCCCACCTGCACTCGCAGGACGGCGAATACACGCCGAAGTACCACCAGCTCGCGCTGATGCTCGACTACGACCTCAGCAAGCGCACCTCGCTGTACATCCAGGGCGCGTACCAGCACGCGGTCAGCGCGCACACCGGTACCTCGTTCGACAACGCGCAGGTGATCGACGCGTCGGCGGGCGCCTCGTCGGGAATCAACCAGACCGTCGTGCGTCTGGGCATGATGCACCGCTTCTGAGCGCAGCCCGCGCCGCCGGGGCGATCCTCCGGTGGCGCGAGCGCATGAAAAAGCCCGGCCGATCGGCCGGGCTTTTTTGGTTTGACGATCGACGATGACTCCAGCCCGGTATTTTGCTGGACTACGCCTGGGCCCGCTACAGCAGGTTTATCAATCACCAGGAAGCCGTTGCGAAATTAGTTAGCCAGAGATTCGAGACGTGTCCGGCAAATCAGGGCACAAGCCAAAGATATAAAGGCCTCGTGAACATGAGCGTAGCGTTCGCAACGAATCTTGAGCCGTCGAAACGAGTGCAACCAGGCCATCGAACACTCCACCGGCCACGTGTTTTTCCCAGTCCACTGCCGTGAGCTGTCGACGAGCGCACGCGAGAGGTCGATTTCGCCACGGCGACGCTACTGGGCCAGCAACGTTTCGTGGATGCGTCGCCAGCAAGCCATGCCTGAACCACATCCCATTTCTTGCGCAAGCAGATTCCATGCAATGCCCGCGCGCAACACGAACACGATGCCTGTCAGCACCGCGCTGTCAGATGACATTTTGGTTGAGATTATTCATGGGGTTACTCCTTGGCGCTTGCGCGCTGTTTTGATGAAGATTCGCAGCTCTATCAAAACGGGTAACCCCGCCTCTTGGCAAGGCCTTACTGTCAGATCAAGTCTGAACTTCCACGATTCACGCATCTACTGGAAGGCCAGCCCGCGCCCAATGCGCCTGACATCTGGGAGTTGAGCCGCTTCGCGCTTGCCAGCGACACGGTCACGCGCCAATTCGGTTTTTCGAATCCGACCGTCACGTCGATCGCGAGCGTGCTGTCATACGCGCACCGCTCGGGCATCACGCGCTACGTGACGGTGACCACTCCCGCGATCGAGCGGATGCTCCGTCATCTCGGCGTCGCGTCGCGTCGCTTCGGCCCGCGCAACAAAGTGGACACCGCGACGCCGATCGCGCTGTGGATCGACGTCGCGGAATCCCCGTCGCACCTGCACCGGATCCCGGGACTCGCGGCCGCACTGCCGGAGCACGAGCAGCCGGCGACCGAAGCCGCCTGACCCAGGCGTTTTGCCGGGCCCGACGCGGGTCAGGCAGGGCGTTCGTTCCGCACGCGCGCCGCGAACGCCTCGAGCGTCATCGTGCCGAGATCCTCGCCGGAATGGGCGCGAACCGACACCAAGCCTGCTTCGCGCTCGCGCTCGCCGGCCACCAGCAGATACGGCACCTTCTGCAGCACGTGTTCCCGCACCTTGTAGCCGATCTTTTCGTTACGCACGTCGACATCCACGCGCACGCCGTGCCCGATCAGCGCACGCCGCACGTCGTGCACGTACTCGCGCTGCGCATCGGTCACGTTCAGCACCATCGCCTGGATCGGCGCGAGCCACACCGGCAGGTGCCCCGCATGGTGCTCGATCAGGATGCCGATGAAACGCTCCATCGAGCCGACGATCGCCCGGTGCAACATCACCGGCGTCCTGCGCTCGGAGCGGTCGTCAATGTATTCCGCGCCGAGCTTTTCGGGCATCAGGTAGTCGGCCTGGATCGTGCCGACCTGCCATTCGCGGCCAATTGCGTCCTTCAGGTGGTACTCGACCTTCGGGCTGTAGAACGCACCCTCGCCCGGCAGTTCCTCCCACTCGACGCCACATTTGCGCAGCGCGTCGCGCAACGTGTTTTCCGCGCGGTCCCAGACCTCGTCCGAACCGAGACGCAGCTCCGGCCGCAGCGCGATCTTCACCGCGATGCTGTCTTCGCCGAAACCGAAATCCCGATAGACCTTCATCGCCTGCCGATGGAACGCGGCAACCTCGTCCTCGATCTGTGCTTCCGTGCAGAAGATGTGGCCGTCGTCTTGCGTGAACGCGCGCACGCGCATGATGCCGTGCAGCGCGCCCGACGCCTCGTTGCGATGGCAACCGCCGAACTCGCCGTAGCGCAGCGGCAGATCGCGATAGCTGCGCAGCCCGTGCTTGAAGATCTGGATGTGGCCGGGGCAATTCATCGGCTTGAGCGCGTACTCGCGCTTCTCCGATTCGGTGAAGAACATGTTCTCCTTGTAATTGTCCCAGTGCCCGGAACGCTTCCACAGCGACACGTCGACGACCTGCGGCGCCTTGACTTCCTGGTAGCCGCATTCGACGTAGACGCGCCGCATGTACTGCTCGACGACCTGCCACACGCTCCATCCCTTCGGATGCCAGAACACCATGCCCGGTGCTTCTTCCTGAATGTGGAACAGATCGAGTTGCTTGCCGATCTTGCGGTGATCGCGACGCTCGGCTTCCGCAAGCTGATGCAGGTACGCCTGGAGGTCGGCGTCGTTCAGCCACGCGGTGCCGTAGACGCGGCAGAGCATCTCGTTGTTCGAGTCGCCGCGCCAGTAGGCGCCCGCCGTCTTCATCAGCTTGAACGCGCGCAGCGCGCGCGTGTTCGGCACGTGCGGCCCGCGGCACAGATCCGCGAATTCCCCCTGCGTGTAGATCGTCAGTTGCTCGTGTTCGGGAATACTCGCGACGATCTCGGCCTTGTACGTCTGCCCGCGCTCGGAGAAGAACCGGACCGCATCGTCGCGCGACAGAACCGCCCGCGAAACCGGCACCGCCTCGGCAACGATCGCGCGCATTTCCGCTTCGATGCGCGGCAGATCGTCTTCCGACAACGGCGGCGAAATCGAAATGTCGTAGTAGAAGCCGTTCTCGATCACCGGGCCGATCGAGAACTGCGCGGCCGGATACAGGCGCTGCACGGCCTGTGCCAGCAGGTGCGCGCACGAATGCCGGATGATCGACAACGCATCCGGATGCTTTTCGGTCACGATCTCCGCTGTCGCATCGATATCGATCAGGTAATCCAGGTCGACGAGCTTGCCGTCGATTTTACCCGCGAGCGCCGCCTTGGCGAGGCCGGGGCCGATATCCGCCGCCAGCGCGGCAACCGTCACGGGATGGTCGTAGGCGCGCCGACTGCCGTCCGGAAGAGCAATTGAAATCATGGAATTGAATAATCGTGAATTGAGATTACACGCGCCACATCGATGCGATGTTCTCGGGCGAGCGGATGAAACTATCACATATCTGTGCCATTTTCGAACTTTATATCGAATCGAACGCGGCATTCGCGAGGAACGGCCGCATCTTATTTCCCCTCTCCAGCCATTCCCGATACGGATCACTGCCCTTGACGATTCCACTGCCCGCATACACGCGCACTTCGCGGCCCGTCACGCGGGCGCTTCGGATCGCGAGCGCAAAATCGGCGTCGCCGGCGGCGGGCCGGAACAGGCCGAGCCCGCCCGCGAAGAAGCCGCGTTCGATGTGTTCGAAGCGACGCAGCCGCTCGCCGCACAGCTCGACCGGCTTTCCCCAGATGCTGGCCGGCGGATAGATGACCGCCAGCACGCCGAACACGTCGGTATCCGCGCGCAGGCGTGCGGTCATCCTGCTGCGCAGGTGCTGCACGTAGCCGAGGTCGAGCGCCAATGCGACGGCGCGCCCGGTCTCCAGCGCCCGTGCGGCGCGCGGCCACGTGCCGTCCGCGCGGCTCGCGCCCGTCGTCCATCGCAATGACACCACCTCACCCGCTTCATTCGTCATGATTGTCCTCGGCACGCTTGTCGCCGCCCTGTTTCAGAACGTCGCACCGCCATCCACCACCGCTCGCGCATCGTGATGTGGCCGGCGGCGTCGGACAGCAGGAATGCCACGCTCTGCGCGATGTCACGCGGCACCGCGATCTTGCCGAGCGGGATGCCCGCGCGAAACACGGACGGATCGCCCGCGATCGAGCGCGCGCCCGACACGTCGAGTTCGCCGATGTTGCCGTGAGTCGCCCCGGATTTCGAGGAGGCTCCAACTCTCGAGAGAATGGCACCATGAACAGGAAGCCAGGCAAATTTTCCCCGGAAGCCCGAGAGCGCGTCGTACGCGTGTTACGCGAGCAGCGTAGCGAGCGCCCGTCGATGCGGGCGGCGGGCGAATCGATTGCACCGATGATCGGCGGCACGCCGCAGACGCCGCTGGATTGGGTCGAACGCAACGAGGTCGACCGTGGGGAGCGTGATGGCGTGAGCACGGCCGAGCGTGAACGTGTCGACGTGATGGGCTTTTGCAACCGGCGATCAGGCGCGTCTGGCAAGCCAGCATGCAGGTCTGCGGCGTGCCGAAGGTCCGGAAACAGATGAACCGGGAAGGCATTGCGATGGCACGCTGCACGGTCGGACGGTTGAGGGAGGTCTTTGAAAGTGCCGACGCGCAACGCATGCCGATCCGACCAGATGCCCTCCGCGGCAGTGATTCGAACCGCTTCTACCAGCGGCACGGGTTCGTGCAGACCGACGAAGCGGAATGGGATATCTTCCTGTGTGCGCCGCCCGAGTTGAGTGACCGCTTTCGGAAAGCATGATTGTCCGGTATTGGTCGATACATGCCTCTCGCATGAAGGCCCGTACCTGAGGCGATCGTCCGCCGTTGGCATGGGGCTCTGTGCGGCCACTTGGGGACACCCATCCACGAAATCGCGCTGACACTCTGATGTCGCCTTGAGATTGCAGCAGGCATTTGGTTGACGGAGCGAACCAGGCCCGCTTTAGAATTCGGAAAAGATGCTTCGCCACGCCGATCAGCTTCCGGTAGGAAAAAGAGACGACATGAAGAGACGATGCCTTCTAAAGGGTGTTGCCGCGCTGCCTTTCCTGCCCGCCAACACGATCTTTGCCGACACGATTCCGGCCGTGGCTCGAACGGGCCGCGTCCGGCTTGGCGATCCTGTGTGGCCGGGAACAGGGGATTGGGAGGCGCTGAGTCACGCAGTGGGTGGGAATTTGTTGCGCCCGACGACCATCTGGCAGGCCTGTGCGCAAGCGCCCCGCACGCCCGATTGTCTTGCTCGTCTGGAGGAAGCCCGGAACCCAATCGCGCTCGGCGATGATCCAGGCGGCACCCAGATCTCAGGCTGGCTCGATGCATGGACACCCCGCGCGAGCGCTTACGCCGTGGCGGCCCGTTCCACCGCCGACGTGGTTGAGGGCATCAAGTTCGTGCGCCAGCACAACTTGCGTCTGGTCGTGAAAGGCGGGGGGCATAGTTATCTTGGCGGCTCGAACGCGCCGGATTCCCTCTTGATCTGGACACGCGCGATGAACCGCATCGAGCTACACGATGCGTTCGTTCCACTGGGCGCTTCAACGCCCCCGACGCCGGCCGTGACGGTAGAGGCCGGCTGCATGTGGATCGACGTCTACACTGCCGTCACCACGAAGGCGGGGCGATATGTCCAAGGCGGCGGTTGTGCGAGCGTCGGAGTGGCCGGCCTCGTTCAGGGCGGCGGTTTCGGATCGTTTTCGAAACGTTACGGATTGGCGGCCGCGAGCCTGCTCCAGGCCGAGATCGTCACCGCTGACGGCGTCGTCCGCACAGTCAACGCATCGCGGGAGCCGGAGCTTTTCTGGGCGCTAAAAGGCGGGGGTGGCGGCAGCTTCGGTGTCGTGACCGAACTCACTTTGCAGACCCACGATCTGCCCGAGCACTTCGGTTGGGCTGAGTTCGCGGTCAAGGCGTCATCGCACGAGGCTTACCGGCGGTTGGTCGAACGGCTCGTCGACCACTATGCCGAAAACCTGTTCAACGCCCACTGGGGCGAGCAGCTTGTTTTCCACGAAGACGGAGTCCACGTCTCGATGGTGAGTCAGGGCCTCGACGACGAGCGCGCCAAATCGGTGTGGGCACCTTTCACCGATTGGATACGAGCCTCACCGGCAGATTTCGCTTTCATCGATGCACCGCAGATCGGCGCCGGTCCCGCACGCCGCTGGTGGGATCTCGATACCAACCCGGGACTTGTGCGCGATCCGCGAGCCGAAGCGGCCACTCAGCACGGCTGGTGGCGAGGCGATGGCGACCAGGCCTCACTATTCGTGCACGGTTACGATTCGCAATGGCTGCCCGCGACACTTCTCGAACCAGCCCAACGCGGTCAGCTTGCCCACGCGCTCATCGAGGCCGCCCAATTTCAAACCGTGGAACTGCATGTCAACAAAGGGCTCGCGGGCGCACCTGACGCGGTGAACGAGCAGGCACGTCAGTGCGCCATGAATCCGAAAGTTGCCGACGCGTTCGCCCTGATGATTGTGGCTGCGGGCGGTCCGCCGCCGTTTGCGGGGCTCCCGATCACGCCGCCGAGCATGGCAGAGGCGCATCGCCAAGCCGGGCGTGTAGCCAAAGCTGCGGCCGTTCTCAGAGCATTGGCACCGCAAGGCGGCTCTTACCTGTCAGAGACAGATTTTTTCCGTGGAGATTGGCGCGAGGCGTTTTGGGGGGCGAATTACGAGCGGCTGAAAGCGATCAAGGATCGCTACGACCCCGAAGGATTCTTTTTCGTTCATCACGGGGTCGGCAGCGAAGACTGGAGTTCTGACGGCTTCACCCCGGTGCGGTTGTGAGCTCTGGAATGTCCGTTCATTGACCTGCATGGGTCGCGAGCATCTACGACGATGTGTCGTTTCGGGATGCCGTTGAGCGCAGCTCGGTCATCGACCGTGTGCCGGCGTCCGCCTTTGGGCGATGGCGCGAACTCCGGAATCAGCGGTTCAGCGCCAACCTGCTGTCCCAGATGTGGTATCAAGCCTTGCGTGATTGGCACGAAAGACTTGATACCGACACTTTTTGATGCGCGACGCAACGCGAGAGGCTCAGCCGCCGCGCTTCTTCGCCTGCAGCGCGCGAATCCGCATCACCGCGCCCGAATCGGACGCCGTGTGGTCGTACATCGCGGCCAGATCGCGCTTGAGCGCGGTGCGCGAGCCGCCGTCGAGATACACCATGTGCCCCGACGGATAGAAGCGCGCCGACAGGTTCTTGCGCACGTCGGCATTCTCGAGCGGCATCTGCTGCAGATCGAGCACCGTCTGGTAGAACGGCGTGACGAAATCGTAGAAGCCGTTCGCCGACAGCACCTTCAGATCGGGATTGAGCGCCATCACCGCGGCCAGATCGCCGGCCGTGTACAGCACCACGTTGCCCTTCGCGTCCACGCCCACCTCGGCGCCGGTCGGATCCTTGTGCCTGAAGTCCCAGTTCGCGAACGCCTGATCGTTCAGATCGGTGAACGCCGAATTCGAGGTGTACTTGAGCTGCTCGTTCAGATACGCGTTCCACATCGCCGTGTACACGCCGGTGACGGCCGTCATGGTGGGATCGTTGCCTCCCGAGTTCGGATCGATGTTGCCGGCGATGCCCGAGGAGATCGCGGTCACGCGCCCGTCGTACGAGCCCAGCGACAGCCCGCGCGCGCGCAGCAGCGTGGTGAGGAACACCGAATTGCCGCGCGCGTCGTAGCTCGCGACGTCGAGGCTCCACGACAGCAGCGTGGCCGTGTCGATACCGGTGTACTCGGCCAGCTTCTGCACGGTGGCCGCGTCGGTCTGCGGGAACTTGCGCAGCGCCTCGAGGTAGTCGGTGCGCGCGAACTGCGCCACCTCCTCGGCGAACGTGCCGAGATCGGTGGGCGTGGGCGAGACGCCGAGCTTCTTGTGATACCACGCGTCGGCCGCCGCGGTGGGCAGCGCGCCCACCGGGTTGCCGGCCTGCTTGTAGTCGAGGATCGACGACTGCAGCGTGACGCCGTTCAGGTCCACGCCGTCCTCGTGCAGCTTGTAGGCCAGCACGCAGGTGCGCGCCGTGCCGTACGACTCGCCGTACAGGTATTTCGGCGAATTCCAGCGGTTGTTCTTCGTGAGGTAGCGCTTGACGAACTGCTTGAGCGAATCGGCGTCTTCGTCCACGCCCCAGAAATTGCGGTTCTTGTACGGCGCGATCGCCGCCGAGTAGCCGGTGCCGATCGGGTTCACGAACACCAGATCGCTCTTGTCGAGCAGGCTGTCGGGGTTGTCCTCCATCTGGTACGGCGCGGGCGGCGTGAAGCTCGGCATCGAGGTGCGGATGCGGCGCGGCGCGAACGAGCCGAGCAGCACGAACACCGACGACGATCCGGGGCCACCGTTGTAGAAGAACGTGACGGGCCGCGTTTCCTCCTTCTGCCCGTCCTGCGTGAAGGCCACGTAGAACAGCTTCGCATTCGGCTGCGAGCTGCTCGGATCCACGGTGACGAGATGGCCGGCCGTGGCCGTGTAGGCGATGCGCTTGCCGCCGATCGTGGTGGTGTGATGGGTGAGCGCCTCGCCCTCGGTCGTGTCGGCCACCGAATCGTCGGGGCCGTTGCCGTACGCGACGGGATCGAAGAAAGGCTGGTCGCGTCCGCGCGCGAGCGCGACCGGATCGACGGTCGGCGGCACGCCGTGCGAATTGTGTGCGCCATGGTGCAGCGGATAGGTGCCGCCGCTGGACGAAGATCCCGAATGCTTGCTCATCGTGCCGCTCCTTCTGGTTTTATCGAACGTGCCGTGAATGTGCCTGCAAACCTGCGCGCCGCCGCCGCGTGACGGCGGCGCGCCGGGTAACGCCTGATGCCGCTACTTGCCGGTGCCCTGCAGCGCCGCCGCGATCTTCGCGCCGTCGGGGCTGCCGAGGCCGGTGCAGGCGTCCCAGCCCTGCGCGGCCGCGAACGCGCCGTTGTTGCCCTGCGTGACGTCGTTGAACGCCGACGGCTGCGCGTACAGCTTCGGATTGGCCCAGCCCACCGGGCTGCCCGCCGTGGCGTTGATGCGGGCGATCAGCGCGGCCCACAGCGGTGCCACGGCGCTGGTGCCGCCCACCACGGTGGTGCTGCCGCCCACCAGCACCTGATAGCCGGTGGTGGGCGAGGCATCGCCGGCCACGTCGGGCACGCCACGATTGGCCAGCGTCACGCTGCGGCCCTGGGTCTGCTTCGCGCTGAGACCCTTCTGGTACGACGGCAGCGCGAACACGTTGCTGATGCCGCCACCGCCAGCGCCGCCGCTTGCGGCCTCGTCGTTCCATACCACCTCGCGGCGGATGCCCTGCCCGGCCTGCGCATCGAGCGTGGTGCCGCCGCAGGCGAGCACGTAGGGGCTCGAGGCCGGGAAATCCACGTGATTCTGGCCATCCTGCAGGCCGTCGCCCGAGCCGCTGTCGCCCGAGGCGGCGCAGATGGTCACGCCGAGCGAGGCCGCGGCCTTCAGCACGTTGTTGAACGCCTGCATCGATTGTTGCGTCCATGAGGCTTCCGGGCCACCCCAGCTGATCGACACGACCGACGGCTTGTTGGTGGTGTCGTGGATCGCCTGGTTGACCGACTGGATGAAGCCCGAATCGCTGTTCGGCGAGAAGTACACGGCGATCGTCGCGCCCGGCGCGATCGCGCCGGCCACCTCGATGTCGAGCGCCACCTCGCCGTCGGGGCCGTTCGGATCGCCGGTCGGCGCGTTGCGGCCGCCGCCCACGCCCACGTCCACGAGCTTGGGACGCGCCACGCCGAGCTGGTCGAAATACGCGTCGATGTCGGCCGCGCGATAGCCGCCGCCGAGCTCGATCAGGCCGATGCACTGGCCCGCGCCGTCGCCGTCAGGGAAGTTGTAGATCTGCGCGAGCTGCACCGGCGTGTACGAGGTGCCGGCACCGCTGCGCGCGGGCTGGAACGGCGGCCGGAAACGGAAATGCGGATGCGCCTGCGGGCGCGTGTCGAGGCCGAGCACGGCCGTGACGGCGTCGTGCAGTTCGTCGGGCAGCGCGATGTCGCCGGTGCGCGCGCGGAAGGTGCCCACCGCATGGTGTTCGTACTGCTGGAGCTTGACGCCAAAGGCGTTCTCGAACTGCGCGACGGTGCCGGCCAGCTCCACCACGCTCTGCACCGGGTCGACGCGCTCCACCGTCAGTTGATGTTTCTTCGCGAACGCTTCGGTGTGCTCGATATCGTCCTTGCGTGCGCCGAAGCGTTTCGCGAAATCGTCGCGCGATACCGGTTTCGCCGACGGATCGCCGCTCGCGAGCTTGCCGACGAGCGCATCGAGCGCATCCTCGCCCTCGCGTCGCAGCATCACCGTGACGTGAATCCGTTCGGCGGGATCGCATGCGCCCACGCATTTGGATTCCGTGACGACTTTCGGCTCGCTGCCGCCGTGAAGATGCCTTGCCATGTTGTGACCCTCCAAGGTCCCGTGATGCACGGTCTACGGAAAATCCGACCTGACCTGTCGCGCGCAGTTCCGACAGGCTTCCGGCATCCCTCTCAACGACGCCGGAACGATCGATCTGATGAATGAAACGGCTCGACGAGTGTAAAGCAGTGGCGCAATTCCCGCGCGCCCGAAAACCACGTTCAGGCCTTGCAGGAAGCAACATCTGCAACAAACCGTTGCTGCGAAAACGGCCGCCCGCGAGCATGCCTCGCGCGGGCGCGATACGTGCTGCGGAAAGGTGCCCGAAAAATTTTTTTGGAGGATGCGCGGCACTACCAGGGCCGGCACGCGGCGATCGCGTCGGGCGAAACCGGGACAGCGCGAGGGCGCTGCACGGGGCGCATGACGTGCCCGTGCGAACGTTCAGGACGGCTTCGTGCCGCCCTCGTGATGCGCCGCGGCGCTGGTCGCGTCGATCTGCAGGACCGTGTCGCGCTTGTCGAGCAGATGGCGGCGCAGGATCAGCGCGAGCCGCTTGCCGTCGCGCGCCTCGAGCGCCTCGATCATGTCGGAATGATCGTGGATCGCGCGGTCCCACTTGCCGCTGTGGAAGTTCGAGCGGAACCGCAGCGCCTGCAGGCGGCGGTTGATCGCGAGGTAGGTTTGCCGCAGCGCCGCGTTGCGCGCCGCGAGGTTGATGCGGTCGTGGATCTCGCGATTGCGGCTGTAGTAGCCGGGCAGGTCCTGCTGCGCGCGGCATGCAAGCATCGCGTAATGCAGCGCCTTGATCGCGTCGATCTCCTCGGCCGTGATGCGCTCGCAGGCGAGCTCGCCCGAGAACGCCTCGAGCCCGCTCATCAGCTCGAAGGTCTCGCGGATCTCGGCCTCGCTCATCTTCGAGACCGACGCGCCGCGGTTCGGCGCGATCTCCACCAGCCCTTCCACCTCGAGCACCTTCAGCGCCTCGCGCAGCGGCGTGCGCGAAATGCCGAGCATCTCGCAGAGCTCGCGCTCGTTGAGCTTCTGGCCCGGCTCGAGCGTGCCTTCCACGATGAAATTGCGCAGATGCTCGACCACGGTGTCGTGCAGGCGCAGCCGCTCCACGGGCGGCAGCAGGGCGCGCGGAGCGCCTTGGGGGGCGTCATTTTGCATACAAAAAACTGAGATCTCAACTGGCGGCCATTTTACACGAAGGCCGATCCCACAAAATTCACCCTGATTCACGGGTAAACCACGGGCAGATAGCGATTGTGACGAAGGCCCGAGCACGAATATAGTATTTTGCATGCAAAATTCAACAAGGAGTGCACTCATGCTGAAGCTGGACTTCCATCCGTCGGGCCGCCATTTCCTGCAGATTCCGGGGCCGAGCCCGGTGCCCGACCGCATCCTGCGCGCGATGAGCTACCCGACCATCGATCACCGCGGCCCCGAGTTCGGCGCGCTGGGCATGAAGGTGCTCGACGGCATCAAGGCCGTGTTCAAGACGCGCCAGCCGGTGGTGATCTATCCGGCCTCGGGCACCGGCGCGTGGGAAGCCGCGCTGTCGAACACGCTGAGCCCCGGCGATACCGTGCTGATGTACGAGACGGGCCAGTTCGCCACGCTGTGGAAGCGCATGGCGGAGAACCTCGGCCTGAAGCCGGAATTCCTCGGCCGCGACGGCACCACCGACAGCTGGCGGCACGGCGTGGACGCGAACCGCGTCGAGGCGCGCCTGCGCGAGGACCGCGAGCATCGCATCAAGGCCGTGTGCGTGGTGCACAACGAAACCTCCACCGGCGTGACCTCCAACATCGCGGCCGTGCGCGCGGCGATCGACGCGGCCGGCCACCCCGCCCTGCTGCTGGTGGACACCATCTCGGGTCTGGCCAGCGCCGACTACCGCCACGACGAATGGGGCGTGGACGTGACCGTGTCGGGCTCGCAGAAGGGCCTGATGCTGCCGCCGGGCATCAGCTTCAATGCCGTGTCGGAGAAGGCGATCGCGGCCAGCGCGAACGCGAAGCTGCCGCGCAGCTTCTGGGGCTGGGGCGAGATCCTCGAGATGAACCGCAACGGCTACTGGCCGTACACGCCGAACACCAACCTGCTGTACGGGCTGTCGGAAGCGCTCGACATGCTGGCCGAGGAAGGGCTCGAGAACGTGTTCGCGCGCCACCTGCGCCTGGCCGAAGCGTGCCGCCGCGCGGTGCGGGCCTGGGGCCTCGAGATCCAGTGCGCCGATGCGGCGGTCTACAGCCCGGTGCTGACCGGCGTGCGCATGCACGAGGGCGTGGATGCCGACGTGGTGCGCAAGCTGATCTACGAGCGTTTCGACATGTCGCTCGGCGCCGGCCTCGGCCAGCTCAAGGGCCGCATGTTCCGGATCGGCCACCTCGGCGACTGCAACGATCTGACGCTGATGGCCACGCTGTCGGGCTGCGAGATGGGCCTGCGCATCGCCGGCGTGCCACTGGCCGCGAGCGGGCTGCCCGCCGCGATGGAGTTCCTCGCCGCGCAGGCCGTGCGCGAGCCGATGAAGGCCGCGGCCTGATCACGCAGCGCGCGAAGCACCCGGGGGGCCGGCCCGCCTCCGCCGCCGCCGGCGCCCCTCGGGGGCGTCGGTCGCATCGGGCCAGGCAGTGCCACGGCAGAAAAGCACACGACAATATTCGGAGACACACATGAAACGGTATCGATTGACGAGCGCGACGAGCGTCGTGCTCGTCATGCTGTGCATCATGTATTTCATCACCTACCTCGATCGCGTCAACGTCAGCACCGCGGCGATCGGCTTCGGCAAGGAGTTCGGCCTGTCGCACACCGAGGTCGGCCTCGTGTTCTCGGCATTCGCCTATCCGTACCTCGTGTTCCAGATCATCGGCGGCTGGGTCAGCGACCGCTTCGGCGCGCGCAAGACGCTGCTGTTCTGCGGCGCCGTGTGGGGCGCCGGCACCGCGCTGACGGGCCTGGCCGGCGGCCTGGCCTCGCTGCTCGCCGCGCGCCTGCTGCTCGGCTTCGGCGAGGGCGCCACCTTCCCGGCCGCCACCGCCGCGATGTCGCGCTGGGTGCCGAAGGAGCAGCGCGGCTTCGCGCAGGGCATCACGCACGCGGCCTCGCGGGTGGGCAATGCGCTCGCGCCGGCCGTGGTGGTGGCGGTGATGGCCAGCTTCGGCTGGCGCGCCGCGTTCTACGTGTGCGGCGTGCTGAGCCTGTGCTGGGTGGTGGGCTGGGCGCTGACCTACACCGAGCAGCCGCGCGACCATCCGCGCATCACCGAGCGCGAGCTCGCCATGCTGCCGCCGCCGCGCCCGCATCCGGGCCGCGTGCGCTGGGGCGCGCTGTTCAAGCGCATGCTGCCCGTCACGATCGTGTATTTCTGCTACGGCTGGACGCTGTGGCTGTTCCTGAGCTGGATCCCGCAGTACTTCCTGCACAACTACCACCTGAACCTGCAGAAGTCGGCGATCTTCTCGTCCGTGGTGTTCCTCGCCGGCGTGATCGGCGACACCGCCGGCGGCATCGTGACCGACCGCATCCTCACCCGAACCCGCAGCCTCGCCCGCGCGCGCAGCGGCATGGTGTCGATCTGCATGCTGCTCACGCTCGTCGTGATGATTCCGCTCGCCTTCGTGCACAACGTGTACGCGGCCATGGCCTGCCTGTCGCTCGGCTTCTTCTTCGCGGAGATGACGATCGGCCCGATGTGGGCGATCCCGATGGACATCGCGCCGGAATTCTCGGGCACCGCGAGCGGCATGATGAACACCGGCTCGGCGGCGGCCGCGATCGTCTCGCCCGTGATCGGCGGCGCGCTGATCGACCACTTCGGCAGCTGGCAGTTGCCGTTCTACGGCAGCATGGCGCTGATGGCGATCGGCGTGGTGTGCGCGCGCCGCATGCATCCCGAGCGGCTGTTCGACAACGACGCCGCGCGCGGCACGGTGGGCACCCATCAAGGCGTCTGACCATTCCGACCTCGATTCATGGAGACACGCAACGTGAGCATCCCACTTGCCACGCAGATCGCCGCGTCCTGGCGCAGCGGCACGCCGCTCGATCCCGCCACGCTCGGCTCGCTGCCCGCCGATGCCCGCGCCGCCTTCGACGTGCAGCACGCCGTGCTGGCCGCGCTCGATGCGCGCATCGGCGGCTGGAAGATCGGCGCGAAGGGCGCGGACGGCCCGATCCAGGGCGCGCCGCTGCCGCATCTCGCCCTGCATCCGCCCGGCGCGCGGCTGGCCCGCCCGGCGCATGCCCCGTTCGGCCTGGAGCTCGAGATCGCGTTCCGCCTCGGTCGCACGTTCGCGCCGCGCGACACGCGCTATGCCGACGAGGAAGTGCTCGAATCGATCGCGTCGATGCTGGCCACCGTCGAGATCGTGACGAGCCGCTACGCCGGCTGGCCCGATGTCGATCGCTTCGCACAACTGGCGGATCTGCAGAATCACGGCGCGCTCGTGGTGGGCGAGGCGGTGCCCTACGACACGGCCTTTCCGTTCGTGTCGCCGGCCCTGCAATTCCGCTTCGACGGCGAACCGGCCACGCTGCGGCCGGCACCGGGCGTGGCCGCCACCAACCCGGCCGGCGATCCGCGCCGGCTGCTGCCGTGGCTCGTCAATCACGGCGCGGTGGAGCGCGGCATCGCGGTCACGCCCGAGCTGGTGCTGACCACCGGCTCCTATATCGGCATGGTGTTTCCGACCGGGCCGGGCACGGTGGAAGGCCGCATCGACGGGCTGCCGCCGCTGCGCTTCGAGGTGATCTGATTCGCCTGGGCATTGCCCGCGCGAGCCGGCCGGCGCCGGCGTTCAGCCCGCGTCGGCGGCCCGCCACGGGCCCTCGCCGGCCGCGAAGCGCTCCACCAGGAAGTCGACGAACGCGCGCACCCGATACGGCGTGAAGCGATGGCTCGGCAGCAGCGCGTGCAGCGGATACGGCGCCTCGGCCCGCCAGCCGGGCAGCACGCGCACGAGCCGCCCGGCATCGAGATCGTCGGCCAGCTCGATCGGCGTCGCGAACAGCAGCCCCGCGCCGCTCACGGCCCACTGATGCGCGAGCGACGCGTCGTCCGCCGCGCGGTTGCCGCTCACGCGTACCTGCACCGTCTGCCCGTCCTTCACGAACTTCCACACGCGATGCTCGCGCCCGCTGCGGCCGAACGCGAGGCACACGTGCTGCGCCAGATCCGGCGGCGTGTGGGGCACGCCGTGTCGCTCGAGATAGCTCGGCGCGGCGCTCGCGATCGGCCGCTGCGCGAGCAGGGGCCGCGCGCTGATGCGCGAATCGGCCGGCATCCCGTAGCGGATCGCCACGTCCACCTGATCGCGGATCACGTCGAGCGGCGCGTCGCCCACCGCGAGCTTCAGCTCCACCGCCGGATGACGCGCCAGGAACGCCTCGAACCACGGCAGCAGCACGGTGCGCGCGAGGTCCGACGGCGCGGCCACGCGCAGCCGGCCCACCAGCCGCGTGGTGTCCTCCGTGACCAGCGCCTCGCCCTCGGCCACCAGCTCGAAGGCGCGCGCCGCGTAGTCGAGCAGGGTCTGGCCGTGATCGGTCAGCCGCATCGCTCGCGTGGAGCGCTCGAACAGGCGCGTGCCGAGTTGCTGCTCGAGCCGCTTGAGCGCCGCGCTGGCCGCGGCCGGCGTCACGCCGAGCGCCGCCGCCGCGCCGGTCAGGCTGCCCGAGCGGGCCGTGTGCAGAAGCACGGCGAGGTCGCCGATATTTTCAATTTTCATTTGAAAGTGTTAGCCGGGGATTCGACTTATCAAGTCTAGTTTGCAAAGCCACAATCGACGCATTCCTGACCGAATGGCCCTCTGGAGGCTCCCATGAATGCAAACGCACCCACCCCGTCGCTCGCGACGCGCCCCACCGCCACCATCACCCGCGAGGCCGCGCATGCGCTGCTCGACGCGGCGCGCCTCGCCGCCCGCGAGATGGGCATCGAGGTGGCGATCGCCGTGACCGACGCGGCCGGCCACCTCACCGCGTTCGAGCGCGCGGACACGGCGCCCTACCTGACCGCCGAGGTGGCCATCGACAAGGCCTGGAGCGCCGCGTCGTTCGGCCTGTCCACGCTGACCTGGAACGCCGTGATCGAGAACCGCCAGGTCACGCCGCTCGCGTATCGGCCGCGCATGGTGGCCGTGGGCGGCGGTTATCCGATCCTCGTGAACGGGCAGGTGGTGGGCGGGATCGGCATTTCGGGCGGCAACGCCCAGCAGGATCACGACCTGTGCGAGCAGGCGCTGCGGCAGATGGGCTTCGAGCTGCGCTGAGCGGCGCGCGAGGTTCGACAGGATGTGACCGGCGGGCGGCCTTCGGTTATCGTGCGACATCGCCCGCTTTCCGAACGCCGCCCGCACCATGCACGTCCACCTCAGTTTCGACGATGGCCCCGGTCCGTCCACGCCGCCGCTGCTCGACGTGCTGCGCGACGCGTCGTGCACGGCCACCTTCTTCGTGCTGGGCCGCCATCTCGAACAGGCCCCTGCGCGGGAGATCGCCACGCGCATCGTGCGCGACGGGCATCGCCTCGGCAATCACACCTGGACCCATGCACGACCGGGCACGCTGAGCGAAGCCGCGCTGATCCGCGAAATCGCCGATACCGATTCCGTGATACGCGCGGCCTGCCGCGAGGCCCGCGTGCCGGAGCCTGAGAGCATTCCAATCCGGCTGCCCTACGGCATGCAGCCGAACGATCCGCGCGCGGCGGTGCTGGCCCGCCTGCGGCGCGAGCACACCGGCTGGAGCGCGATCCTCGACGACTGGCAGCGCCCGCCGCCGGCGCCAGAGGCGCTGTGCGCGGCGATGCGCGAGCACGTGGCCGCGAGCCGCGCGGCGCGGCGCGAGGTGCTGCTCTGCCTGCACGACGGCTCGCGCCACGGCGAGGCGCGGCCGAACACGGTCGAGGCCGTGCGGCTGTTCCTGCAGACGGCGGGCTGAGTCTCGCCAAGCCCGCGCACCATCGTCGCTCAGTCGGACGGCAACGCGCCGTCGAGCAACTGCCGCCAGCCGCCGAGAAAGCCCATGCCCGCGCCGGGCGTCCACAGTCCGCGCTGGGCGGCTTCCAGATGGATCAGCGTCTGCTCGCAGCAGAACAGCATCGCCAGCGCATCGCGCCGCTCGACGAGCCAGCGCGGCGGCGCATCGCCGCGACGCGACGCGTGGGCTTCCAGCGCCGCCTGCCACACCTCCCCATCGAACACGAAGCGCGTCTCGACACTTGCGTCGCGCGACAGCGCGAAGGCCGCGAACGCCGCCTCGAGCCAGGGCGTGCCCTGCCCCATGTCGTCGAAATCGAGCACGCCGCTCACCTCGGCCCCCGCGAACAGCAGGTTGCCGGCGTGATAGTCGCCGTGCAGCCACTGCACCGGCCCGTCGAGCCAGCGCGCGGCCGCCGCGAGATGGGCGCCGATCCGGTCGATCAGCTCCGCGTAGCGTGTGCCCGGCTCGGCGGCGAGATTCGCCGGTGCCGGCCGGGCCGCCACGCGCGCGAATCGCGCATCGAGCCATGCCAGGGGCGCGTCGGCATCCGCCGGCAGCGTGGCCAGCGCCGCATGCAGCGGCGCGAGCACGCGCATCGCGGCGAGCGTGCCGGCGCGTGCGTCGTCGGGCAGGCCCGGGCGGCCGTCGATCGCCTCGAACAGATGCAGCCAGCGCCCGTCGTCGAGCCGCACGCCGGGCTGCCCGTCCATGCACGCGCGCAGGCGCGGCACCGCCGGCAAGCCACTGGCCGCGCCCATCGCGCCGAGCGCGGCCAGCGCCTGCCCCTCGCGCGCCACCTGCCCGGCCGGCTTGCCGGCCCACGACACGCGCAGCACGGCAAAGCCATGCGCCGCGTCGATGCGGAAGCTTTTGTTAGTATGGCCGGACGACAGCACCTGCCGGCGCACGGGCTGCAGGCCCCAATACCGATGCAGCCAGGATTCGAGCGTTTCCACGTCACTCCCGTTGATTGCACACACCATGTCCGAGCGCAGCTCTGCCCGCATGCGGGACATCAGTATCGAATGGCTGACCCGCGCGGCCGAGTTCGACCATCTGTTCCAGACGCGCTGGCTCGGCGAGCGCTTCTTCCATCTGCCCGGCGACATGCTCGCGATCCAGGAGCTGGTCTGGCGCGAGCGCCCCGACTGCATCGTGCAGACCGGCGTGGCGGCCGGCGGCGGCGTGGTGTTCTCGGCGTCGATGCTGGCGCTGGCCGGCGACCACGGCCGCGTGATCGCCGTGGAGCCGCGCCTGCGTGCCGAGGTACGCGAACGCCTGCAGGCCCATCGCATGGGCGCGCGCATCACGCTGATCGAGGGCGAATCGTGCGCCGAGGCCACGCTCGCCGCGGTGCGCGAACAGATCCCGGCCGGCGCGCGCGTGATGGCGATCCTCGATCTCACGCATACCCACGCGCACGTGCTGCGCGAGCTCGAATGCTATGCGCCGCTCGTCTCGCCAGGCAGCTACGCGATCGTGATGGACACCATCATGGAGTACCTGCCCGCCGCCACCTTCGAGGGCAAGCCCTACGGACGCGGCAACAATCCCGCCACCGCCGCGCAGGCCTTCCTCGCCGCCGATACCCGCTTCGAGGCCGATCTCGACATCGAGGATCGCGTGCTCATGACGCTGTCGCCAGGCGGCTTCCTGCGGCGAGTGCGCTGATCCGGCGCGCGGCCTCGGCCGAGCCGTCGCGCGCGTAGCTCGCGCGCACCCGCGCGGCGCCGTCACGCAGCGGCCCCGCTGCGAGCAGCCGGTCGATCGCCTCGGCCAGCTCGCCCACCCCGGCCACCTCGAGATCGAGCTGGAGCCCCGCGCCGGCCTGCACGACGAAGTGCGCCGAGTGGAACTGGTCGTTGCAGAACGGCGAGAGCAGCATCGGCACGCCGCTCGCCAGCGCCTCCATCACCGAATTCGCGCCGCCGTGGCTGATGAAGGCCTGGGTACGCTGCAACAGCGCGAGCTGCGGCACGTAGCGCACGATCAGCACGCGCGGATCGTCGGTCGGCAGCAGATCCGCATCCACGAGTTCGCCGACCGACAGCACCAGTTGCGCGCCGCTTTCGCGGGTGGCCGCGATCACCTTCCTGAACAGCTCCGGGTGGTAGTACAGCTGGCTGCCGAGCGACATGTAGACGAGTGGGCGCGCCGGGTCGAGCCGCGCCCACGGGAATTCGGCCTCGTCGCCGCGCGGGCCGGCCGGCAGCGCCGGGCCCACCAGCTCGACACCGGGCGGCGGCGTGCCGACCAGCGCCTCGGTCGTGAAGGCCAGCGTCAGATGCGGCGAGAGCACGTCGCAGCCGCGAAAGCGCGCCGCGAGCCCGTAGCGCGCGAACAGCGCGTCGCGCTCGGGCGCGAGCCAGCGCACCGTGCGCAGCAGCTCGGAATCGAGCTGCTGCGGCGAGTCGGGCAGCACCGGGTTCAGCGAATTCGACATCGATACCCACGGCAGCCCCTCGAGCTCGGCCGCGATCGCGGCCGCGTACAGCAGCGGGTCGATCACCACCACGTCGGGCTGCCAGTCGCGCAGCACCGGCCGCAGCGTGTCGACCAGCGCCGGTGCGTGGTCGATCAGCAGCGTGCGGATCCAGTGGCGCAGCCAGTCCGCGTCGCGAATGCTCGCGGCGAAGCTCGCGCCGCGCGACAGGTCGTGGCGCTCGGGCGTCTCGCGCGGGCCGAGGAACGCGAAGCCGCCGGCCGCGTCGAGCTGCGCGCCGATGTCGGCCGGCGCATAAAAGGCCACCTCGTGGCCCAGGTCGCGCAGGTGCTGCGCGGGGCCGATGCAGGGGTTGAGGTGGCCCTTCTCGGGCACCACGCAGAACAGGATGCGCTTCATGGATGGCGGATGTCGGGCGCCTCTCGGGCGCGAGTCGCGGCGTCGGGCGCCGCGTCGAAATGGTCGAGCGTCAGCGCGAGCGTGGTCCACAGCACGCGCTCGGTATCGGCCTCGAGGGTGGGCGCGGGCAGGCCCAGCGCCGCGGCCAGCTTCGGCACGCGCGCGCGGTCGAGCCACGCGCCGAGGTCCATCGCCGGGGCGAGGCGGCCGCGCTTCGGGCCGCGCACCAGCCGCTCGGGCAGGTTCAGGCGCGCGCCGAGCGCGCGCAGGCAATGCTTGTCCGGATCGGGCTCGAGGCTGCACAGATGCGCCACCACGTCGGCATCGACGAAGGGCGGATGCAGTTCCACCGCGGCCGCATCGAACAGCGCGTGGCACAGCGGCAGATAGTTGGCCGAACGATCGCGGCGCAGCACCTGGTCCGCGCCGTCGCCGGTGATCGCCAGCTCGATGCCGTCGGCGGCCATCGCCTCGGCCAGCAGCCGCTTGGCCACCGGATGCAGGTTGAACATCGGCTCTTCCACCGCCACCGTCGTGCGCGGCAGCGCGGCCACGAAGTCGGCCTCGCCGAAGCGCACGATCTTCAGGTCCGCCTGCATCCGTTCGCCGAATTCGCGCGCGGCATCGAGCTCGCAGTAATCGGGCATGTCGGTGGCGAGGATGTAGGAGGTGACCTGCCGATGCGCGCCGAGCTCGCGCAGCAGCGCGAGCAGCAGCGCCGAATCGAGCCCGCCGCTCAGCGCCAGCGCCACGCGCCTGCCGCTCGCGAGCGCGCGTTGCAGCGAGGCGAGCAGCACCGCGTCGAGCTCGGCGGCACGCGAAGCGTCGGGCACCGGCCGGACCTCGAGGCCGTGCGGCGTGCGCTGCAGGGCATGACCGGGCGGCACGGCCTGCACGTCGCGCAGCACGGTGCGGCCGCTCAGGCGCTGCCCGCCCAGATAACCGGCGATGGCGGCCGCGTCGGGCGCGGCCGGCGTGCTGGTCAGGCCGGCCGCGTGCAGCGTCTGCGCGATGCTGCCGGCGCAAGCGCCGCTGGCCCGGTGATAGTGCAGCCGCTCGAAGCCGAACGGGTCGCGGGTGCCGGCCTTCATCGATAACTCGCCTTCAGGGTATCCACCTCGATGCGTTTGAGGATGCGGTGCGGGGCCACCGGCGCACTGCCGCCCCGGCATTCGAGGCAGGCGTCGAGCGGGGCTTCGCGATTGAGGTAGGCCAGCAGCGCGTCGAGCAGGCTCGCGTCGTCGCGCAGCGGCAGGCCGTCGGCGTGGAAATCGCGCGCGCCGGCGTACAGCGTGTGGAAATGCGCGGGCCGCGTGCAGGTGTAGAACATGCCGTCGCGAATCATGTGGCAGCGCTCGCGTATCCAGCAGTCCTGATAGATGCGCCGCGCTTCCTCATGATCGGCCGGCTGCGCGCGGTTCATCGTGGTGAACACGTCCTGCACCTTCCAGTTCAGCTGCACGTCGAAGCGCGCCGCCTGCCGCTCGACGTGCGCGATCAGGTCGGCCGACAGCGGCGGCTTCGGGTAGCGCGAGATCGTCAGCGCATCCACGGCGCGCCAGAACGCGTCGCACATCTCGCCGAGCCTGATGCCGTTGGTGGTCACGGAGATCACCGGCGCGATGCCGGTGCCGCGCACGCGCTCGATCAGCTCGACCAGCGCCGGGTGCAGCAGCGGCTCGCCGCCCACGATCTTGAACACGCGCGGCTGCAGCACCCTGGCGGCCATCCGCAGGTCGTGCTCGACCGATTCGGGGCTCGCGTACCACTCGGGCAGCAGTGGTGACAGCGAGCAGCATTCGGCGCAGGTCAGGTTGCAGTGATCGACGACGTGCGCCTCGAGCGAGCGCGTCTGCACGCGCCCGCCCTCGACGCGGTAATGGCGGTCCATCGGCGGCGGAAACACGTGCTGGCGGGCAGCGGACGGCGCGTGCCCCGGCTTCGGATCGACGCTCATCTCAGCGCACCGCCTGCACGGGCTGCTCGGCACAGCGATACAGGAAATCGACCAGCCGGCAGCGCGCGCCGAGCATCATCGTCGACATCCGCACCGCGCCGTCCAGGTGCGCGCCGAAGCGCGCCGGATCGGCCAGCCAGCCGCGCACCACCCACAGCTTCAGCGCGTGCTGCAGGCAGGCCGCATCGACGGCCCACGCCAGATACGCCGGATTCACCGGCCGCACCCGCAGATAGCTGTGCACGAAGGCCTGAGCGAGTTCGGGCGCCTCGAGCGGCAGGTGGTTCAGGCACCGCACCAGCTCGTATTCACGCGGCGCGCCGATCGAGGCCTCCCAGTCGAGGATCACGGGCGGCAGCGTATCGGCGAACAGGTAGTTGAACTGGTTGTAGTCGTTGTGGATCGGATGCTGCGCGTCGTCCTCGGGAAAATCCTCGATGCTGCCCGGGTAGTGCAGGTCGATCAGGCGCAGCGCGAGATCCACGTAGGCGCGCAGCTTCGCCGGGTCGGGGCCGCCGCCGGCCGCGAGCCGATCGCCGGCGCGCAGCGCGTCGAGCAGGCCGAAGCGCACGGTGTCCGCATCGACCGCACAGAGCCGCGCGCGGATCGTGTCGAACGGCGAATACGACGACAGCGGCCGCTGCTCGAGGCTCAGGTGCAGCGCGGCCAGGCTCGCGCCGAGCGCGTCCCATTCGGGCGGCGCGAAGGTGTCGTAGGTGCGCAAGCGCCCCGCTTCCCAGTGCGTGACCATCGCGTGCAGGCCGTCGTCGCCCTCGCTGTCGCCGTCCGCGCCGTCGCTGTGCCAGAGCGGCTTGCCCGCGCAGGTGCGCAGCAGCGCCTGCACCCGAAAGCGCGCGTCGCCATGATGCTCGAGATGCGCGAGGATCGAGGCTTCCTTCGCCGCGCGCGCGCCGTGCTCGTCGGCATAGAACTTCACGGCCACGCCGCCGGCGGTGCCCGCGCCGCCCGCGGCGGGCAGGTGCCACACGCGTTCGCTGATGCGGCGCGGCTCGCCGCCCGGAGCCAGCGCGTAGGCCTCGCGGATCGTGTCGAAGAGCGCGACGGGGACGTCCATCAGATCGCCTCGGCGGGTCCGTAGCGATACGGATGACCGCTCAGGAAGGTGTTGTGGCCGACGTAGCGCAGCTTGTACATGGCCGGGCGGAACAGCACCGAGGGCGCGTTGCCGGCGATGCCGAGCCGCGGGTACAGATCCTCGCGCACGAAGAAGGCGTTGTTGCCCATGTCGTCGCAGCACACGAGTTCGTAGCCCTTGCCGCGGCCGAGCCGCGCCAGCGATTCGAGGCTCGCGCCGTAATAGGTGGAGCCATCCCATTCGTGATCGGCGTTGAAGCACATCACCCAGCGCTCGGGCGGCGCGTAGTACGGGTTGTATTCGATCGCCACGATGCGCGGGCGGAATGCCTGCAGGCCGCGCCAGACCCAGTAATCGTTGCCGTCGATGTCGATCGACAGCAGGTCGAAATCGGCCGGCGCGCCGGCCTCGGCGATCAACGCATCCACCGTGTCGGGCCGCACCCGGTCGTGCACGAGGCGCACCTGGCGCGCGCCGGCATAATTCGCGGCGAGCTTGTCGAAGCGGTAGCGGCTGCCTTCCACGAGCAGGCCGCTCCAGCCCTGCTCGCGCAGCAGCAGCGCGGTGTTGCTGTTGCGCAGCCCGTCGCTCGCGCCGATGTCCACGCAGAAGCGGTTTGCCGGCTCGATGCAGGCCATCAGTCGCGCCAGGATGGCCTCTTCCGTGCCCTGCGCGTACAGGCTCGCGGCCAGGCCGGACAGGTCGAGGGCGGCGGAAGAATCCTGCATCGGGACGGCGGCTCCGGGCGGTCGGGAATCGGCATTCGTCGCACGAGACATCGCATGACGCATTAAGGAACAAATGAGACGGTAATTTACCCGAAGATCCAATACCATGACCACGCTTTAAATAATCGCGGTGGCGTGCCGTACCACGCCGCGCCCTCGAAAAACACAGGCTCGTCACGATCATGTCGCCGCTCGAACAACAGATTGCCCGCACCCGGCTGCCCGGCATGCATCTGCCGGCCTGTTTCAGCCGCCTGTTTAGCTGGATCGACGCAAACGGCTGCTTCGTCGACACGCGCCACGGCCGGATCGGCATGCTGTTTCCGGAGGCCGGGATGAAGGCCGGCTGGACCGACGACGGCCGCCCCGGCGGCACCGACATCGGCTTTCGCGCCGAGGGCAACGTCAACCTCAAGCACGGGTTCGGCCACGAGCGGCCCGAGGTGCCGGGGCGGCTGTGCGTGTTCGCGCAGACCGGCCGCGAGATCGTGGCGCATCCCGACGACATGCACCGCGCCGATTCGCAGGCCCCGTTCAACCGCTGGGTGGCCGCGCACGGCGGCTGAGTCCGCACGCGCCGCTCGCCCCCCTGTCCTTTCCACGACATCACGCTTCATGAAGAAACACGCAATCGCCACCGCCCTCTCCTTGATCGCGCTGGCCGCGATCGCCCTGGCCGCGCCGGTGGCCGGCTTCGCCGCCACGCCTGCCGCGCCCGCCACGGCGCCGCACACGATCGCGTCGGTCGATCTGGCCAAGCCGTTCGGCACGCACGCGCCGTGGCGGTTCATCGCCACGCAGGGGCCGGCGGTGCCGGACCCGCAGTCGGTGTCGGGCGACGCGCCGGGCGCGGTGACGCCGTGCCTCACGCCCGATGCCGGCAAGACCTGCCTGCCCGACGCGAAAGCCGCCCTGCGTCGGGAGCCGGGCAAGGACGACTTCCTGTCCGAGCCGCATTACGTGTTCGGGGCCGACGTGGTGCGCACGCAGGACGATCGCCCGCTGCTCCTGCTCTCGCTCGGCAGCCTCCACACCGGCGACGGCGATCAGTTGGTCGGCACGCAGGTGTATGCCTACGATCGCGCGCACGACGGCTTCGTGCTCGCGTATTCGCGCGTCACGGGCAACAACAACAATCAGGATTTGCGCTTCATGTCGGACGGGCCGCTGCGCGGCGACATCGTGACCGCCGAACCGACCTCCGACGCGCCGTTCGCGTACTGGGTGACGGTCAACCGCATGGCGGCGGGCGGCGACTTCCGCGAAGTGCTGCGCTACCGCAGCGCGACGCGCTACAACGACGGCAATCCGCTCGCCGTGATCGACGCGGAAATGCCGAACATCGAGCAGCGCCTGGGGGTGTGGAAGCCGGGCATGCCGCTGCCGTTGCCGAAGCGCGGCTGCGAGAAGCCGCATCGGGTGAAGACGGTGCTGTGGTGCCGGTGAGGCGGCCCACGACACCCCACGCCGACTCAAGAATTCGCCGGACGCTCCGTTAAGCGCTGTACGGTCCGCTCACGGGCCGACAACAACAACAACTCCTTTCCGGGGGCCATCCGATGTTTTCATATTCGAACCGCCTATCCATCATCGCGCTCGCTGCCGCTGCGACCCTGTCGGGTTGCGCGGCGGGGCCGCGACCCGTTGTCGACGAAGCCAGATTCAAACCGATCCACACCATCACAGTCATCTATCCAGGGCAAGCCGTGTATTACGGCAGCATGGTGTCGGCTCCCATTCCGATTCCCGTCGTCGGCCTCGTGGGTGCGGCCATCGCCGGTGCCGTGACGGGCAGCATCAATGCTGCTAACAGCAAGAAGCGCGTGACCTTCGATGATCTCGTCACGGAAAAACTCGGCGACACGAAGCTGAATCGACGCTTCACCGATGGCATCGAGGCGGTCCTGCGCAGCCACGGCTACATCGTCAAGGAAGTCGACGCATCCGATCCGTCGGTGCCCAGGATCGATTGGGATTCCCACTCGACACTGCGCGCGAGCGGACCGGTGTATTCGGACGGCGACGCAATTCTCGCGTTCAAGATCGCCCCTTCGTACACCTCGCCGGGGCTTTTCTATTCGTATAGTCGGGCAGTGACCGGGGAGATCACCCTGTTCAAGACGGCCACCTACGAGCCGCTGATGCGGCAACGCCTGTACTGGCAGCCGTTCTCGGACCCTTACTCCTACGCCACCATGAGCATGCTCGTGAAAGATTTGCCGCACGCGATCAGCGGTCTCGACGAAGCGTCCCTGCAACAGGTCACCGTGTTCGACAAAGCGCTCGACGTCGCCCAGCACAAACCGGCCGCAGAATAAGCCGCCTCGAGGCGCGTCGCCCACCGGCCGCGCGCCTCACCGCGCTCACGCCGTCGGCAGCTCGCCGTAGGTTTCCATCAGTTCCGCGAACGCCTCCGGATCGGGAAAATGCCTGACTTCGTAGCGGATCGGCACGTGCCCGGTGGGCGTCGCGATCTCCGCGAAGCGGCGCCTGAATTCGTAGTGCGGCACGAAGGCCTTCTCGTAGGTCGACTCGCGATCGATCGCCACGATGTCCGTATCGGGCAGCAGCGCGTGCACGCCCTCGGACCACACGCACATGCTGCGATGCCGGCCGTCCTTGAGCTCCACCACGGTGTGCGTGGCCACGAACACGTCGCGCCCCTCGCGCTCGAGCAGATCCCGAAGCAGGACCTGCTGATCGCGATAATCGGCCGTCAGGACGCGCAGGTGCAGCTTGTGCAGGGCGGCCGCCAGTGCGTCGGGGACGAACTTTTCCCAGGCCGTGCCGGACCAGCGCAGCATCAGCGGCGGCAACGGACGCGGCTCGTCGAGCGCCTCCTCGGCCAGCTCCACGAGCGTTTGCAGGCCGGGCTCGTTGCGCTCGCCGGTGAGCAGCAGCACGCCGCGATTCGGTGCCATCACCACCGGTGCGCCGTCGAGCGGCAGCCGGTGCAGCAGGTCGACCAGCAGCAGCCGCGAAGGATCGAAATGATCGCCGTACGCGGACTTGAACACGCCGTTCGGCATCACGAGCCACGGTCCGGTCGAATCCTGACGAAGATTGTCGAGCGCCGCGTCGAGTGCCGCATCGAAGCCGACGCCCCATTTCGCGAGGCTCGCCTCGGCCAGTTGCGTGAAATTGAAGGCCCCGTCGTAGGCGAGCCCGATCTCGAGGCTGTTGCTCAGCGGACGGCGCGCAAGCTCGGGGCCGACGCTCGCCCCATGCAACCGCAGCGCGAGCAGGCCGCGCTCCGCCGTGCTGCAGATCACGGGCCGCAGCTTGTGCCGCGCCTCGGCGAAATCGCCCGGCAGGGCGACCGGCCGGGTCGCCTCCACATGCCGCTGCATGCAGGCTTCCCGGCCTTCCGGTTCCGTGCTCACGAACTCCCGGAACAGATTCGGCAGACGAATCGTGCTCGGCACCGCGCCGTCGTCGGGGCTGGCTTCCACGAGCTGCGAAAACCGCGGCTCGAATCGCCATGCGCGCGTGTCGCCGGACGCGCGCAGCGCAGCCATGAAGCGATCGGCATAATCGGCCAGCGACTCCGGTTGAGAGGTCGCGCGTTTGCGAAAGCGGTCGAAAAAACCCATGCTCGAATTCGTGACGTGACGGAAATGGACGGCGATCCGGCCAAGGTCGCCTGTTCACCAGATCGCATTAACGGCAGGCGGATTGTTTTCTGAATACCGGCCAACAGACCCGCACCGTTTCTTATTGCGTTAATCGCCGTCCCGGAACCAGTTTCGCCCCGCGTAAAAGCCCTTGGCTTAACAATAAATTATGTTGCGAACGGCAGTTCATACGAGTCCGGAACGCTACAGCGCGCTTACATTGGCTTCCACTTGCCCATAACCAGATTCGAGACGCATTCTGACCGGCGCGGCACGTCTGTCGATACGACGCTGCAGAACGGTTTTCAATCCGCGGGTTGATCGATTCCACTTTCGGGGAATACCGTGATGCGTCTTTCCATCCAATCGCGCCTCGCAACCACGATCGGCCTGCTGTCCATCCTGCTGCTCGCCGTCGGCCTGTTCGGCATCGCCGGCATGACCGACAGCAACGACGTCAATCTGGATACCTACACGAACAAGCTGCCCAGCGCCAACTTCATCGGCGAGGCGGAACTGAGCCTGCAGCGCGAGCGCACCGCTGCTGCGCGGCGCGCTCGACACCTCGTCGGACAGGAACGTCAGCGATACCGTCGATCACGAAAAGGCCTTTGGCGCGATGGCGCGGCAGGCGCTCGACGGCTACATGAAGCTGCCGCAGTCGGCGCGCGACGTCACGCTGGCCGGCAGCCACCTCGTGGAAGAGGTGGTGCAGACCATGACGGGCATCAGCGACAGCGCCGTGAAGATCGCCGACATCGCCGGGTGATCGAGGGCATCGCGTTCCAGACCAACATCCTCGCGCTGCACGCCGCCGTCGAGGCGGCCCGCGCCGGCGAGAACGGCCGCGGCTTCGCGGTGGTGGCCTCGGAAGTGCGGTCGCTCGCACAGCGCTCGAGCACCGCCGCGAAGGAGATCAAGGAACCGATCGGCGCCACGATGGAGCAGATCAGCCAGTCGATCGTGCGCATGATGGACATCGTGGGCGAGATCGCGGAAGCCTCGAACGAGCAGAGCCGCGGCATCGAGCAGGTGAACCAGGCGATCTCGCAGATGGACGGCGTGACGCAGCAGAACGCCGCGCTGGTCGAGCAGGCAGCGGCCGCGGCGATGTCGCTCGAGGATCAGACCAACCGGCTGCGCGAGATCGTGAGCGGGTTCAGGACCGATCCGGTTGCACGCGCGACGGGGCAGGTGGCGGCGGTGGGAAGGACGGCGCTGGCGGGGTGAGGCCGCGCTCAGGCATCGCGCTGCCCGACCCTGGCGACGAGTTCATCGAGCCGCGAGAGAAACCGCGCAAGGATCGGCGAGGCATTGGCGGCATCATAGGCCGCCACCAGCTCGATCGTGGGCGCCCTGCCGGCCAGCGGCCGGCTCACCACCGACCACGGCATCAGGTTCTGCACGTAGGCGGGAATCAGCGTCACGCCGCGCAGCGAGGCGATCAGCGACATCACCATCGCCGGGTTGTCGACGCACTGCGCCACCTCGACCTCGACGCCCACCCCGGCCAGATACGTGTCGATCGTCCGGCGCAGCACCTTCGCCTTGTCGGCCATCGCAATGAACGGTTCGTGCCGCAGCGCCTCGGGCTCGACGGCCTGCCGCGCCGTGAGCGGATGATCGCTCGGCATCAGTACCACCAGCGGCTCCTCCCCCACCACCTCGTAACTCAGCGCGTAGCCCGGCTCCGCGCGCATGAAGGCCACGTCGAGTTCGCCGCGCGCAAGCGCGGCCGCCAGTTCGGTGGAGTAATCGCTCGACACCGTCACCTCGATGTTCGGCAATGCCTCGCGCAGCAGATGCATGGCATCCGGAAGCCAGGTCATTTCCTGCCCGGTCAGGAAGCCGATCGCGAAACGCTGCTTGGCCGGCAGCGCGGCACGGCGCGCCGATGCCACCGCCGCGTCCACCTGCGCGAGCGCGAGCCGCGCGTGATCGATGAAGGCCTTGCCCGCATCGGTCAGCTCGACGCCGCGCGCACTGCGGCTCAGCAGATCCACCCCGACCTGCTCCTCGAGATCGCGAATCTGGCGACTCAGCGACGGCTGCGACGTATGCAGCCGTTTCTCGGCCGCCTCCGTGAGGCTGCCCGTCTCCGCGACCGCGATGAAATAGCGCAAATGGCGCAGCTCCATATTCGTCACTCATGCCTGCCAGGCATGACCTCCCGCTTATTAAGTCTTTTTCAAAGATGGGCAGGGCCCATAAATTGGCTCCTGCAACGGATCCGCGCGGTGCCTGGACACAGCCAGGCCATGCGTTTCAGCGATACCTTACAGGAGTTTCCCATGAGCAGCCCCGTCGTTCTCATCACCGGCGCCCTGACCGGCATCGGCCGCGCCACCGCGTTCGAATTTGCCAGCTCGGGCGCACGCCTCGTCGTCTCGGGCCGCCGCGCGGCCGAAGGTGCCGCCCTCGAGGCCGAACTGCGCGAAGTCGGTGCCGAGGCCGTCTTCATCCAGGCCGACGTGCGTCACGACGACGAGGTCCGCCACCTCGTCGATCAGACCATGGCCCGCTTCGGCCGGCTCGACGTCGCCGTCAACAACGCCGGGACCGAAGGCTCGCCCGGGCCGATCACGGCCATCACCGCCGAGAGCTACGCGGCCACCTTCGACACCAATGCGCTCGGCGTGGTGCTGAGCCTCAAGCACGAACTGCGGGTCATGACCGCGCAGGGCTCGGGCAGCGTGATCAACATTTCGTCGACCTACGGGGCATGAAGGCGCCGCGCATGCGGTGCTGTATGCCGGCAGCAAGCACGCGGTGGAAGGCTTCACCAAATCGGCCGCGCTCGAGGTGGCGGGCAGCGGCGTGCGCGTCAACGCGGTGGCGCCCGGCCCCACCGATACCGGCATGCTCGACCGCTTCACCGGCACGCCGGAACGCAAGGCGACGCTGGCCGGCGCGGTGCCGCTCGCACGCATCGGCAACCCGAAGGACATCGCCGCCGCGGTGCTGTTCCTCGCCTCGGACGGCGCGGCCTTCGTGACCGGCCAGATCCTCACCGTGGACGGCGGCAAGACGGCCGGCTGATTCACCGCAACCGATACAGGAGCGCAACACATCATGTCCCATCCGCTTTTCAGCCCGCTGACGCTGGGCAAGATCGAACTCGGGCACCGCGTCGTCATGGCGCCCCTCACGCGCATGCGTGCCGACCGCGACGGCGACGTGCCGAATGCCCTGATGCGCGAGTACTACGCACAGCGCGCCTCCGAAGGAGGCCTGATCGTCGGCGAGGCGACCGTGGTGTCGGCGCACGGGCGCGGCTACCTCGGCGCACCGGGCCTCTATACCGACGCGCAGGCGCGTGGCTGGCGCACCATCGTCGACGCCGTGCACGCCCGCGGCGCGCGCATCGTCGCGCAGCTGTGGCACGTCGGACGCACCTCGCACACGAGCCTGATCGGCGGCACGGCGCCGCTCACGGCGTCGGTGGTGCCTTACGACGGCGTGGCCTTCACCGATGCCGGCTGGGTGCCCGCATCGCCGGCCCGCGAACTGGCCACGGAGGAGATTCCCGCCGTCGTCGCCGATTACGCGGCCGCGGGCCGCCGGGCGCTCGAGGCCGGTTTCGACGGCGTCGAGATCCATGCCGCCAACGGCTACCTGATCGATCAGTTCCTGCAGGACGGCAGCAACCGGCGCAGCGATCGTTACGGCGGCCCCATCGAGCATCGTGCCCGGCTTCTGCTGGAGGTGGTCGATGCCGTGCGCGGCGTCTGGGGTGGCGGCCGCGTCGCGGTACGCATCTCGCCGAGCAGCCGCTTCAACGGCATGTCCGACCGGGATCCGTCGCACGACTTCGACTACGTGGCCGACGCGTTGTCGTCCCGCGAACTCGCCTATCTGCACGTCGTCGAGCCCCGTGTGTCCGGCTCCGAGGAGGTGGCGGAAGGGCTGCAGGCGGTGGCCGCCCGTCACCTGCGGCAGCGCTTCGGGGGCCCCGTCATCGCCGCCGGGGGCTTCGGCGGCGACGAGGCGCGCGCCGAAATCGCCGGCGGCCACGCCGACGCGATCGCGTTCGGTCGCTTCTTCATCGCCAATCCCGACCTGCCGCGGCGCCTGCGCGACGGGCTGCCGCTCAACCCCTACGACCGCGACACGTTCTACGGCGGCGACGCGCGCGGCTACCTCGACTATCCGGTCGCCGAACCCGCCTGACACGCATCGAAGGAGTGACGAACATGAACACACTGACAGGCAAGACCGCGCTCGTGACGGGCGCATCGCGCGGCATCGGCCGCGCCAGCGCGCTGGCCCTGGCGAAAGCCGGGGCACAGGTGCTCGTGCATTACGGTAGTGGCGCCAGCGAGGCCGATGCGGTCGTCGACGCAATCCGGCAGGCGGGCGGCAAGGCCGAGAAGATCGCGGCCGACCTGCGGCAGGCCGACGGCCCGCACCGGCTCGCGCAACGCACCCGCGAAATCGTCGGCGGCCGCCTCGACATCCTGGTGGCCAACGCCGGCATCTCGCATTCGGCCAGCATCGAGGACACCACGGTCGAGGCATTCGACGACCTGTTCGCGATCAACGTGCGCGCGCCCTTCTTCCTCGTGCAGCAGTTGCTTCCCGTGATGTGCAAGGGCAGCAGCGTGATCCTGCTGTCCTCGCTGGCAGCACGCTCGGCGCTCGGCACGCTGGCCGCCTATGCGTCCACCAAGGGCGCGATCGACACGCTCGTCACCCACTTCGCCGTGGCGCTCGGCGCACGCGGCATTCGCGTCAACGCGGTGGCGCCGGGCATCGTGCCGACCGACATGTCGAATTTCGCCAAGACCGAAGCCGGGCGCGACTTCGCGATCGGCATCCAGGCGCTCAAGCGGATCGCGGAGCCGGCCGACATCGGCGCGGCCGTGGCATTTCTCGCCTCCGACCAGTCGCGCTGGATCACGGGCGACACGCTGCACGTGGACGGCGGCTCGAAGCTCTGAGCCGATCCAACCCACCCACCTTCTTCAAGGAATACGAATGAAACTGTTTCATGCAGGCGGCTCCCCCAATTCGCGCCGCGTCCGCATCCTGATCGCGGAAAAGCAGCTCGACATCGAACTCGTGCCCGTGGATCTCGGCACCCGGGAGCAACGCTCGGACGCCTATCGGTCGATCAACTCACGCGCGGTCGTCCCGACGCTCGTGCTCGACGACGGCACCGCGATCGGCGAGGCGCCCGTGATCATGCGCTACCTGGACGACGCCTTCGCCGCGACGTCGCTGTACGGCACGACGCCGGAACACAAGGCGATCGTCGCGATGTGGGAACGACGGGCCGAAAACGAGGGATTCGCGGCCGTGATGGAAGGCGTGCGCAATGCCGCGGCGGGGCTCAAGGGCCGAGCCATTGCCGGGCCGCATGCCTACGAGCAGATTCCCGAGCTGGTCGAGCGCAGCCGACAGCGCGTCGCGAATTTCCATGACGATCTCGAGGCGCAACTGTCGCGTACGCCCTTCGTGGCCGGGGAGCATTATTCGGCGGCCGACATCACGGCCTTCGTCGCCATCGACTTCGCGACGCGCGCGTTCTCGATGGCGCCGCCGGCCGGGCACACCGCGCTGGCCCGCTGGCACGAGCGCATGGCGGCACGGCCGAGCTCCGCGGCGTGAACCGCGCACGCCCGGGAAATGCCTTAATTCGGGCGTGCCGATCTCGACGAGCGCCCGCCCGATGCCATCCCCCGCCGAATCCTTCCCCTACCAGGCAACCTGCCTCTCCCTGCTCGACGCGGACGACGGGTACGGCCTCCACCAGACCGCGATGGCATGGCGCGTCGCGGGCGGCGACATGGCCCTGGGCACGTGGATCGATCGGCCGCTCGATCGCCTCACCGTGCGCTATCTGCGCGGCCTGCTGATCCTCGATCACGTGCGCGATCCGCTGCGCAGCCTCGGCGATCTGCAGGCCGCCACGCAGGCCGCGCCGTGGCTCGCCGCGCTGGCCGCCAGCGATCTCGCGCGGGCCGAACCAGCCGCGTCGCGCTCGAAGATCAAGGTGGCGCGCGTGGGTCCGAGCCCGGATTTTTCGGCGCGACACCAGGCGCCCGACATCGCCCCGCCCGCCGAGCCCGTTGCCGACGACGGCGCGAAGCCCGCCCTGTGGGACGTCGCACTGCCACGCATCCGCACCGGCGGCCACGCCACGCAGCCATGACCCACGTGCTGTTCCTCTGCAGCCGCAACCGGCTGCGCAGCCCGACCGCCGAGGCGGTGTTCGCGACGTGGCCCGGCATCGAGACCGATTCGGCCGGCCTCGCCCCCGATGCGGACACGCCCGTGTCGGCCGATCATCTCGCATGGGCGGAGCTCATCTTCGTGATGGAGCGCGCGCATCAGGCGAAGCTGCAGAAGCGGTTCGCGGCGCAACTGCGCGGCAAGCGCGTGGTGTGCCTCGGCATTCCGGACAACTACACGTTCATGCAGCCCGAACTGGTCGCGCTGCTGGAGCGCAAGGCCGGGCACTTGCTGAGGCGCTGAGCGCCGGGCACTTGTCCCGCGCCCCCGCCCCGCGTTACCATCGCCGTTCCTCTCATCTCCCACCGGAGCGCATCGACGTGAACCTGTAAATGCCAGGATGCCCGAGCATCTCGTCCCTCGCTGCCTCGCGCGCGAGTCGCATTGCCGTTCCGTTCCGATGCCCTGCCCGCCCCACGTGGGCGATCGTTCCCGTTTCCCGCATCGTCATGGCCGCCCGACGGCAGTGTTCCACCTCATCCGACACGCCAAGGAAAACACCATGCCCGACACGCATTCCGAACCCGTCGACGTCCTCGCCCACAACCGCGCCGCCTGGGACCGCCAGGCCGAGCAGCAATGCCCGTGGTCGCGGCCGGTCGATGCGGCCACCATCGCTGCCGCGCGCAGCGGCCACTGGCAGGTGCGCCTCACGCCCGGCCCGCTGCCCGCCGGCTGGCTTCCCGACGACGTCACCGCGTGGCGCGTGCTGTGCCTCGCCTCGGCCGGCGGCCAGCAGGCGCCGGTGCTGGCCGCGGCCGGCGCGCACGTCACGGTGCTCGACGCCTCGGCGAAGCAGCTCGAACAGGATCGCAAGGTGGCGCAGCGCGACGGCCTCGCGCTCGATCTCGTGCAGGGCGACATGCGCGACCTGTCCGCCTTCGCCGATGCGTCGTTCGACTGCATCTTCCATCCGATCTCGAACCTGTACGTGCCCGACGTGCGCCCCGTGTGGCGCGAGTGCTTCCGCGTGCTGCGCGGTGGCGGCCGGCTGCTGAGCAGCTTCTACAACCCGGTGGTGTTCGTCGGCGACCGCGCGCCCGAACTCGTCGAGCAGGGACTGATCCGGCCGCGCTTCACGCTGCCCTACTCGGACCTGCGCGATCTGTCGCCGGCCGAACTCGCCGCGAAACAGGCACGCAACGAGGCGCTCGTGTTCGGCCACGGCCTGGCCGACCTGATCGGCGGCCAGCTCGCGGCCGGCTTCGTGCTGAAGGGCTTCCACGAAGACATGCAGCCCGCGCCGCGCTTCGTGATCGATCGCTTCCTGCCGACCTTCCTGGCCAGCTATGCACTGAAGCCCCGGGATCCCGAGATGACGTGACGCGCCGCGTCAGGCATCGCCCCGCTCGGCCATCCGCGCGATCAACCACGCCTTCAGCGACGCGACGCTCGGCGGCGGCTCGGCGGCGCGCGGATGCACGAGGTAGTAGCCGCTCGACAGCGGCAGCGCGCAGCCGAACGGATCGACGAGCGTGCCCGCGGCCAGCTCGGCCTCCACGAGGATCGGGCTGGTCAGCACCACGCCCTGCCCGCGCACGGCGGCCTCGATCGCCATCAGCGACTGATCGAGCCGGATGCCGGGCATCGCGTCGACCGTCGCCGCCACGGGCTCGCCGCCGAAGCGCGCGAACCACGCCGCCCAGTGCGGATGCAGCGTGTTGTGCAGCAGCGTGGCCGCGCGCACGTCGGCGGGGCGCCTGAGCTTCAGCCGCTTCGCATACGCCGGGCTGCAATAGGCGCGCGCCTCGTCGGCGCACAGCAGCGTCACGTCGAGCGCGGCATCGACGCCGTCGAAATGCCGGACCGCGAGATCGATGCCGTCGAGATCGAAATCGACGATCGCGGTGGAGGTGGACAGGCTCAGCGCGACGCCCGGCTGCGCCTGCAGCAGCGCGGCCATGCGCGGCGCGAACCATTTCGCCGCGAAGCTCGGCGGCATCGACACGCGCAGGCTGTTGCCCTGACGCTCGCGCAGGCGCCGGCTCGCCTGCACGATCTCGGCCAGCGCGGGCTGGATCCGCGCGAAATAGGCGCGCCCCTCGCTGGTGGGCGTGACCTGGCGGACCTGCCGCACGAACAGCGCCACGCCGAGCCAGGCCTCGAGCCGCTGGATCTGCTGGCCCACCGCGCCCGGCGTCACGCTGAGCTCCTCGGCGGCCAGAGAAAAACTGCCGAGACGCATCGCGGCCTCCATGGCCACCAGGGCTTTCAACGGGGGAATCGGCTTCATGATGAAGTTTTTCTATTTCATGAGGAAATTCTTGTGGTTTGTACCGCATCGCGCGCGTGCCGACAATACCGACACGCCATTTCCCGCGACGCGACGCGACGCGCATCCACCTTCACCGACTCCTCGCCATGAATCCCGCCTACCTCGCCTTCGCGGCGCTCGGCCTCATCTGGGGCACCAACTTCCTGTTCATGAAATGGGCGAGCGCGGACCTCGCCGCCACCCAGATCGTGTTCCTGCGCGTGCTGTTCGGATTCCTGCCGATCCTGATCGCGGCACTGATCCGCGGCGACCTGAAATGGCGGCATCTGCGCCACGCGCATCACTTCGTGGTGATGTCGCTGCTCGCCACCGTGGTCTATTACTACGCGTTCGCGAAGGGCACCGCGCTGCTGCTGTCGAGCGTGGCGGGCATGCTGAGCGGCGCGATCCCGCTGTTCGCGTTCGTGGCCGCGTGGGCGCTGCTGCGCGAGGAACGGCCCGGCCCGCGGGCCCTGCTCGGCATCGCGTGCGGCTTCGCCGGCGTGCTGCTGATCGCGCGGCCCTGGCAGGCGCACGCCGGGGTGGACCCGCGCGGCGTGGCGTACATGGTGGCGGGCTCGCTGAGCGTGGGCGCCTCGTTCGTGTACGCGCGGCGCTACCTGTCGAGGCTGGCGTTATCGCCGCTCGCGCTGTCGACCTGGCAGATCGGCTTCGCGCTGCTGGTGCTCGCCGGCGTGACCGATTTCCACGGCATCGGCCGGCTCGCGCACGACACGCGCGCGGCGCTCGGGCTGGTGCTGGGGCTCGGCCTGACGGGCACCGGCCTCGCCTACATCCTGTACTACTTCATCGTGGGGCGGCTCGGCGCGGTGGCCGCGTCGGGCGTCACCTACATCCCGCCCGTGGTGGCGCTGCTGCTCGGGCTCACGATCGGCCGCGAGCCGGTGCGCGCGCTCGACCTGCTGGCGATGCTCGCGATCCTGGCCGGCGTGTATCTGCTGCAGAACCGGGCACGCGCCGCGCGGAACGGCGCGTCGCGGCCGGCATCGCCTGCGTCGCCGGCCGACGCAGGCCGGACCGGCTGAGGCCGGCCCGCCGGCTCACGACTGGCGCAGCGCGGCACGCCGCCGGTCGCCGATCGCCATCGACACCGCCGACACGAGAAAGTAGATCGCGCCCACACCGGCATAGCCGGCCACCTTGACGATCGCGGCCGGCTCGACCGCCCCGGCCTGCACGATGAACAGCACGCCGGCCAGCGCCGATTGCGCGCCGCTCAGCACCATCGGCCACTGCGCGCCGAAGCCCTTCCAGCGGCGCAGCGCGGTGCCCAGCTGCATCAGGCCGGACAGGATCGCCCAGGCGCCGAACACGTCGAGGGTGGCGGCGCGGCCGAGGTTGGCGGTGCCGATCACGGCCAGCGTGGTGACCACGCTGATCGCCACGTTCAGTGCCTGGGTGCGGTTCTCGGCCATGCCGCCGCTGCGCGACATGTCGACGAAATTGGCCAGCGCGTCCCACGCCGGATACACGATCAGCAGCGCCGTGCCGAGCATCGGCGACTGGCGCCCGACCGCGAAGGCCAGCGCCACCCACACCACGGAAAACGCGGCGCGCACGAAGTAGTACTGCTTGAGCCAGCGCGCTTCATGGGTGCGCGCGAGACCGGCTTGTCGGTTCGTCATGTCGGCTCCTTGCCGTGGCGGTTAGCTGGCGAACAGGATCGCATCGACGGCGCGCGGGCGGCATCGGTCGAACGACCGATGCGGGCCGGCGTTCTCGCGTATAGTGGGCCGCTCCCCCTCGCGCAAGCGCGCTCCTTTTTCCGAGATGACCGACGATCCAGCCTGCCAGCCCGTGCTGCGCGTGTTCGATTCCGTGAAGGCGCTCGCCTTCATCGGCGATCTCAGCATGGGCCAGCCGACCGACCATTCGCTGCGCGTGGCCTGGCTCGCGGCGCAACTGGCGCAGGCGGCCGGTTTCGGCGAAGCCGAACGCGACGCGGTGCGCGAGGTGTCGCTGCTGCGCTGGTCGGGCTGCACGGCCAACGCGGCCGGCTTCGGCGACGTGTTCGGCGACGACATCGCGAGCCGCGCGGCGATGCTCGAGGGCCGGCCGGACTGGGCCGATCCGCTCGCCGCGCACGGCGGCGCGAGCGCGGCGCTCACCCCGCTCGCGCAGATCCACTGCGAGGTGTCGGGCGAGGTGGCCCGCATCCTCGGCCTCGCGAGCGGCACCGAGATCGCGCTGCGCCACATCTTCGAGACCTGGGACGGCAACGGCCTGCCGGCGCGCCTCGCCGGCGATGCCGTGCCCGCGCCCGTGCTGGCCGTGACGCTGGCCGGCGATCTCGAGATCTACAGCCGCGTGCACGGCGCGGACGGCGCGCTCGCGCGCGTCGCGCATCACACCGGCGCGCGCTATCCCGAACGGCTCGCCGCGCTCGGCGCGCGCCACCTGCGCGACTGGCTGGCCGCGCTCGAGCGCCTCGCGCCGGCCGAACTCGATGCCGCGCTGCTCACCGCGTCGATGCAGCAGGCCACCGCGCCCGAGCTGATCGCCGACGTGATCGATTTGAAACTGCCCTGGATGACCGGCTTCTCGCGCGAGGTGGCCGATACCGCCGCCGCCTGCTGCGCGCGACTCACGCCCGACGCGGCCGCGCCGGCTCGCGTGTATCGTGCCGCGCTGGTGCACGGCATCGGCCGCGCCGCCGTGCCGAACGGCGTGTGGAACACGGCCGGCCCACTGCCGCCCAGCACCTGGGAAAAGGTACGGCTCGCGCCGTACTGGACGGCCCGCGCGGGCCGGCAGGCCGGCGCGCTGGGCGAGGCGGCCGAGCTCGGCTCGCACGCGTACGAGCGGCTCGACGGCTCCGGCTATTTCCGCGGCGTGCGCGACACGGCGCTCGCGCTCGAGGCACGCGTGCTGGCCGCTGCCGTGGCCTGGGTGGCGATGCGTTCGGCGCGGCCGTGGCGCGCGGCGCTGCCCGCGCAGGAGGCGGTCGTGCAATTGCGCGACGAAGCCGCGCGCGGGCGGCTCGACACGGCCGTGGTGGAGGCGCTGATCGCCGACGGCGCACCCACTGCGCGTCGCGCGGCCTACGACGCGACGAGCCGCGCCGCCGTCGTGCCGCTGTCGCCGCGCGAGCTCGAGGTGCTGCGCGCGATCTCGCGCGGCGCCAGCAACAAGGAAGCGGCACGCGAGCTCATGCTGAGCCCGAGCACGGTGCGCACCCACGTGGAAAGCGTGTTCCGCAAGCTCGCCTGCTCGACGCGCGCGGCGGCCACGCTGAAGGCGTCGTCGATGGGGCTGCTGTAGGCGGTGAGACGGGATGCGCCGTGCCGAACCCATCCCGTAGAATGCGGCTGCCCTCGAAGGCCCACGCTCCGCCTAGCTTTCCGATCTTCATGACCCACGATCTCGACCGCCTGCTCGCCGCCGCCCAGCACCACGCCACCAGCGGCGATCCCGACGAAGCCGTGCGCCTGCTGCACGAAGCGCTGGCCAGCGCCCCCGAACACGGCGACGCGCTCGAAGGCCTCGGCTATCTGGCGATCCGCCGGGGCGATCCCGCCGCCGCGGCCGACTACCTGCTGCGTGCCTCGGCCGTGCTGTCGATGCCGCCCGAGCAAGGCGAATTCGTGGCGCAACTGTGCCAGTCGGTGCAGCGTCACGCCGAGGCGCTGCAATTGTTCGAGCGCAATCTCGCGCGATTCCCCACGCGCGCCGAATCGCTGCACGGCGCGGCGATGTCGCTGATCGAACTCGGCGAGCGCGCCCGCGCGCTCGAGCTGATGGAGCGCCTGTGCCGGCTGCAGCCACGCTCGGCCGAGGCGCATTACAACCGCGGCACGCTGCTCGGCCTGATGGCGCGCCACGAGGACGAGCTCGCCGCGTATCGGCAGGCGATCGCGCTGAACCCGCGCTTCACCGACGCGCACGTGAACCTCGGCGTGGCGCTGCGCGACCTGAAGCGTTTCGACGAAGCGCTGCAGCAGTTCAGGAAGGCGCTCGCGCTCGATCCGAACGACGTGAGCGCGCGCACCAATCGCGCGCAGACGAACCTGCTGCTCGGCGAGTTCGAACACGGCTGGCGCGAATACGAATGGCGCTGGCGCGAGGTGGGTTCGCATCATCACGGCTTTGCGGCCGCCACGCAGTGGACCGGTGCCGAGCCGCTGGCCGGCAGGACGATCCTCGTGCATCACGAGCAGGGCTTCGGCGACACGCTGCAGTTCGTGCGCTTCACGAGTCGGCTCGCGGCCGCCGGCGCGCGCGTGGTGCTGCGCGTGCAGGACCCGCTGCTGCCGCTGTTGCGCGGCGTTCCCGGCGCGGCCGAGGTGATCGGCGAGACGGCGCCGCTACCGGCCTTCGACTTCCACATTCCGCTGCTGAGCCTGCCGCACGCGCTGAAGCTGCGCGCAGCCGACCTGCCGACACCGGGGCCGTATCTGCACGCCGATCCCACCCTGGTCGCGCAATGGGACGACCTGTTCGACGCGCGCGGCAGCGCCGCCACGTCGCGCCGCCCGCGCATCGGCATCGCCTGGTCGGGCAGCCGCACGCACCGCAACGACCGCAACCGCTCGATGACGCTCGCGCAGCTCGAACCGCTGCTGGCCGCCGACGCCGCATTCGTGGTGCTGCAGCCCGACGTGCGCGAGGCGGACCGCGCGGCGCTGGCCGATCACGATGCGCGCGGGGTGCTGCGCGACGTGTCCGCACGGCTCGGCAGCTTCGCGGACACCGCCGCGCTGATCGCGCGCCTCGATCTCGTGATCGCCGTGGATACCGCCATCGCGCATCTGGCCGGCGCGCTCGGCAAGCCGGTGTGGATCGCGCTGCCGTTCCTGCCGGACTGGCGCTGGCTGCTGGAGCGCGACGACAGCCCGTGGTACGCCGGCGCGCGGCTGTTCCGGCAAACGCGCCGCGGCGACTGGAGCGACGTGGTTCAGGCGCTGCGCGCGGCCGTCGACGAGATAGGCACCAGCGCGACCGATCCGGCCTGAGGCGCGCCGCCCCCGTTCCCGCTCAGTCGATCGACAGCCGCCACGCGAACGCGAACAGCGCCGCCGCGAACGTATAGCGCTGCACCGTCTGCGCGAGCGGATGCGCGCGCATCCACGCCGCGATGCGCGACGCGCCCGTCACGTACAGCGCGTCGAACACCGCGCCGATCGCCACCAGCAGCGCGCCGAGCAGCGCCACCTGCACGCCCACCGCGCCCGCCTCGGGCCGCACGAACTGCGGCAGCAGCACCGAGCAGAACAGCAGCGCCTTCGGGTTCAGCAGATTGGTGAGCAACCCCTTCGCGAACGACTGGCGCAGCGCGCCGGGGCCGGCCGCCGCGGCACCGCCCGGCATCGCGAACGGCGGCGAGCGGAACACCTGCCAGGCCACCCAGGCCAGATACGCCGCGCCGCCGTAACGCACGATGTCGTACAGCCACGGCGCGCTGCGCAGCAGCGCGGCCACGCCGCAGGCCGACAACGTGACGTGCACGCCGCGCGCCAATGCGAGCCCGGCCGCCGCCGCGAAGCCGGGCCTGATGCCACGGTGGATGCCGGTTTGCAGCAGCAGCGCCATGTCGGGGCCGGGCAGCGCGAAGACGGCGGCGAGCGCCGCGACGTAGAGGGCGAGCAGATGGAGCGAAATCATGAGGCAGGCGGGAACGGAAGCAGTGGAAAAGCCGGCGCGCGGCGCACCGGAAACGGCCTCAATCTTGCCCGCAACGACGGAGCGCTTTTGAGCCATTTGCGGGCATGCCTTCCCACATCCGAGCTGGATTCCTCTATATTTCACTCAATTTGAAACGGAATCCCCTCGCCATGACCGATCTCAACAAAACCGACCGCGCGATCCTCGCCGCCGTGCAGCGCGACGGCAGGATTTCCGTGGCGCGCCTGGCCGAAACCGTAGGCCTCAGCGAGACGCCGTGCGCGCGCCGCCTGAAGCGGCTCGAAACCGAGGGCTACGTGGAGCGCTATCGCGGCCAGCTCTCGCGCAAGCGCCTGGGCTTCGGCGTGGTGGCCTTCGTGCTGCTGCGCATCGCCGTGCACGACCGCACGCTCGGCGAGCGCTTCGAGCGCGAGGTACGCGCGCTGCCGCGCATCCTGTCGTGCCACAACACCTCGGGATCGGCCGACTACCTGCTGCAGGTGATCGCGCGCGACCTCGACGATTACGGCAGCTTCGTGCGCGATACGCTGCGCGTGCTGCCGGGCGTGACGTCGGTGGAATCGGTGCTGTCGCTGCGCGAGATCAAGGGGGATGAGGGGCTGCCGATTTCGTAGGGGGTGCCGGCTTCAATGGTTTGCGACGTGCGGCTGCCGATTCATCGATACGGTGCGAATCATCCGACAAGGCAACGGTCCGAGCGAGGCCCCCCAACCTTCGATGCCGCCTCGCCGTCACGCGCTGCCAAAGCTTGCAACCGTCGATTGAAGCGTCGCACCGCAACTCGTATGGTGACCGTCAAACGCTACGGCACGGCCACCAATCACAAAATTTGGATCACCTTCAACGATAACGCATGCCTGGTGCCCCGCTATCGGACACGTGCAGGTATCGCCAATACACGCGACGGCGCGACCATCGACGTTGAAATTCAAATCGCCTGTTTCGACCACACCGCCGTGGCTCGTCGGATCACCCACCCGAATAACCTTTTTCATATCGCCACCTCGTCGCGAACGATCATGTCGGGTCCATGCCGGATTGCCCCGTTGCGTCAGGTTCGGTCGTTTCGTCGCTTCTCACCAGTTCCCACGTCGTGCTGACGTTGTAGCTGGGCTGCACACCGAGCAATCGGTCTATCAGGTTCCGCTCTCCCAACACGGTAATGCCCGGCATGGGACTCCCCGCGATAAAACGCTGGCGGCCACCGCCTTCGATCTTGTGAGCGACGGCTTCGGGACACGTCCACCAACCCGTCTGAGGGCACACGGAGCCCGTTTGCGCGAGCGTCCCCAATGGCAACGTGGGGACGGGCGCAACTTCGGATACTTTGCCCCCACTCGTTGGGCGCAGGCGAACCGAATTCACAATCGCATCGAAAATCTGGGTAGCCTGTTCATCGGTCAGCTTGGGGCGAAGCGGGTTACCTTGAGCGTCCTTGAACATGACACTTTCGAATTCGACGACAAGGGTAGGCTTGAGCGCCTCCCCAACTTGCGTGCCTTGCGCCTCCCAACGGAATTGGTGCGTCCGAAACCCCAGTTCGGTGGGATACGTCTCCAGGATTTCCTCTCCATCGCGACCGTTCACCGTGCGGGTTCCCTTGCGCAATGTCCTGATCAAACCAACCACACCTTGCAACGCAGACGGAACAGGCGCGCCATCTACTCGGGCAAGCAGCTTGGGTTCTCCAAGTTTCGTGATCGTCATTGAATGAACCGAGACAAGCACGCCAGGCCACCGGGCGAACTTGAAGCTGATTCCAGCATCCTCGTGTTGTGCGGTCGTGCCATCGTCCGCGATGAAGCCGTTTTTCAGGCAAAAGCCAGGTTGCGCTGGAATGCTGTTTGAATCCCTGAAATGCAGCTTTGCAAGCACATCATTTTTAATTTCCGACATGACAAGCTGAATTTTATCTGGCCCGTACCCAACCCCCTGCATAGAAAACGTATTGCCATGATCCCATTTATATGCCTCAAATCCCGTCGACGGACCAGTTATCAATTTTCTCGATAACTCAAATATTTCCTCAACTTGGGACGGACGACGTCCTGCCACAAAAATAAAATTGTCTTTTTGCTTTCCCGATTTCAACTCAGCTTCACGCTGCCGCATCTGCGACTCGAAATCGGCTTGATTCGCACTGACTTCCGAGACGTCAATTCGACCGTAATTATATTCATACGCCTGCCCGCTGATCTGTGCATCCCCCGGCACATCAACAAGATAACGGCCAAAGCAATAGGTTTTGGTATCACTCATCGAAGACTCTTTTGCATTACAAAGTGAGGTGACAAAGACGGCGCAGATCACCATCAAGATTAAACGACTAGTCATGTCATTCCTTGGTAGACGGAAGCGCACTAAGGGGCGGCGCAAGCTGCACGATCTTGCCAATGCTGTAGAAAACAAGGGACTGGACGTTGAGATCGGCATAGCTCATTTGATGATCGAAACCCGTCATGCTGAATACCTTGGGTGGCGGCGTTCCTTTGGTACTCAAGCCACCGGAAGCCAATGGCACCGTACCGTCGCCGGAATTGGTCTTGTCATATTCGGTCACTGGCACGTGATTTTGCAATTTAAATGTCACCTTCTGCCTGCCTGTCCCGACGGTCGCACTTCCGAGTCGCGTGAAGGAGGTGGCCGTCGCAGTGGCCAGTCCATACGATACGTCTGCTCCTACCTCGTCCGACGTTTCCCACGTGACATGACCGAAAGAAACCTGCTTCGGATCGCTACCGTAATACGCATACGTCACCGGGTGGTAATCAAGCTTCAATTTTTCGTGAAAATCCTTCGCATTTGTCAACACGACAGCGTAATGATCAAACGCAGTTTGATTCTTTGGCGCAAGATTAGCCGGATCGATCAACGTATCATCAACCATACCCCACCATACATCCTGAACGCGCTTCGCATAGATTTCAGTATAGGGATCGGATAGCGGCAAGGACGGCATCACGTCCTTTGTCTTGCCGCTTCTGTTTTGCTCAAACCGCAACCAGCCAGCCGGGTAATTCTTAGAGTCGCTAACACAAGTCATCCACGAATCTTGAGCAGATGACGGCAGCAGCCAGGACAAGCAGAGCGGTATGAATATCCAGGCGCCGTTCGAAGCGAATTCGAAGCTTGCCGAATCCGGCGAACCAGGCATGCGTACG
>JASLEG010000343.1 GCA_030151225.1 Burkholderia sp. | reverse complement strand
CGGCGCCGCGCGCCGGATCGGCGGAGGCACCGGCCGCCCGCGCCGACCCGGCTGGCGCGGCATCGAGCCCGGCCCAGCGCCTGCTCGCCGCCGCGTGCTGGTCGAGCAGATAGCCGGCCAGCGCGGCCAGCGTGCGGTGCTCGTAAAGCAGCGTCTTCGGCAGGCTCGCATAGAACGCGGCGAGCCGCTGGTTCAGCCGCGTGATCATGATCGAATCGATGCCGTAGCTCTCCAGCGGCTCCAGCGCGTCGAGTTCCTCGACGCGGTAGCGCGTGCACTCGGAGAACAGCGCCTTGAGCCGCGCGAGCAGCGCGGCGCGCAGCTCGGCCGCCTCGGCCTCGGGCGCGGCCTCGGCGGCCTCGAGCGCCGGTGCCGCCGTGACGGGCGCGGCGCCGTTGAAGCGCGCGGCCAGCCTCGCCAGATCGCCGCAGGCCACCAGCACCTGCGGCCGGGCGGCGGCGAGCGCCTGATAGAACGCAGCGAAGCCGCGGTCGCTGTCGATCGGCGCGAGGCCGAGGTTCTCGCGCAGCGCACGTTCGGTCTCCGCGTCGATGCGCATGCCGCCGTCGCGCCACAGCGGCCAGGCGATCGAGATGCTGCGGCGGGTCTGCAGCGCGCGGCGGTCGAGAAACGCGTTGGCGAGCGCGTAGTCGGACTGGCCGACGTTGCCGAGCACACCGGCCAGCGACGAGAAGCTTGCCAGGAACTCGACCGGCAGCGCGCGGCTGGCGCGTTCCAGGTTCAGCAGGCCGCGCACCTTGGGCGCGCAGACGGCGGCCAGATCGGCGGCCGACTTGCCGAGCGCGAAACCGTCGCGCAGCGTGCCGGCGGCGTGGAGGATGCCGGTGAGCGTGCCGTGCTCGCGGTGCAGGTCATGCAGCAGCGCCTCGACGGCGCCCGCGTCGGTCACGTCGAGCGTGCGCAGCTGCAGCCGCGGCCCGAGCGGGGCCAGCGCGGCGCGTGCCGGGTCGGTCCAGCCAGCACGCGCGGCCAGCACCACCCGCGCGCCGGGCGCGTGACGCAGGATCTCGCGCGCGAACAGCGCACCGAGGCCGCCCGCGCCCCCGGTGAGCAGATACACGCCGCCGTCGCGCCACGGCGCCGGCGCACCGGCGGCGGCCGGCAACGGCGCGTGATGCAGCACGCTGCGCGCGCCGTCGCAATGACGGATCGCGGCCGGACCCTGGTGCGCACGCTCGGCGGCCAGCAGGGCCGCCAGGTCGGACGCGTTCACGCGGTCGGGATCGACGCCGATCACCTGCGCGCGGATCCGCGGATTCTCCTGCTCGACGCTGCGCAGCAGCGCGGCGAGTCCGAACAGCGGCTCGTCCTCGGCCGCGGCGGGGATCACCAGTTGCACCCGCAACGGTGTCGACATCGGTTCGCGCAGCGGCGCCTGCAAGGCCGCCAGTACCTGCGCGGCGAGCGCCTCGTAGCGCGCGCCGAGATCGCCTTCGGGCCGCTCGAACATCTGGCAGCGCGGCGCGGCCGGCAGCGCCGCGAGCGCCGCTCGGGCCGCCGCGAACGACTCGGTCAGCAGCACCAGCCAGTCGCCGCCGATGGCCGCGGACTCTTGTTCGAGCGGTCGCTCGCGCCATTCGACGGCGTACAGGCCGACCTCCGCCGCCGTGCCGGCCCCGGCCGGCGCGGCCGCTTCCAGGTCGTGCGCGGCGGCGCGCCGTGCCTTCAGCAAACGCAGCCCCTCGGCCTTGTCGATGCGACCACTTTTCAGATCCTGCAAGATTCGCTGCAACGCGTCCACGATCCTCTCCATTTACTCGCCGCGGCCGTGATCGGCCAGCGTCAATGCATCCATCGCCTCGTCGACGCTCAAGGTGTCGCTCAGCACGTTGTCCAGCATCCGCTCGAGCGCCGCGTCGTCGAGCGTCGGCAGCGCCGCCTGGGCTGGAATCCAGTGGCGTTGCCCCGCGAACGGATAGGTCGGCAGCGCCACGCGCCCCGGCACGTGCGCGTGGCGCGTCGCCCAGTCGATCTCGGCGCCGTCCACCCAGGCACGCAGCGTCTCGCGCATTGCGGCGCCGGTCGGCGGGACCGCCGCTGCCGCCGCGCGCCGCGTCGAGCCGCGCAGCACGGCGCCGGGCAGGTCGTCGAGGTAGTCGGTGAGCGTGGCCACCAGTTGCGCCAGCGAGGCGGCCTCGAAGCCGAGACGCTCGTCCATCGGCTCGCGGCCGACCTGCAGCGTGTAGGCCACGCGCTCGATCAGCCCGGCGTGCGCGTCGCCCTCGGCCTGCTTCGCCCAGGCCAGCAGGCGACGCGCGACGACGCGCAGCTGCGCGTCATTGCGCGCGGACAGCACGATCGCGTGCGGGCCCGCGGCGGCCGGCGCGGCGGCCGCCGCCACGTACTCCTGCAGCACCAGATGCGCGTTGGCGCCGCCGAAGCCGAAGCTGCTCACCCCGGCGCGGCGCGGCCGCGGCTGGCCCGCGGCATCCACCGCGCGCGGCCATGCCGTGAGTTCGCGCACGATCCGGAACGGGCTGCCGTCCAGCTCGATGTACGGGTTGAGCGGTTCGGCGTGCAGGCTGGCCGGCAGCGCGCCGTGGCGCATCGCGAGCAGCGCCTTGAGCACGCCGGCCACGCCCGCCGCCGCCTCCAGATGGCCGATGTTCGACTTCAGCGAGCCGATCGCGCACCGGCCCGCCGCGAGCGGCGCGCCGTCCTGCGTCGGCAGCTGCGCGTAGGCCAGCTTGAGGCCGTTGATCTCGACCGGATCGCCGAGGCTGGTGCCGGTGCCGTGCGCCTCGACATAGCCGATGCTGGCCGGATCGATGCCGTGCATCGCGCGCTTGATCAGCTCGGCCTGCGCGCGCGCGTTCGGCGCCGTCAGCGAGTTGGCGCGCCCGCCGTGGTTCTCGGCGCTGCCGAGGATCACGCCGAGGATCGAATCGCCGTCACGCTCGGCCGCGCGCAGCGGCTTGAGCACCAGCGCCGCCACGCCCTCGCCGCGCACGTAGCCGTCAGCATTCGCCGAGAACGTCTTGCACTGCGCCTCGGGGCTGAGCATGCCGGCCTTGTAGGCGCCCACGAAGGTGTCGGCGCTCAGCGCGAGGTTCACGCCGCCGGCGATCACCATCTCGCACTGGCCGGCGCGCAGGCTCTCCACCGCACGATGCAGCGCCACCAGCGAACTGGAGCAGGCGGTGTCGATCGCCTGGCTCGGGCCGTGCACGTCGAGGAAGAACGAGACGCGGTTGGCCAGCATCGAGTGCGCCGTGCCGGTGGCCGTGTAGGCCTCGGTGGGCACGCCGTGGGCCGCCAGCAGCGTCGCGTAGTCGTTGCCGCTCACGCCGACGTACACGCCGGTGGCCTCCGGCAGCCGGCTCGCGCGATAGCCGGCATGTTCGACCGCGGCCCAGGCCGCCTCGAGGAACAGCCGGTGCTGCGGATCCATCAGCTCGGCCTCGGCCGGCGAGATGTGGAAGAACGCGGCGTCGAAGCGGTCGATGTCGTGCAGCACGCCCGCGCGGTGCGGGAAGTCGGCCTGCTCCATCTGCTCGCGATAGGCGCCGCGATACCGGCTCATCGGCAGCGGCGCGATGGCGTTGCGGCCCTCGCGCAGGTTGCGCCAGAACGCGTCGAGATCGTCGGCGCCGGGCAGCCGCGCCGACATGCCGATGATCGCCACGGCGCGCTCGAGCAGCGGATCGGACCCGGCGGCGGGTGCCGCCGGCGCGACCGCGGGAGCGGGAGCGGCAGCCGCAGCCGGAACTGCAGCGGGCGGCACCAGCACCGGTGACGACTGGACGAGCGGCGCGGCAGCGGCCGGCGCGACCGCCGGGGCCGGTGTCGCCTGCGCCGCGCGACGCCGCTCGCGCAGCGTCGCGACGTGGTTTGCCATCAGATGCCCTGCCAGTTGCTCGACGTTCTCGACCTCGAAGAACACCGCCGGCGTGAGGCCCACGCCCAGGTCGGCGCCGATGTGGCTGGCCAGCTCGGTCAGCGAGATCGAATCGAAACCGAGGTTGTAGAACGGCGTGCGCAGGTTGATCGCGTCGGGCGCGAACTTCAGGATCGGCGCCATCCGCCCGAGAATGCGGGCCACCACGTCGGCGCGGATCTGCGCGAGGTCGTCGGGCGCATCCGGCGGCGCCGATACCATCGGCGCGGCTGGCGCCGCCGCCGGTGCGGCGACGAGCGCGCCCGGCGCGTACGCCGCGGTGCTCGAGGCGCCGGCCTGTACCACGGCAGCCGGTCGCGCCACGCCCGAGGCCACCGGCATCGCCGCGAGCGCGGCGGCCGCCGCGCGCCCGAAGCGGGCGCCGCGGATCGCGCCAAGCACGCGTCCGGCGTCGTCGAGCAGGGCAACCGTGTGGCGGCCCTCGAACCGCAGGTGCCGCACCGTGCCGCCGACGAATTCGAGCGCGTCGGCACCCACGAAGCCGGCGTCCGGCCAGGCCGTCTCGCCGGCCTGCCGCGCGAGGAAGTGCGCGACCTGCTGCACGGCGCCGAGCACGGCCGGCGTGAGCGCGACGCGCGCGGCGAAGTGGTGCTGCTTCGGCATCGCTTCGCGCAGCGTGACGAGGCAGGCGCCGTCGGCGCTCCAGCCGAGCCGCTCGACACTCTCCAGGTACGGCAGGTAGTCGAGCCCGCCCTCGCGCAGCGTGGCGTAGAAGGCGGCCGCATCGAGCGCGGCGGCGACGCTGCCCGGATCGAGCCCGAGCGTCGCCGGCCATTGCGGCGCGGCCGTCTCCTGCAGCGTGAAGCGAGCGAGCGGCCGGACCTCGCCATCCTCGCCCGTGTATCGCACGCCGACTTCGTGGCTGCCGGGCGCGCGCGTGGCGAGCGCGAACTCGAGCCGCGCAGGCCCGCTCCAGTCCGGATCCGGATTCAGCGCCAGGTCGCGTACCGCGAACGGCGCGGCGAGCCCTGCGATGCCGCCCAACGCCCACGCCGCGTCGAGCACGAAGGTCGGCACGATGCGGCGCTGGCCGTCGCGGCGATACGCGTAGTCGAGCAGATCGTCGGGCCGCGCGTCGGTCTCGTACACGATTGCGGACAGGTCCGACAGGTTGCGGCCGATGAACGGATGCAGCTTGCCGCGCGAGGCGAGCGGATCGAGCACGCTCGGCGCGTCGGGATGCACCTCGTACCAGCAGCGCACCTTCTCGAACGGGCTCGGCGGCAGCGACAGGCGATGCGGCGCCCGCTCGGGCCACAGCAGGCGCCAGTCGAGCCGCGCGCCCTCGGCCCAATGGCGCGCGAGCCGCGCCAGATCGCAGGCGGCGAGATCGCGCTCGACTTCGCCGGGGCCGGCGCTCGGATCGATCGACAGCACGTTGTCGACGAACACCGCGCCCGGCGCGAGCTGGTCGCGCAGGAACGCGTCGAGCGCCGCGACGAACTCGTCGAGGCTCGACGCCACCATCGCGAAGCGGCACGGCTGCACGTTGCGGCCCACCTGCAGCGTGTACGCCACGCGCGCCGGGTCGAGCCCGGGCTGTTCGCGCAGCCGCGCCAGCAGCCGCCGCATCCAGTCCTGCAGCAGCGTGCGCGTCATCGCCGAGAGCACGAACAGGCGCGGCGCGGCCTGCCAGTGCTCGGGCTCGGGCGCCGCGTATTCCTCGATGATCATGTGCGAGTTCATGCCGCCCGCGCCGATCGAGGTGACGCCGGCGCGACGCGGATAGGTGGTCGCGACGCCGTCGACGCCGACAATGGTCGGGCGCCGCCATTCGGCCAGCTCGCGCTGCACGCGGAACGGCGAATCGGCGAACGGGATCGCCGGATTCAGCTCCTCGGCATGCAGCGACGGCACCAGCGTGGCGTGCTTCATCTGCAGCAGCACCTTGGTGAGGCCGACCACGCCGGCCGCCGCCAGCAGGTGCGCGATGTTCGACTTGACCGAGCCGATCGCGCAGAAACCGCGCTCGTCGGTGTGGGCGCGATACGCCTGGGTGAGCGCCTTGATCTCGATGGGATCGCCGAGCTTGGTGCCCGAGCCGTGGCCCTCGACGTAGCTGATGGTGCGCGCGTCCACCCGCGCATCGGCCAGCGCCTTCTCGACCGCCTTGGCCTGCATGGCCGGCGTCGGCACCGTGAAGCCGTTGCGCACCCCGGCGTTGTTGATGGCGGTGCCCTTGATCACGCCGTAGATGTGATCGCCGTCGGCGATCGCCTCGGCCAGCGGCTTGAGCAGCACCGCGCCGACACCCTCGCCGAGGATCGTGCCGTCGGTGCCGAGCCCGTAGCTGCGGATCACGTCGGAACTCTTCGACGTGAAGTGCTCCTGCGAGCTGGAGATCAGGTTCTGCGGATGCAGCAGCAGATTGACGCCGCCGGCCAGCACCATCCGGCACTGGCGCGTGCGCAGCATCCAGACGCCCTGATCGATGCAGGTGGAGGCCGCCGAGCACATCGTGTCGAGGAAGATCGACGGGCCGGTGAAGCCGTAGAAATACGACAGCATGTTCGGCAGCGTGCCGGTATAGCTGCCGCTCGCGCGCGAACCGCGCGTGAGCATGTTCTGGAAGCCGAGCAGGTTGTAGTGGTTGCTCATGGTGCCGACCAGCACGCCGACGTCGCCGTCGTAGCGCTGGCGCATCTGCTCGCGCGAGTAGCCGGCGTCCTCGAACGCCTCCACGCCAACCTGCAGGAACAGCCGCACCTCGGGCGACATCAACTCCGCGTCGCGCTGCGAGATGTTGAAGTAGCGCGGGTCGAACTTGTCGATGTCGTCGAGGAAGCCGCCGGTGCGGATGGTGCTCTTGCCGAGCACGTCGCGCTCGTCGTGGTAGATGCCCGCGTGCTCCCAGCGCTCCGAGGGAATCGTCTCGAACACGTGCTCGCCGTTCTTCAACAGATCCCAGAACGCATCCAGCGTAGCCGCGTGCGGATAGCGGCCGGCCAGGCCGATCACGGCGATGTCGTGGAGATCGGCGTCGTACATCGCCACCGGCGCCGAGGCCGGCGCGCTGAAGCGGCTCGTGGTGGCGGCCGGACCTGCGGCGATCGCCGCCGGAGCCGGTGCTTGCGGCGCGGCGGCCGTGGCGACCAGCGCCGCGCCC
>JASLEG010000335.1 GCA_030151225.1 Burkholderia sp. | reverse complement strand
GTCGATCGCCTCGGCCAGCGCGCGGGTCGCGCCGGAAGCCGCGCCCGCCAGGCGCGCCGCGTCGCCGAAGCGCAGTCGCGCGGCCAGCAGATCCACCCAGCCCGCGCGCTCGTCGGCCGACAGCGGCATGCCGCCGGCCGCCTCGGGGATCACCAGCACCACGGCGCCGGCATCCGCGCCCGGCTCCACGCGCGGGCCGTCGCGCGCGATCCGCACCTGCATGCGCGAGTCGCCCGTCAGCACGCGCGCGAGCTTGCCGAGCCGTTCGTCGGCATCGTCGCTGGCGCGCGCGGCGGGCAGGCTCACGATGCGTCGTCCGGCGCGATGTAGTGGCGCACGATGTCGCGGATCAGCGCGGCGTCGTCGGCGCCCACCTTGGCGTAGATGGTCGGGCCGGCCGCTGCCTCGGGGTCGCCGGTGCGCAGCATCAGCGCGGTCCAGTCGATCAGGCGGCGCGTGGAGAAGGCGCTGGCCAGATCGTCGCGCTCGAAGGCGCGGCGGCAGGCTGCGGCGATCGCGGCGAGCGTCTCGGCCATCGCCGGGCTCACGCGCGCGCCGAAGGTCCGGCGCAGCAGGTCGGCTTCCTCGGCCGGCGCCAGATAGTCGATCTGGTAGACGCGCCAGCGGTCGAGGAACGCGTCGTTCATCAGGTTCGCGCCCTGATACAGATGGCGGAAGCGGCTCATCGCGCCGGCCGCGTTGGCGGTGGCGAACAGGCGGAACGACGGATGCGGCGCCACGATCTCGTCGCCCTTCTCCTTGAGCAGCAGCCGGCCGCCCGGTTCGAGCACGGCGGTCAGGACGGCGAGGATCGCCGGCTCGGCGAAGTCCACCTCGTCGACGATCAGCCACAGCCCGTGGCGCATCGCCGTCGGCAGCACGCCGTCCACCCAGATCGTCTCGCCGCCCTTCACGGTCCAGAAGCCGACGAAGTCGCCCACCGTGGTCTGGCCGTTCATGTTCGCGCGCAACACGCCGTGGCCGGCGCGCGCGGCGGTCTGCTCGATCAGGCTGGTCTTGCCGGTGCCGGTGTGGCCGATCAGCAGGACGCGGCGGTTTTCGGCGATGTCGCTCAGCACGTTGGTGACGCGACTCGTGAACAGATAGGCGGGGTTGACGGCCGGCACGAGCGGGCCGCCGGCGCCGCGCGCGAGTTCGGCGCCGGCGAGGGTGACGGTGTCGGCTTCGGCCTCGGCCTTGATCGTGCCGGTTGCCGCCGCGTCGGCCAGCGCCGCGCGCAGATCGGCCAGGAAGCGCGCGCGATGCGGCGGGGCGGCGTCGGCGCCGGCCGCGTCGTCGTCCGCGCGGCGTGCGTAGCCCTCGCGCTGCCACTTGCGCAGCTTCGCCTCGAGGTTGTCGAGATCGACCACGGTGTCGATGTCGGTCGCACCGTCGGCGCGGCGGTGCTGGATCCGAAAGCTGCGCGGCCGATCGGCGTGGCTCACGTGCCAGGCGTCGTCGGAGCGCGCATAGATGCCGACGGGCGACGGTTCGGCGGAAGTCGGGTGGCTCGGCGTGGTCATCGGGCGCGGGAAGGAGCGGGCGGAAGGCCCATTGTGCTACGCGGGCGAAGCCGGTGCAAAAGCCCGGGAGCAGGCAGAATTCGTGCTCATGAGGAGTCAATTCATTTCCTGTTGGTGGTTTATCGCCTGTGGGGATTGATTCAGACTGTCGGCTGCGCGAGCGCCGCGGCGCACGCGCAGCCTGCCCACCCCCCGCGTGCCCGTCCGCGCGGCCGACGATATCCGGAGCCTTCCGACATGACCACCGAACTGATCCGGCTTCCCGGCTCGACGCTCGAATTCCGCCGCCGCGCGGCCGAGGGCGCGCCGCTCGCGCGCGTGCTGCTGCTGCACGGCGTGGGCGGCAACGAAACCAATCTGCAGGCCGTGGCCGGCGCGCTCGATCCGCGCCTCGAGCTGCTGTTCGTGCGCGGCCCGCTCGCCCTGGGCCCCGGCCAGTTCGCGTGGTTCCACGTGCGCTTCGGCCCGAACGGGCCGGCCATCGACGCCGCACAGGCCGACGCGAGCCGCCTGCAGCTGATCGCGCTGCTCGACGCGCTGCGCGAGGCCGACGGCGCCGCGCCCCTGCCCACGCTGATCGGCGGCTTCAGCCAGGGCGGCATCATGAGCGCGAGCGTCGGGCTCAGCGCGCCGGCCGCGGTGCGCGGCTTCGCGATCCTGAGCGGGCGCATCCTGCCCGAGATCGTGCCGCATCTCGCGCCGCGCGAGGCGCTGGCCGGGCTCGACGCCTTCGTGGCGCACGGCGAACACGACGACAAGCTGCCGGTGTCCTGGGCCGAGCGTGCCGACGCGATGCTGACCGAGCTCGGCGTGCCGCACGCGACCCACCGCTACCCCGTCGGCCATCAGCTCAGCGACGCGATCGTCGGCGATTTCGCGGCCTGGGTGGCGGCGCGCACGCGGGTGGATTGACCTCGACGGGCTCGAGGCGGTCCTGCGCGAGGACCGGGCCGCGCGCGATAATCGCGCTTTGTCGATCCGGAGGCCACGCAGATGAAACTGTCGGAACAATGGGTGCTGGTGACCGGAGGCGCGCGCGGGCTCGGCGAGTCGATCACGCGTGCGCTGGCTCGCGAGGGCGCGGGCGTCATCGTCAATTACCTGAACAGCGAAACGGCGGCCCGCGCGCTCGCGGCCGAGCTCGGGCCGCGCGTGATCGCGCTGCGCGCCGACGTGACCGATGCCGCCCAGGTGCGCGCGATGGTGGAGGAGGCGGCGCGGCAGACCGGCGAGCCGGTCACGGCCGTGGTCAACAACGCGCTGGCGAGCTTCCGCTTCGACGGCGACGCGCGGCCGCTGCTCGACGACATCTCGTGGGAGCGCATGCAGCAGCAGCTCGAGGGCGCCGTGAAGGGCGCGCTGAACACGATTCAGGCGACGCTGCCGGGCATGCGCGCGCGCGGTTTCGGGCGGATCGTCAACGTCGGCACCAACCTGGTCCAGAACCCGGTGGTGCCGTATCACGACTACACCGCCTCGAAGGCGGCGCTGCTCGCGCTCACGCGCACCGCCTCCAACGATCTGGGCCCCGACGGGATCACCGTCAACATGGTGTCGGGCGGCCTGCTGCGCACCACAGACGCGAGCCGCGCCACGCCCGAGGCCGTGTTCGACATGATCGCGGGCTTCACGCCGCTGCGCCGCGTGACCACGCCCGAGGAATTCGCCGATGCCGTGCTGTTCTTCCTGTCGCCGTGGTCGCGCGCGGTGACGGGGCAGAACCTGATCGTCGACGGCGGGCTGGTGAAGGGTTGAGGGGCCCGGTGGCGGTCGTTGCCGCCGCCATCGATGCCGCTATCGACGCTGGCGCAGCGTCGGTATCGCGCCGGTATCCTCCACCAGCGACGGCACGGCCTCGCGCATCGTCGCCACGAAACGCAGCAGCCGCGACGGATAGAACTGCGCGTGCGGATAGGTCAGCCAGGCCGGGAGCGACGGCGCGAGCCAGTCGGGCGCGACGTGCACGAGCCGGCCCGCGGCCAGATCGTCGGCCAGCAGCCACGACGAGCTGATGCCCACGCCGAGCCCGTGCAGCATCGCCGTGCGCAGCGCGAACAGGTTGTCGGTGCTCATGCGGGGCTGGATCGTGAAGCGCCGCGTCTCGCCGGTCACGCGGTGGGTGAGCGCCACCTCGTTGCGGTAATAGGTGCGCAGCGCGAGCCAGGTCAGCGGCGCCAGCGCGTCGGGCGTGTCGGGCACCGGGCCGCCGCCGAGCAGCCGCGGCGCGGCCACCACGATGCGCGGCACGTTCGCGAGCCGGATCGCCACCACCGACGGATCGGTCGGCTCGCCCACCTGGATCGCGCAGTCGATGCCGGCACCGATGAAGTCGTGCACCTCGTCCTGCAGCAGCCATTCCACCGTCACGCGCGGGTGCGCGTCGAGAAAGCGCATCAGCGGCTCGACGAAGATCTGCTGGCCGAACGCGTGCGGCACCGTCACGCGCAACGGGCCTTCCGGCTCCTGCTGCGCGCCGCGCAGGTCCGCCTCGAAGGCGGCCCAGTTCGCGAGCAGCTCCTTGGCGCGCTTGAAGGCGCGTTCGCCGTCCACCGTGAGCCGCATCGTATGCGTGGAACGCTGCAGCAGGCGCACGCCGAGCGAGCGCTCGAGCGCCTGCAGGCGCCGGCTGACGGTGGGCTGGGTGGTGCGCAACAGCGTGGCTGCGGCCGACAGGTTGCCCGATTCGACTATACGCACGAAGGTTTCCATCAGCTGGAAACGATAGCCGGCATCTTCGCCGGACGGATCGGGAAGCGGGCTGCGTCGGCCAGAGGCTTGCCTGGCGGGCGATTTGGCGTTCATGCGCGCAGCGTATAACAAATGTGCGGACGGTGCCACTACCGTGCTTGGGGCGCGGCGCTCACACTCGCGGCTATCGTTCGCACGGCGCATTGCGCAAGCCATCATGAATATGACACCCGATCTTCAACGCGCCGGCGGCGGCACGGCCGACGCCGTGCCGGCCGATCCGCCCCGTTCGCAGCCGAGGCCGGCCGCGCGGCCGGCGCCGCAGTCCGATCCCGCCCACCCGCTGACGCCCCGGCTCGTGCTGCTGCTGGCCGCGGCCGCCGGACTCGGCGTCGCGCCCCTCTATTACAGTCAGCCGATGCTCGGCGTGCTCGGCCCCGATATCGGCGCCTCGGCGCGCGTGGTCGGCTTCGTGCCCACGCTCACCCAGCTCGGCTATGCGCTCGGCATCCTGCTGCTCGCGCCGCTCGGCGACCGCTTCGACCGGCGCCGCGTGATCCTCGTGAAGGCCGGCGTGCTGGTGGCGGCGCTGCTGCTGGCGGCGGTGGCGCCGACCATCGGCTTTCTGCTGGCGGCCAGTTTCACGGTGGGGCTCGCGGCCACGCTCGCGCAGGACGTCGTGCCGGCCGGCGCCACGCTCGCGCCCGACGCGCATCGCGGCAAGGTGGTCGGCACCGTGATGACGGGGCTGCTGCTCGGCATCCTGCTGTCGCGGGTGGTGGCCGGCGTGGTGGCGGGCAGCCTCGGCTGGCGCGCCACCTTCGTGATCGCCGCGATCAGCGTGGCCGCGATCGGCGTGGCCGCCGCGCGCGGGCTGCCGAGCTTCCGGCCCACCACCCAACTGCCGTATCGCGCGCTGATCGCCTCGCTCGGCCAGCTGTGGCGCAAGCACCCGGCGCTGCGCCGGGCCGCGTTCGCGCAGGGCATCCTGGCGGTCGGCTTCAGCGCGTTCTGGACCACGCTGGCCGTGATGCTGCATGGCGCGCCGTTCCATCTGGGCAGCGCGGCCGCCGGCGCATTCGGCCTGGCCGGTGCCGCGGGGGCGCTGGCCGCGCCGCTGGCGGGGCGGCTCGCCGATCGTCGCGGGCCCGAGTTCGTGACGCGGGTCGGCATCGTGGTGGCCACCGTGTCGTTCGCGGCGATGGAAGCCGCGCCGTGGCTGTCGGTGCCGGCGCAGCTCGCGCTGATCGCGGCGTGCACGGTGGGTTTCGACCTCGGCTTCCAGTCGACGCTGATCGCGCATCAGACGATCGTCTACGGCATCGACCCCGCCTCGCGCAGCCGGCTCAACGCGGTGCTGTTCGTCGGCATGTTCATCGGCATGTCGGGTGGCGCGGGCGTCGGCACGCTGCTGTTCGCGCAATGGGGCTGGCCGGCCGTGGTGATGCTGGCGGTGGGCACGTCGCTGGTGGCGATGGCGGTGCGGGTGATCGGGCGGCGTTGACGCCCGCCGGCGATCTGCCGACAATCCGCTCACCGTCACGCATCGCGCGTGTCGTCATCGGCCGGTCGGGGAGCGCATGTCGCAAGGATCGAAAGCATCGTTGGGTTGGGTGGTCGGGTGCGTCGCAGCCGTCATGTCGTTGACGATGGTCGCCGCACAGGCGGCCGAGGGCGGCCCGGTGGCGGCGTCGTCGCCGCCGGCTTCCGCGGCGGTGGTTGCCTCGGGGGCTTCGGCGGTTGCTTCTGCTGCCACGCAGCGGCCCGCACCGGTTGCCGGGCCGCATCCCGTCGATGTGCATGCCGATGGCGACGCCAAGGGCGGCCTTCCCGTGCCGCCCGAAGCGGCCTCCGTCACGCGTCATTCGATCCGGCTCGACGGCCGCACGATCGACTACACGGCCACCGCCGGCAATCTGCTGCTGCACGACGACGCGGGCCAGCCCACCGCGAGCGTCTTCTATATTGCGTACACGGCGAACGGCCGGCGCACGGCGCCGCGGCCCGTCACCTTCCTGTTCAACGGCGGCCCCGGCGCGGGCAGTCTGTTCCTGATGATGGGCTCGTTCGGGCCGAAGCGCGCGCATACGGCGAGCCCTGCCGTCAGCGGTCCGGCGCCTTACACGCTCGCCGACAATCCCGACAGCCTGCTCGACCGCACCGATCTCGTCTTCATCGACGCGGTGGGCGCCGGCTTCTCGCGGCCGGTCGGCCATGCGACGGGCAAGAGCTTCTGGAGCGTCGACGGCGATCTGGACGCGTTCGATCATTTCATCGAGCGCTATCTGACCGTCAACGATCGCTGGGATTCGCCGAAGTATCTGCTGGGCGAATCGTACGGCACCGCGCGCGCCGCGATGCTGGCCTATCGCCTGAACCAGAGCAATATCGCGCTGAACGGCGTGATCCTGATGTCGTCGGTGCTCGATTCGGCCGCGTTCTCGGCCGGCTCCGATTTCGAGAGCGAGAGTTATCTGCCGAGCTTCGCCGCGATCGCCTGGTATCACGATCGTCTTTCCCCGAAGCCGCCGAGCCTGCCCGCCTTCCTGGATGAAGTGCGCGCCTTCGCGCGCGGGCCTTATGAACAGGCGCTCGCGCAGGGCGATGCCTTGCCCGATGCCGAACGCGACGCGATCGCCGCGCGCATCGCCGGCTATACCGGGCTCGACGGGCAATACATCAAGGAGGCGCGCCTGCGCGTGGGGCCGTCGCGCTTTCGCAAGCAGTTGCTGCGCGGCGAGTCGCGCACGCTCGGGCGCTACGACGCGCGCTTCGAGGGCATCGACTTCGACGATGCCGGCGCGCATCCCGATTACGACGTCTCGGCCGACAGCATTTCGAGCGTGTTCGACGCGGCGCTGCATCGGCATCTCGCGCAGGATCTCGATTACCGTCCGGCCGATCGCTATCGCGTGTTCAGCGACGCGGCCCTGCGGCAATGGGACTGGAAGCATCGCGAGTGGTGGGGCGAGCAACTGCCGGTGCCGTACGCTGCCGGTGACCTGGCCCAGGCGATGCGGCAGAACCCGAAGCTGCGCGTGATGTCGCTGAACGGCTATTTCGATCTGGCCACGCCGTTCTACGCGACCGAATACGCGCTGTCCCATCTCGGCATCGAGCGTTCGTTGCGCGCGAATCTCGAACTTCACTATTACCCGACCGGCCACATGATCTACCTCGACGACGCGGCGCTGCATGCGATGAAGGGCGATCTCGGGCGCTTCTACGACGCGTCGCCGGCGGCGCGCTGATCGTGCGGTTGCTTGCGCAAGCAACCAGATTTCGCGTTAATTCTTTTTCGATCAAGCACTTGCCCGGAAGGGCGCCGCGCAAGCGGCGTCCTTCGCGCATTTTCTTCGAGAAAATGCGCGAAAACGCTTGCAGGTTTGGAGGGGGGTGCTTAGAATCACGCCTCTTTCGCGCTGACGGAAACGCGGCGCGGGAGGGGAGGTCGAGGTAGTGGTTGAAGAACAGGTGATCGCGGCGTTTTGCAGATCCCGGCGCTGAAAAAAGTAGTTGACGCGCTTCGAAATGTTC
>JASLEG010000331.1 GCA_030151225.1 Burkholderia sp. | reverse complement strand
GCAGCGCGGCGCCGTCGCCGACCGGGAACGGCCGCGCGAGCTCGGGCGGCCGGCGGCATTGCTCGGCGGCCGCCGGCACCTGCGACGGTGCATGGCCGGTCAGCACGGCGAGTTCGTACAGCGCGGCGCGGCGCTCGCCCTCGAGCGCGGGCAGCGCGGCGCGCGTGTCGTCGGCGAAGGCGCGCGCGCGGGCCAGCTCCATGCGCGACACGAGCCCGAGCGCGGCCTGCCGTTCGGTCAGCGCGGCGACGTGATCGGCCACGCCGAGCGAGCGCTGCGCCACGTCGAGCCGCGCGCCGTAGGCGCAGGCGCTCGCATAGGCCTGCGCGGTCTCGGCCGCGATCGTCACGCGCATCGCGTCGGCGGCGGCCTGTTGCGCGTCGGCGTCGGCGCGCGCGGCCTCGACGAGATGGCGCACCCGGCCCCACAGGTCGAGCTCCCAGGACACGCCGAAGCCGGGTTGCCAGCCGAAGCGCGTCGCGGCGCTGCCGGTGTCGCGCGCGGCGGCCACGGTCTGGTCCGACTCGTGCCGGCCGTCATCCACGCCGAAGCTGGCCTGGGTGGTGGGCAAGGTGGCCGCGTCGGCGTCGGCCAGCAGCGCCCGCGCGCGCTGCACGCGCGCGGCGGCCACGGCGAGATCGCGGTTGTTCGCGAGCGCCTCGGTCACCAGCGCGTCGAGCGCGGGGTCGTCGTAGAGCCGCCACCAGTGATCGGGCGGCTCGGCCGCGTTCGTACCGGGTACCGATGCGGCGGCGTCGAACGGCGCGCGGCGCGCCGCATCGGGCGCGGGCGCGTGAAACGGCCGGGCCGGCGCGCAGGCGCTCAACACGGCCGCGGCAGCCAGCGCAGCGGCGAGCGGGCCGGCCCGGCGCCGGCCCGGTGGCGGAAAGAAAGTGAGCGGGGAAAGCGGAGCGGACATCGTCGCGGGCAGCCTCGAAAGCGGTCGAACGGAAACGGTCGAATCAAACGTCGAGCCATGCTAAGTTCGAGCCCCGGAGTCAGTCGCGCGCGCAATGCGCATTCATCGTCGAGAAATAGACAAAAGGACTTATGGACGCATTCTTCGCCGCGCTCGACGCGCGCGACAAGGCGCACCAGATCGGCGTGATCGCCACGGACATGCCGGCCGGCGCGACGATCGCGCCGCACACGCACGTGCAGGCGCAATTGATCTACGCGATCGAGGGGGTGATGATCGTGCGCGCCGACGCGGGCAGCTGGGTGGTGCCGCCGGGGCGCGCGGTGTGGGTGCCGGGCGGCATGCGCCACGAGATCGACATGGCCGGCGAGGTGCGCATGCGCTCGCTGTTCGTCGCGCACGAGGTGCGGCCGGCGCTGCCGCGCGACTGCCGCGTGTTCGAGGTGGGCGCGCTGCTGCGCGAGCTGATCGCGGCCGCGCACGGCCTGGGCGGCGACCACGATCCGCACCGCCGCGGCGGCCGTGTGCTCGCGCTGATCCTCGACGAGATCGAGCTGGCGCCGCCGCTCTCGCTGCACGTGCCGATGCCGCGCCATCCGGCGCTGGCGGCGCTGTGCACGCGGCTGATCCGCCAGCCGGCCGAGCCGGTCACGCTCGAGGCCTGGGCACGCGCCGCGCACATGAACGCGCGCACGCTCTCGCGCACCTTCGCGCGCGAGACCGGCATGACGCCGGGCGCGTGGTGGCGCCATGCGCGGCTGCTGCTGAGCCTGCCACGGCTCGCGGCCGGCGCGTCGATCCTCGAGCTCGCGCTCGAACACGGCTACGACAGCCCGAGCGCGTTCGCGGCGATGTTCCGGAAGGTGCTGGGCGTGGCGCCGAGCGACTATCTGAAGCGGGGATGAGCCGAGGCGCGGCGCGCGCCCGTCGAGCGGGGGCGCCGCGTGAAGCCGGCGAGAGGGGTGAAGCAGGAGTGCGCGTGAGGCGCGAGGCCCGCTCGAAAGCGGCCCCGCGCGGTGCGCAGATGCGTGTTCCGCCGCGACGAGACATCGAGCGAAACACGGGAATGAAGCGGTGGCGCGAATCAGGCGAAACTTCGCAGTACCCAGTGCCTGTTGCTGCCGCTGCCGACCGTCGAGCGGTTGCCGGGCCTGCGACACGCGCCGATCGGTGAGGATCGGTCCGCATCATTCCGGCGGGGACGGACGGCAGCGCGAGCGTTCGCGTTACCGGCATGCGTGAAACCGAACGATGCTCCGTTCACGCGGAACCCGGAGGCAGGACACGCTTCCGGGTTCGAACGCGGATCGGCTCCGGGGAGGTTCGACGCGCCGTCGCAGCCTGGGGCTGCGCCGCTCCGCATCGCCTTGCCGGCGGCCGAGCCGCCCGCCATTACATGCGGCGGTGTGCTTCAGCGATCAGTTCGCAGGTGCGGACGTGGATTTCCCACGCGCGGGCCAGACCGCTACGCACTTGAGCAAACCATTGGACCAGGACAGGCGACGATGCAGTTGCAGCTTTCATGATGACCTCGGGTTGTTACCTAGGGGATAACCCGTATTATACGGATCGCTCGCTGCGCTGCAACAGGCATTGCTCTTTTCGCCACAACAAAAATGCGACAGAGCGCCGCAGCTTCCCGGCACCACCCTCGATCGGCCTGGACCCTTTCAAAATCAAGGGATTGGGCGTGATCGACGCAGCCGCTCCGGCCGCGAACGCGACAGGATAAGCGAGTCGAAAACAGGGAAAGAATAGATCCGGCGTGGACGCGTCGGCGGCGGCTGACGGGGACGGATCAGCCGAGTTCGGCGGGTCGAGTCGCCGCCCGCGAGGCGAAGATCGCCCCGGTGCGTGGATCGGCGATCTGCCGCGCGATCGCGTCGAGGTCGCCCGAATCGGGCTTGCCGATCAGCGCGTAGCCGAGCGCGCCGTGGCGCCAGGTCAGCACCGTCATGCCGTGCAGCTCGCGCCGCGCGATCGCCTGATCGGCGCGCGCATCCTTCACCACGCACAGCGCGACCGGCGTGCCGTGCTCGGGCAGGTAGACGATCTGCACGAGCGGCTTGCCGTCGTAGCGCAGCCGGTCCACCGACTTGAACGCGAGGCCGGCCGCGGCCAGATCGGGCACGCGCAGGCCGATGCCGTCGTCGGTGCGCACCGCCGCCACGATCCGCCCGGCCACGGCCGGATCGGGCGTGACGCCGGCGAGCGTGTCGCGCGTGTAGAGCTGCTGATAGTCGGCGGCCACGCTGATCCAGGGCTTTTTCGCGGCGGTGGTGCCGGTGCCGGCGAGCAACGCGGGCGCGCCGCGCTCGCCGACGCCGTTCGCCACGAGCTGCTGCACCAGCCCCGCGCAGAACGCGCCGGCCACGAAGGCCGCCGCGAGCCACGGCCCGGGATGCCGGCGCCGCGCGGCGGGCTGCGCCGCGAGCCCCGCCTCGATGCGGCGCCGCAACGCCTCCGGCAAGGGCGGCAACTGCTGCGCCGCGAACGCCTCGCGAATCGGCAGCCGCGAGGCCCGCAGCCGCGCCACGCTCTCGCGCACGGCCGGCGATTCGGCCAATTCGCGCTCGACCGCCACCACGCCGGCGGCATCGAGCGCGCCGTCGGCATAGGCAATCAGGGTGGTGTCGTCGAGTGTCATCGGACGCGGGCGCTGGAAGTGCGGACCCGGCAGGCCATTGGCCGGCCGCCGGGTCGCTCAGGAATGCTCAATCATACGCAAGGTGCCGGCCCACCACGATCAGGCGCCGTCGTAGAGCCGCTGGCCGAGCGCGCCGAGATCCACGTCGCCGGGCTCGGCGATCAGCGCGTAGCCGAGCTGCGCCCGCCGCCACGCCACCACCGACATGCCGTCCACGCGCTCGCCGGCCGGCGCGGCGTCGCCCTTCGCCTCCTTCAGCACGCACAGCGCCACCGGCTTGCCCTGCGCGGGCAGGTAGACGATCTGCACGAGCGGCTTGTCGTGGAAGCGCAGACGCTGTACCCGCTTGAAGGTCAGGCCCTGGGCGCTGAGGTCGGGAATCTGCAGGTCGAGCCCGTCCTCGCGACGGATGTCGGCCACGATCGCGGCGGTGGCAGCCGTGTCGGGCTGCAGCGCCGCCACTGTGTCGCGTGCATACAGCTGCTGATAGCCGGCCGCGGCGCGGATCCACGGCGCCATCGCGTCGCCGGCCACGCTCGCCACGCGGGTGGCGCTGCCGCCGCCCACGAGCCGCGGCAGGAACTGCAGCGCCATTCCGCAGCAGAATGCGCCGGCCACGAAGGCCACGGCCAGCTTCGGCCAGCCGAACGCCGGGCGCCGGCTTTCGCGCCGCCGCAGCGGAATCACGTTCGGGGCCGGCGATGCTTCGGCATCCTCGTGGCTCTCCGGCGGCGTGCCGACCTCGGCATCGGCCGCTTGCGCGCGATGCTGCCGGATCAGCGCATCGAGGTTGCCGGCGAGCACGGCCGGCATGGGCGGCAGCGCCTGCCGCGCGAACGCGTCGCCGTAAGGCAGCCGCGACGCGCGCAGCCGCGCGACCTGCGCGGCCAGCTCGGCCGACGCCTCCACCTCGTGCGCCACGCGCGCGTGTTCGTCGGGCGCGAGCGCGCCCTCCACATAAGCCAGCAGACTGGCGTCGTCGATCGTCGTCATCGCGTCGCTCGCCGGGAAGAGGGGGAAGCGGCGCGCGCATCGGACGACGCGCGCTGGCCGAACTGCTCGCCGATCGTCTGCCGCGCCCGCGACAGCCGGCTCATCACGGTGCCGATCGGCACCTCGAGCACCTCGGCCGCTTCCGCGTAGCTGAGGCCCTCCACCGCGATCAGCAGCATCACCACGCGCTGCGCCTCGGGCAGGCGGCCCACCGCGGCGATGATCTCGCCGTCCAGCAGCGCGTCCTCGGGATTGCGCGCGCCCGGATCGGGCACGGTCTCGAGCAGGCTGTCGTCCCATTCGAGGCTCGCGCGGCCGCGCACGCTGCGCGCGCGCAGCTCGTTGATCCAGGTGGAATGCACGATCGAGAACATCCAGCTCAGCGGCGCCGTGTCGGGCCGCAGCTGGTGCGCGCGTTCGAGGCCGCGCACGCAGGCGCGCTGGAGCACGTCCTCGGCGTCGTGCCGGTTGCCGCAGAGGCGCAGCGAGAATGCCCAGAGCCGCGGCAGCATGCCGGGCAGCAGATCGGGCAGATTCTCGAGATCTGCTGTTGACATGATTGGCTGGCTGAAAGCGGGTTGCAGGCTTGCTGACGCCGCCCGTGGTCGCGCGAGGCGCGACCGCGAACGGCGCCGAAAAAGGCTCGCGCATTCTACCGCGCGCCGCCCTCGCCCGCCGGATCTGCCGCCGATCGTTTCGCGATCGTTTCGTTTTCCTGGACAGGCTTCGCGCGCGCCGCCGGCCCGTCGTGTAGCCCGTCACGCAGCACGGCGCGGATCGCCGTGTCGAACGGCGTGCGCCGGCCGATGCCGAGCGCCTCGAGCCGCGCCGAATCGAGGTGGCAGTCGTAGGGCCTGGGCGTGGCGTCGCGCGGCTCGGTCACGGCCGTGAGGCGCGGCGCGATGCCGAGCGCCGCGGCGATCCGCACGGCGATCTCGTGCTTGGTCATCGGCTCCGCGCCCGACCACTGGCAGAGGCCCGTCACGGCCTGCCCTGCCGCGACGCGTTCCACCAGTTGCGCGATCACGAAGGCCACGTCGGGCGTCCAGGTGGGATAGCGGATCGCCCAGGCGTCCATGTCGACCGGCGCGGCGCCGGGCTCGGCCGAGGCGACGATGGCCGGCACCAGGCTGGTGACGGCCGAATCGCTCCACGCGATCGCCGGGCCGAACAGCAGCGGCAGGCGCAGCGCGCAGGCCCGCGCGGCGGCGGCCAGCAGCGCGGTCTCGCCGTCGGCCTTGCTGCGGCCGTAGGCGTTCAGCGGCGCGGGCGCGTCGGTTTCGCGATACGGCGCGGCGCGGCCGTCGAACACGTAGTCGGTGGACATCGCCAGCGTCCAGGCGCCGAGCGCGTCGGCGCGCGCGGCGATCTCGGCCGGCGCGGTCACGTTGATCGCGCGTGCCGCGTCGGGATCGCGCTCGCACACGTCGGGCCGGCGCTCGGCCGCGCAGACGATCACCGCGTCGGGCCGCTGCGCGGCGAAGAAGCGGTCGAGCGCGGCGGCGTCGAGCACGTCGAGCGGCACGAAGGCGTCGGGCGCGAGCCCGGCGATGCGCGCGGCGGCCTGCGCGGTGGCATCGCGCGGCTCGCGCACGGTGGCCACCAGCTGCCAGTCGCGGCGCGGCGCCAGCGCGGCGGCCACGGCCCGGCCGAGCAGGCCCGAGGCGCCGATCAGGGCGAGTTTCATGCTGCTTCCTCCGGTTGGCTGAGGCGCCCGGCACGCGGGCGGACCGCTATTGTGCCGCGTCCGGCGCGGCTTTCGGGCGCGCCACCGCACCCGCGCCGCGGCAGCGTTTCATGACGCGGCGCGGCAGGTTTGTACGGAGCCGGAGCACAACAAGGCAAAATACGGGGTTTTCGGGCCCGCACCGGGCCCGTCCGTCCCCTGCCGGCAGCGTGCGCCGGCGCGCCTCGCGCGTGCCGCGCCCCTGCCCACCGGAGTTGCCTGACCATGCCCGAATCGAATCTGTCGTTCCTTGGCCGCCTGTCGGTCGCCATCGGATCGTTCTTCGCCATCCTCGGCGACGGCAAGCTGGCCGCCAACGTGCGCGACCTGCGCAACGGCGTCGCGCCGGCCGCCGCGCCGGTGGCGCCGGCCGCCCCTGCCG
>JASLEG010000377.1 GCA_030151225.1 Burkholderia sp. | reverse complement strand
CGCGTCAGCAACGTGCAGCCTTCAGACAAGCGCTTCATGGGCAAGATAGGCTGGTGGGAGTGCTACCTCGCAAAATATGAGGAGGACGCCACAGTTGGCATGGCGCCTGGCCTTAAGGAAAGTATGCAGGCGTACCCAGGTATGGAAGAGGCAATGTCTGAGTTTAATATACTTGAGGAGCTTGCCAAGTTTACCGATGAAACAGTATACGACACCGACAAGATAGCCGAGCTGACTGACGGCGAAAAGCAGGCGGTAACCGACAATTTCAGCAACAGGCTCACGGACTCCACGACGTTTGTCGATTTGAAGGACACGGAGACACAGCGCTCTATGTATTCTAAGCGGCTCGGGATAGTTCTTGTAAATCCTGACGGGAACAGTCTTTTTCCCATAAACATGTACAATTGCGCCGGTCTCAACAAAAGGGAGCTTGCGATGACATACGATTTGGTTGATGCGGTTTCGGTCAATAAATTTAGACTGAAGCCCGAGGAAAGCATATTTTTTGGTTTTGATTTTGTTGTGCAGGCTAAGTTTGCGGGAGAGTTATTTGATTTGGAACCGTGCATGACGGTTTCAATATCGAGGTCAAACGCGCTTAGCCTTGTTTTCCACAAAAGTCAGGCAACAAAGGCGGTCAACTACAACATTGTCCTTAACGAGTATTACAGGCTGGAGCTCGTTTACACTCTCGGGTTGAACCAGCTTGCGATCAAAGTTTTCATGCTGGACGGGGGTCAAAAAAACTTAGCAGCACAGGACATATACATAGTGAACGGCACAATGGACGCCGACGCATTCGGGGTTGCGCTCTCAAAACTTTACCTTTATGGCGGGCCCTGGCTTACAGGCAATATAAGACTTGATGTTGATAAAAACACGATAATAAACGACACGTGCAATCCAGTGCTTGTGATAAATAAGTTCAATCTATAATGGTTATCACGCATTGGGTAAAACGAATTAAGTCAAATAACGAAAAATAATAGTATGTCAGCCGAAAACAGTTTTGAAAAAGGTTACGAGGAAGACGTAAATAACTTGAAGGAGACAAATCCCGAAATCTTCGACAGTGAAGATGTGGATGATTTCGACAGTTACGAGCAACTCGACGAACCTGACGATTATAGTGCGATTGATGATTTGCCCACGGACGACGACGTTCTGAAGCTTACCGAATATGACGGGAACCTTGGTACGAACACCGGGGTTAGCGTGGTTGCGGAGTACAAGGACATCGACGTTGTAAACGTTTCCGTAAAGCACCAGAAGCTCGCTAAGAACTTCGTTGACAGGGTTCTGAAGTTTGTGCTGGATTTCGGCGACATTGAGTTGACCGACACGCATAGGGCCTACGTTAAGAGCGTTGGCGCTTTCCAGCTGGAAAACCTTGTTGACATGATGTCCCTTGTTACTATAAACAAGGGGATGATTGACAACATCGTGAGGAGGGTGAACAGCACGCAGGCCGAGGATTACGCAATGATACAGACTTACAATAACCTTGTAAATTTGCACATCAAGTTGTCCAAAGAGCTTCAGAATACGTACAAGTCGATACCTACAACCATCAAAAAGATGCGCGCTGAGGTGCTTTGTGACCAGGAATTGGGTGCGCCTATTGACAGCCAGCAGGGTGGGCTTCCTCAGGCGGGTGACGAGATAAACGGCGAGGTTACCGAAAATTTCGGCATAACGCAGTTCAACAATACGAAGCATCTCCTTAAGCAACTTCGCGAGAAGCACGACAGGGAAAAAGCTGAAAAGGCAAAAGAGTAAATAAGACATATTAACAATTTATACAAAAAATCATGGACATAAGGCTGACAGCAATTGCCGCACAGGCAGCAGGAACGTACTTCTTGGTTACCGATAACTCAAGCGTTTCTACAACAACAGTGCCGCCTAACCTACGTATATTTTTTGTGAATTTACCATCGGGTCCTGTAAACACGGTTGTGGTATTTCAACAAGGAGATACAGCGGGTTTCGCGAAAATTTTCGGGACAATCTCACGTAAACAGGAAAAATTGGGTAACTACTCAGTGCGCTCATGCACCGACGCGTTAGCCGCAGGACCTATTGGTGTTATCAACCTTCGCGCATTTACTTCTGACGACCAGGTTGGTATTGCCGGCATATCGCCGAACAACACCCTTGAGGAGCAGAAGACAACTGAATACGACAACGTTTTCAGCAAGAACGGTTTCTGGACCGCAGCGGCTTCAAACATTCAAGGGCTTATGGCTCGTGAAAATTATTTGAATATTGCGAATGTCGGAACCAGCGTTGTTTCAATATTTGTGGTGGCTTCAAAGCCTATCAATTACCAGCCTTTGACCAACCAGTACGCCCAGACGATAGCGAATATGACGCTTGACGTTGACGCCTATGACGGTTTGGACACATCAATGCTTTTGAGCGACACCTTCGTTGACGTTTACGTGTTCAATAACGCTTTCGACCCTCAGACTGTTTCAACAAACCGCTTCTACGGCCAGTTGTTCAACGAGGACGGCACCATAAACTTTGAGAATTTGGACGCTTTGGCGGCAATTCCTGAGTCTGGTTTCAACCGCATCGTTACCGGTACTTTGCTTCCGAACATAGTTAACGAGTCCGCTGTTGATATTTCTATCGACACCGTGCTTAACAGCGTTTACCCTCAGACCGGAATTATAGCTCACATCAATGACGACGTTCTTGACGAGGAGCTTAGCGAGCCAGGCGTTTTGAACGTGAACGCCACCAACTATTACAATCCGGACGGCACGCTTAATACGCCTCAGGGTGGTAGCCCGGAGATGCTTTCCCACAAGTTTGCTGAAATTGACGGTGTTGAAATCGTTGACATGGCGCAGATAACCGATGCCCAGGTTGCGAGCAAGAACGCCGCGCTGCTTGTTGGTTATTCGGGAGACATTTTCGGCTCAAACACAGCCAAGGGCAACAAGATACTTTCAATTTACGAGCAGGGTACTCGCGTCGGCGACGAAATTGTTTTTACCGACCTGGATGAGGAAGTGACCAAAACCGCAAAGGTAATTGCGCTGAACGTTACGTCTTCCGGCGTTGCGACCCAGCCAACCACCAAACAGGCCCTTGCTAAGCCGGTGCTGACAATACCGCAGCCGACAGACACGATTTCTTTCGTGCTGAATTGGACTTCCGTGGCCGGCGCCGCTACTTATTCGGTTTTCCGCAAGAAATCAACAGACGCTTCTTGGACGTTGCTTCAGGGTGGCATATCAGCGTTGACGTTCACGGACAATACGATACAGCCGGTGATTACTTACCAGTACTACGTTATGGCCGTTGCGAGCGATGCCAACACAAACAACAGTTTCTCTGGTGCTAAGCAAATTATTTCAATTGCTGTGAATGGTGACCCTTCAACTGTTGCTGCGGCTACTTCGGTAAATACGCAGCCGGCTGATTTGCCAACAAACATTCCGGGCACTAAGACATACTCGGTTGCGACCCTTACGCTTTCGGACAACCTGAACGCTTTGACGTACACACGCAAGAAACCGTTCAAGAACATTACGGGAATTGCAACTGTTCCGACAAAACTTATTGCTTACGTTCCTCGCGTTGAGCAGTTCACCGACGGCACTTCAGCGACACAGTCTTCGATACTTGACATAATGAACTCTCCGGCGATAGTTAAGGGTCTTCAGAACTTTGCTTCTGCCCGTTACCTGGTCGACGCGTTCAAGTCATTTGTTGAGTCGAGCTACAAATACCAGTTCGGTGCTTTGGCTGTTGCCCTTGACAAGAAAAATACGTTTGTTCGTAACATCATCAACGAGCCGTTTTTGCGCGACTTGATGAAGTCGACCAACCCGCTGTTTAGCCAGGGCCCTGGTTTCGATTTCGACCCAACTTATTTGCCTCTTGGCGGTAACTCCGATTACTCAACAGTGTTGCTGACGAAGTTTGCTACAGGCGGCGAGATGTCATTCTTCTTTGGTTCAGGCAAGACGGACGTTAAGAACAATGTTTACCCTGTTGCTGCCTCTGTTTCGAACTTGTTCATCGCCAAACAGTTCCCTTATGACGTTGTTGCCAACTCAAGCGGTATATTGACTGGCATCCAGGGCCTTGAGGACAACCCGGCGAGTTCCGACGAAAGGCTTCCATACGAGCAATTCCTGTGGAACCCCATCATTGTTGAGGATGGCGACACCAAGATATACGGTAACTTTACCGGTCAAAAGGCAAACACGTCACTTTCGCAGATACACAACTCTGAGCTTTTGGCGTTCATCAAGGGCCAATTGCTTGTAATGACAAAAGATGACCCATTCAAGAAGGGCGTATATAATAACTATCTGACTACGCAGACCGAAATCAATACGTTCTTTACGAACCTTGCTTTGGCCGGCGCAATCCAGCCGAACCCGGTTGTACAGTGCGACACCAACAACAACACGACTGAAACCAGCAAGGCGAAAATCAAGCTGATACACATCGAGTATTATGGTGTTGACTCTTTGGATAAAGTTGTTTTCGACCTTAACTTGAACTAATAACATAAAAATTCGATGAAGAAATTCTCAGAAATTTCTGACAACTTCTCTGAAACCAGTAAGGACCGCACCTTAAAGGAGGTGCAGTCCATTACTGGTTTACCAGATGGTGTTGTTTCAGGATTATACGAGTCAATGAAGATTGACAACCTTTCGGACAGTGCCGTTGTTGAGTACTTCAAAAAAGCGTCCGAGCCAAAAACGCCTATTACTTGCGGTGAGTTTTTCAAGTCTATACTTGATGGAATTTCCGGCGTTGAGGCAACAATGGACTCCGTAAAGAAGACGGGGGTAACCAGGGGCATTTTGAACGCTCTTGATGATATTTCTTCCGGCGCTTCCCCTTATGCAATGGAGCCAGGCGAAATGCTTGCCGCCGTGAAGACCCTTATCGAGGTTAAGAACCCAAAAGCGAAGGGGCTGCTTTCCACGGATAATGAGGCCATGCTTCGCATTGTGCCTGTTGAGCACGACTTTGCGAAGCTTAACGAGGCTTTTGAGGATGCCGGCGCCACCACCATGCTTTTCGAGGGTTTGAAGCACATACTCGCAAAGAACAACAGGCGCTGGGGCAACGCTTACAGGATAAGCAACTCATACGAGGAGATAATGCGCTTCGTTGACAAGGAGATTGAGGACATCGAATTGAAAAAGTCGATAGTTTCCATTGAGGACGGTTTCCACATGGAGTTGCTGAACGATTTGCTTTCTTCCAACGTAAACCCAATTTACAAATCGATAAACGGCGTTAGGCAGCTGATACCGGATTTGCAGACTTTGCTTTTCGATATGACGCTTCTCGTTAACGTTTACATGCAGAGCAACCAGTACGCGATGCAGTACCTTTCGCGCATCGCCGTGAATGACTACCGTGTTGCCGCAATGAACCTGCTCGCGAGCATATCGTCATCGCACAATGTTAGCAAGATACTGTACACGGACGCCGAGCAGTGCAACATGCTTAAGTGCTGCGACGACAGAGCAGAGTTCTACGACAACTTCCTTACCAATACGACAAACCGTATAAACGAGGGCAAGTTGAAATATCCGGCATATAACATGTCTTTGAAGTCTGCTGTTGACATGATTTACCTTATCAAGTCTATGTCTTCGGACTTCAATCTGAAGATACGCCCATTCATAAGGGATTTCGTTACGAAATCACTTAACATAACAGGCCAAATCGAGAGAGCCAAGCGTGAAATGGCTACTTTTCGCATGTAGCCAATAACGTAAATAGTTAGTAGCAAAATATTAAAAAATTAAAGATATGTCAAACGCAGTATCATTTCCACATACCACCAATTCCACAGCGGCAATACAACGCTATGAACCAGTGGTATCAAGCAACTTCAACGCTCACTTCGTGTTGATGAATAACCTCAAGAAAGCGCTCGGCGATTACGGGTTCCTTTCCGAGTACATAAAGTCTGTTACAGGCCTGTTCGTTGAGAAGGCCGGTAACGTTATCGAGGGCGGCTACAAATACGCCAAGTTCCGTTACGACTCAAACGAGAAGGAAACGGTGTATGACGTAAACGTGTCGTTCCATAACTTTTTGGACACTGACTCGAAAATGTTCATCTACAACGCGGTTGTAGCCTGGAGTCGTTACAAATACAACCCGCTTACGGGCGCAAAGACCCTGAAAAAGGACTACGCCGATGCCTGCATAGTTGTTGAGAAGTTTAACCGTGACCAGACGCTTTACTGGAGAAGGACCGGCAATAACTGCTTTCCAATGTCTGAAATTGAGGACCTTGCTGCAGATTACGCAAACCACGAGGCTGGCGAGTTCAACTGTACGTTCTCTGTCGATTACGTTGTCGACATAACGAACGACCCGCGGCTTGTCACCCAATAAAATTGAAACCGACAACGGGCAAACCTTTCGGAATGCCCGTTTAACATAAAAATTAAGTCATGAAATTAAGCAACATCTGGGAGCAATTTTCCGAAATATTCGAAAGTTCACCTTCAATGGCCAAGGGGCAGCTGAACAACATTGTCGACCCACAGTCGGGAATATTGCGCGTTTCCCAGGGCGAGTTCATCTCGAATTTGTTCGAGATTTACTGCGGTTCAAAGGCTTTCCGGATGCTGTTCGATTATGACACGTACACGGAGAACGCCATAATACTGAACTACCCTGACAATTCCAAGGCATTTGACACAAAGCTTTCAAAAGAGCTGAGCGGTAAGAAATTTAATGGTGCGGGCGTTGCGTTTGGCGCCGGCCAGAAAGTTTCCATAAAGAAGCTTGCGGGCATTTTGATTGGTATTTTTGTTGACAATGGCGCCGACAATGTTTACTACGATGACGTGGCGAATTGCGTCCATTACAATGACAGGGAGGGCTGGATGGCGGACCTTGTTGGGCCTGATATTGTCAAATTGGTGAAGAAGTGCGGATATAATTTCGATGATTTCCAGCTTCGCGACTCCGTTATTTACCTTCCAAAGCAATAATGTAAAATGCTGAACTTTAAACTTACCACCGTATTTGAAAATTGGCCTGAG
>JASLEG010000263.1 GCA_030151225.1 Burkholderia sp. | reverse complement strand
CATCAGGCTCTCGATCTCGAACGCGTTCATGTTGCCGCCGACCATCAGACGCAGATAGTCGGTCAGGAACTCGACCATGTGCTTGTCGGCAAGAATCTTGGGGTATTGCGTGAAGATCGGGCTCTTCTCGGGGTAGTCGATGTCGGACTCGAGCGTCAGCGTGCCTTCCTTGCGCGCCTTGGCGAGCAGCACGTAGAGCAGCGCCATCAGTTCCATGTACAGCGCCTTCGTGTATTTCGAGCCCTTGAACAGGCTCGGCACCGCACGCAGCGTCGACTTGATCGACTTGATGCCGTTGGCGATGATGAATGCCCCCACGCCGGCGCCCACGATCATCAGGATTTCGAGCGGTTGGACCAGCGCGCCCAGGTGGCCGCCCGCGAGCGCGTAGCCGCCGAACACGGACAACAACGTCACGAGAGTTCCCACGATAATCAGCACAGCCTGTCCCTCACGAATGGAATGGCCGGCGGGAAGGCCGCCGATAAGTAGGTTTACGGCAGGTGGGGCGAAAACTTTCACGACCGCGAGGCGGGGCTAACCCGGGGAGGCCGGCGGCCCGGCCATCGGCACGGGATCCAGCACCGGCGCGGCTCGACGGGCCGCCGGGCCAGCGCCGAAAACGGCTAGTGCGGCTTCATGCCGCTGCCGTTTTCGGTGCCAGATCGAATGTGGGAAGCGTATGCGGCGCGCGCCGCTCAGGCCGTGGCGAGCACGGGCACCGCCGCCGACGCGGCGAGCGCGGCCGGCACCGGCGCGAGCGCCGGCGCCGCCGCTTCGGCCTTGGCCGCGGCCTTGCGCGTCTTGCCGGCGCGCGAGGGCGGCTGGCACAGGCCGCACACGAAGCCCTGCTGCGGGTCGTGCGCATGCGCGACGAAGTGACCACCGCAACGCGTGCACGGCGTCATCTGCAACATGCCCGAGTCGAAGAAGCGCACCAGCGTCCAGGCACGCGTGAGGCTCAGCACCGCCTCGTCGTCGGACAGGCCGACGTGCTCGAGGTAGAGCCGGTAGCTCTTCACGATCGACTGGATCGAATCGCAGCCGCCGTGCTCCTGCATGAAGCGGTAGATGTTGTAGAACAGCGACGAATGGATGTTCGGCTGCCAGGTCATGAACCAGTCGGTCGAGAACGGCAGCATGCCCTTGGGCGGGGACACGCCCTTCAGTTCCTTGTACAGCTTGATCAGTCGGTCACGAGACAGGTTCGTCTCGGCCTCGAGCAGCTGCAGTCGCGCGCCCAGCTCGATCAGTTCGATCGCCAGGGTGATTTCCTTGACCTCGAGCACCACGCTCTTCGTCGCCATCGCAAGCCTCCGGGATTACCGGGTATGAGCGCCGACACGCGTGCGCACCGGGCGCGCAAACGCGCACCGGGCCACGGCCGGCAGAAGTTCTTGAAAAATCAGCGGAGGCTTTCGACGGGCTGGCCGGCCATCAGGATGGCCGAATGTGCCTGCGCGACGGCCGTGCTGCGGCCTTTGTCGGCGAGCGAGGACAGCAACGTGTGATCGTCGAAACGGAACCGGCACAGCATCTGGTTCGATGCCGCCAGCTTGACCGTCTGGGCGAGCGTCAGGTTCGAGAGCACTTCCGCGAGATCTTCGGAGATCCCCATGCGGAACATGCCCATGGCTTTGTCTTCACGCAGCAGACGCTGCGCGAGCAACAGGTACGACAGGTTTACTTCCTTGATCTCGGCGAGCATTTCGCTGGTCGCGCTCATGATTCCCCCGTAAGAAATCTTTGGCCATCTGCTTTGAAAACGTTTGCCACGTCTGCTCGCCCTGGGGGTCGGCAACTGGCGGTTTATATGCTTGAGGCAATTGTGGCCAAACGGATTTCGCGCCGGTATCAGCGAAGAGGAATCTACAACGCAGGATTTGTCTGTAAACCGTGTAGGAATTTTTCCTACACCTTCAGAGACTTTCCTGGCGGGGCGGGACAGGCTAAGCTGTTGAACACAAACGAAGATTTCACAGTCTCGTAAATTTTTTTTGGACAAATTATAGAGCCATTTCCGCGCCTGTCACAATCCTCAGGTATGACTGTAGGAAGTACCGTGTCATCCTTCCCGCCCCCTTTCCCGGCCTCGGGAAATTCCCTATTTCAGCCTGTAACAAGGGTTAAGTGTTTGAAAATTCACTCGATCCTGGCGGCTCGATCCCGATAATAGACTCGAACGGTCGGCCGGCGGTCAAGGCATCCTCGTCTGCGCCGCCCCAATCGTCTGCCTCCCGGCGACGCCCCGAACGGGCGCGACCGCACGGCAGGCCCGACCACCATACGCACAGGAGAACCACTCATGCGCATCGCACAAGTCGCCCCGCTCTACGAAGCCGTCCCGCCGAAACTGTACGGCGGCACCGAACGCGTCGTGTCCTACCTGACGGAAGCGCTGGTCGATCTCGGCCACGACGTCACGCTGTTCGCCAGCGGCGACTCCGTCACGTCCGCCAAGCTCGAAGCGTCGTGGCCGCGCGCCTTGCGTCTCGATTCGTCGATCCGCGACTGGATGGCACCGCACATGCGCCTGCTCGAACAGGTGGCGCGCGTCGCCCAGGATTTCGACGTGCTGCACCTGCACCTCGATTACCTGCCGTTCCCGCTGCTGTCGCGCCTCGACGTGCCGTACGTGACCACCCTGCACGGCCGTCTCGATCTGCCCGAGTTGCAGCCGGTGTTCAACGCGTTCCCGAACGCGCCGGTGGTGTCGATCTCGAATTCGCAACGCGTGCCGCTGCCGCAAGCCGGCTGGGCCGGCACCGTGTATCACGGCCTGCCCGACACGCTGCTCACGCCGCAGACGGATCGCAAGCCCGAATATCTCGCCTTCCTGGGCCGAATCTGCCCCGAAAAGCGCGTGGACACGGCCATCCGCATCGCGGCCAAGAGCGGCCTGCCGCTGAAGATCGCGGCCAAGGTGGACAAGGTGGACGAGGAATATTTCAAGACCGAGATCGAGCCGCTGCTGGCCTCGGCCGACGTGGAATTCATCGGCGAGATCAACGAGGCGCAGAAGCCGGCCTTCCTGTCGGGTGCGAAGGCGCTCCTGTTCCCGATCGACTGGCCGGAGCCGTTCGGCCTGGTGATGATCGAATCGATGGCGTGCGGCACGCCGGTGATCGCGTTCAACCGCGGTTCGGTGCCGGAAGTGATCGAGGACGGCCTGACCGGCTTCATCGTGGAAGACGAGCAGAGCGCGGTGGGCGCGCTGCAGCAGATCGACACGCTGTCGCGCAAGGCGATTCGCGAACGCTTCGAGACACGCTTCAGCTCGAAGACGATGGCGCGCCAATATGTCGAGATCTATGAAAAGCTCGGCGCGCAGGTCAAGCGTCCGCATCTGACGCAGCTGGCCGCCAGCTGAATCGAAATCGGGGAGAAATCCTCCCCGTAATCGGAAATGAAAAAGCCGCATCCCCGATGCGGCTTTTCCTTTGCGGCGCGATCAGCGCGGCGCGATTTGGATCCGATTCGGCGCGAATGATTCGCGCCGCAAACGGTTCAATCGACGAGATAACGGTCGCGATTCTTGCCGACGATCCAGTTGGGCGGTTTGCCGCGACCACTCCACGTGGCACCGGATTTCGGGTCCCGATATTTGGGCGGCAGCGGCGCCTTCTTCGGCGGACGGCCGCGGCGCGCTCGCTCGGCGAAACCGAGATCCTGCGCGGTCAGACCGTATTCGGCAATCTTCTGCTGGACGTCCGCGATCACGGCCTCCACTTCCTGACGGCGAACGTCATCGGCCTGGGCCTGGAGATCGGCAATCTGTGCCTTCAGTTTTGCGTATTGAGACATATTCACTCCTTATTCACGACTCGCCGGGCTGCTGGAGCCTGATCGGTATCGTTGCGTTCCACAATCGGCATGGCACCGGAACCGGGCTGCCCCGATCGGCATGAAAGAATCCTTTCCGATCCTTCCTATCGCGATACCGACTTGATTCTAATGAAAACCATGTGAGCGCAAGTTGGAATTTAACAATCGTTGACCCTCCGCCTTGGATTGCCGTTTCGAATAATCCGCAGCAATTCGCTTCGAGTCAATTACACCGCCTTACGTCACGCCCATGTGACAAAATTAACGCCCATCCTGACGCGAATGGTGACGGAATGGTGTCGAAAAGTTAACGTCCGACATATGCATAGGAGCATGCCGAAACCGGATTCATGTGCCGCATTCGTGCTCGATTGCGCGCGATCGCGGCGCGCTCGACGAGCCGGGCACGCGCTACCGGCAAGGCGCCGCGATTCGACATACGTATCGGGAAATGGTTTGGAGCGAGGCCAACCGGTGGCCATTGCATACGAATAACAAATGCATTGCATCGCATTCGCGAATACAGAAACGAATACGAGAGGAAATCCTCGAAAAATCATGTGAGGCGCGAATGCGGGCAACCGCATGTCGCGCTCAGCGAAGCGGATCCTCGGGCAGCGCGAACAAGCCACGCAGATGACGCGCCACACCCGATTCGGTATTGGCGCCGATACGCGGCACCTGCGGCAGGCGCCGCATCAGATCGGGATTGGCATTGCGCATCATGAACGGGAAACCGGCCGTCTCCAGCAGGTCGATATCGTTCATGTTGTCGCCGAATGCCACGCAATGCGCGCAATCGATGCCGAGCCGATCGAGCACGAAGCGCAGCGCGCGGCCCTTGGAGACGTCGGCCGTCATCACCTCGAGGCAATCGGGCAGCGAATAGGTGACGTAGAGTGCGTCGCCGAAACGGCTCGCGAGATTCGCGGACACCTCGGCCAGATCGCTCGGATCGCCGATGTACAGCACCTTCGCGACGTCGGCGCCGTCGTGGCGCAGCAGATCGGTCACGCGGTAGAGGAAGCCCGAATCCTGATGGAATTCGAGCAGCTCGGGCGCCTCGCGGTCGATCAGCCAGGCCGTGTCGGTGAACAGGTTCACGATCACGCGGTCGTGCGCGCCCGCCACCTCGGGGCGCACGAGTTCGCGCACCTGCGCCGGTGCGATGTCGCGCGCGTAGATCGGCGTGTCGTCGGGCGCGTGCACGCGCGCGCCGTTCGAGGTGATCAGATAGGGCTGGATGCCGAGCACGTCGCGAATGCCGGCCACGTCGGCGTGATGGCGGCCGGTCGCGATCACGAACGGCACACCGTCCGCGGCGAGCCTGCGCACCGTGTCGATCGTATAGGCGTCGAGCTGGTGATCGCCGTTGAGCAGGGTGCCGTCGAGATCGGTGCAGATGACTTTGTACATGGGTCGGGCCGGGGCGGGCAAAGCACGGGAGCCGTGCATTTTATCGCCCGGCGAGCCGACCTGCCGCATCGAACGCACGACGTGCGGACTCCCGGCCGCGACCGGGCAGGCCTCAGCGTGCCGCCGCCGCGCGTTGCGCGAGACGCAGTGCCCCGTGCGCCGAGTCGGCCAGCGGCGTGCGCAGCCGGGCGCGGTGGCGCTCCGGCACGGCAGCGTCGAGCTGCGCGGCGAGGCCGCCGCACAAGGCGACCGGCAGCGCCTGCGCGGGATCGAGCGCATCGATCATGTGGCCGATGGCCGCGCCGGCCTCGTCGATCAGGCGCGCGGCGAACGGATGCGCGCGGTGCGCGAACAGGGCTGGCGCGAGCGTGGCATAGACGGTCTGGTTCGCGGCGCAGGACCACACCACGAGGCTCTCGCGGTCGGTGGCGCCGGTCACGGCGATCAGCGCATCGGCCAGCGCATCGCGCGGCCCGCGCCCGTCGAGCGCCTGTTGCGCGTGCGCGAGCGCGCGCAGCCCGAACCACGCCCCGCTCGCCTCGTCGCCCGACGGAAAGCCGTAGCCGCCCGCGATGCGGCACTCGCCGGCCGCATCGATCGCCGCCGCCACGCTGCCGGTGCCGAGCGCGACGATCACGCCCGGCTCGCCGCCGTGCGCGCCGAGCACCGTGGTGAACGCATCGTTCTCGACCGCCAGCGCGGCCACCGGTGCGGCGTCGAGAAACGCGCCGAGCCAGGCCGGGTGGTTGCTGCCGGCGAGACCGCAGCCGAGCGCGCACGCCGACCAGTCCAAAAGCACGCCGATCCGTTCGAACGCCTGCTCGCAGGCCTCGCCGATCGAGCGCCAGGCGGCCTCGATGCCGAGCGCGAGCCCCGACGGGCCGCCGCTGCCGCGCGCGAGCTCGCGCCCGCTCGCATCGGCCAGCACCGCGCGCGTGCCGGTGCCGCCGCCGTCGATGCCGATCAGATAGGTGGGCGCCGTCATCGTGACCGCCCCCGCATTGTCGTGTTGTCGCCTGTTGCCATGGGTCGCCGTGTACCGTGTTTAACCATGTGTCGCCGCGCGCGTCGAATGGCGCGAAGGACCGAGCCGAGAGCTTACCCGTATCGCCGCGCCGCGCCCATCGGCCGAACGGCCGGCTTGCGGCGCGAAGCCGATCCGCTATGCTGGGCGTCCGTCCCACCGACACGAGCAAGCGATGGCCGAACGCTGCAACTGGGTGCGCACCGATGCCGATGCGCACTATCACGACACCGAATGGGGACGCCCCACGCACGACGAGCGCTATCTGTTCGAGATGCTGATCCTGGAGGGCGCGCAGGCCGGGCTGTCATGGTCCACGATCCTGAACAAGCGCGAAGGCTATCGCGCCGCATTCGCGAATTTCGACGTCGACGCGGTCGCGCAATTCACGCCCGAGCAGATCGAGGCACTGATGCACGACGCCGGCATCGTGCGCAATCGCGCAAAGATCACCTCGACCGTTGCCAATGCGTGCGCGGTGCAGCAGATCCGCCGCGAGCACGGCTCGCTCGACGCCTTCCTGTGGTCCTTCGTCGGCGGCGTGCCGATCCAGAACGGCTGGCATTCGTATCGCGACGCGCCGGCCTCGAGCGCCGAATCCGACGCGATGAGCCGCGCGCTCAAGCGCTACGGCTGCAAGTTCGTCGGCTCGACCATCTGCTACGCGCTGATGCAGGCCACCGGCATGGTCAACGATCACGAATTCGGCTGCCCGTGTCGCGCGGCGTGCGCCGCGCCCGGCACCACGCCGAAGCCGGCAAAGCCGGCGAAAACCGCATCGGGACCGCGCAATTCGGCCTGATCGCCGGAGCATCGGAACGCAAAGGGAAACGGCGCCGCCAAAGCAAAACGGCGGTGCCCTCTCGCGAGGGACACCGCCGTTTCGACGCGTACCGGGGAAGCTTAGTGGAGCTTCTTCGGCAGCATCTGGCTGCGCAGGCGCTTGTGCAGGCGCTTCACAGCTGCTGCCTTCTTGCGCTTGCGCACGGCAGTCGGCTTCTCGTAGGACTGGCGCTCGCGCAGCTCAGCGATCAGGCCGTTCTTTTCGATCGCGCGGCGGAAGCGGCGGATCGCTACTTCGAACGGCTCGTTTTCTTTCAGAAGAATCGTCGTCATGTCGTTCCTAAATTGCTTGATACGG
>JASLEG010000369.1 GCA_030151225.1 Burkholderia sp. | reverse complement strand
TTGGGAGCGTGTCTGTGGGAAGTGAGCGGGTTGTAAATTTGCGCTATGATGAATATGATGAATGAGGTAGGTAGGCCGGCGGGTTTGGGGTTGCAGTTATCATCATCATCATACATACATACATACCTTTGTCGTAGATCTCACAGGTCCACCACATATGCTCCTGCTGCTGTGGCCGAGAACTTTCTGGGCTGCTCGTAGGCGGTGTTGCCCGTCGAGCAGCTCTGCGAGCTCATTGGTACCGCACCTCTCGGTTGTGCGGTGCACGGTGGTACGCCGATGCATCTGCTACCGGGTTCCCTGCCGGGCCTGGACTCTGGCAAATGCGAGCCTTGATTGCGGTAACGGCCTGGGCGCTGCAGGCGACCTTCATGTAATTCTCCTGGTCTAGTCGGCCCTGTCGACGAAGCTCCTGCATAAGCTCTTTACGTGGCTCTTATCCACGGGCCGATTTTCCCCCTCTGTCCATTTCGTAGATAGGATATCAAGAGGGAGCCTCGCGACAGCAAGCAAGTGCGCGCTGGCCAGAGTTCGATCGGATAATAGCTCCTCGACTGTGATCTGTTTTCCTGCGTCGGGGGGGTTGGTAATCGCTGTGCTATCTGGATTTTTACTTGCTGCTGCTGCTGCCGCCGCTAGCTAGCCGGGCCAACCTGGAAGTGGAAGAGGAACCTATAGTTAGCTAGGAAGCTAGCTTGCGAGCTGATTTTGCTGTGACCCTTGGAAGTAGCCGCTACTTTTACGATGTGCAAGTAGTAGCCATTAGCAAGGAATCAGCTAAAGAGGACGCCTATAGCACCTTAGCCGAGGCTGCAGAGGAATAATGCCGGAAATATAGCTCCTCTATAATTTATATAAGCTAGGAATTAGCTAACCTGGGCATAATACAGTATAAGGACAAAAGTCTGCGACCACTCTAGAGTGCCTTACCCTAAAATGCAAAAATGTGACGAACCGTGAACCTATATGTTAGTATGGGTTAGGATTTCCAAGGGACAAACCTAGATTCTGGTTTATGTTGGCGGATAGGCCAGGCTGGATGTTCGGGCAATGTAATAATAATGTCACCAACTAGTAGAGAGTATCAAGTAGATTCAATCTGAACGTTGTTATTCACAACTGGCTATCTAACTATTCTAACGAGTGTAGAGAATGTAACTTATATATCCAGCTGTGCTGGTGAGGTCGTCTCGAGTCGTGTCGACTAGGCACGACTTGGGTCGTCTGAAGTCGTGTCGACTGCGCACGACTTTGATCCCATTGGTCAATCTTACCGAAGTTGACCCGGTTGCTGCCTACCCTGTAGGCCCGTTGTTGCGACCATAAGAGTTGGGTCGTGACACGATGTCCCCCTCCCGTTGGTCTTGTCCTCGAGGCCATTCATGCAGTAGTGCATTTTCCTTCATAAGTGCCTGTGCTCCTCTTCCCTGTTTCCCAGGTGGGTTTTCCTTCTTCATATTCGTCATGTCTGGTCGTGGCGTTGTCAAGCGCAAGCCTCCTGTGAAGCCCGTCGTCGCGTTGATTCCGTTGGCTAAATTTATTGAAGATTTTGGCTTTACCATGCCTCAGTGCACTCCTTGCCGAAACGCGAAGCGCGCGTGTTTCATTGCAGAAGGTTCTTCGTCCCGTTGTCATGCTTGCGTTCATCGCAAGTTAACGGATTGTGATGTGGGCGGCATAAGCGCGGAGGCTTGTGCGTTATTTTCCCTTATTCGCGTGTATGTGTTGCCTTAACAATTTTTTAGATGCTCGTGTTACACGCGAAAAGGATCGTTTGGCTGCTCAGCGAGAGCAGGCGGAAGAGGCTCTTGAGGAAGCGATGGCTCGTCTTCGCCGTATTCGTAAGCAGGAGCAGCAGTTGCGAGAGAAGGCCGCGGAGATGGTTTCTCGCGGTTTCGAGTCGTTAGAGGAGTTGGAGGCCGCCGATCGCCAAGTCGAGGAGGAACGCCAAGCGGAGTTGGCTCGGGTGCAAGAGGAGGAAGCCCGGCTTCTGGATTCCCTGGATCCTCTGCCTACTGGCGTCAACTGGCTTTCCTCAGGCGTCGGTTCGGGGTTTTTAGATCCAAGTCTTCTTGCCTCATTGGGGGGTGTTCCCTCGTCTTCTTCTTAGGCTGTTCCGTGGTTTGCTCAGGTTCTTTCTGAGCTGGTTCTTGTCGTATCCTTAGTTTTTTGCGAATCTTGTTTTGGAAGGTTTTCAGGGTAGCGTTAGCGTGTTGGAAGCTGTCTTCCGGTTCCCAGCTGTCTGTGCTTTTGTCGTATCCTTTCCATCTTACTAAATATCGGAGTTCATCAGTTTCGTCTATTTTTAGCGATGTTATTTTGTCGATTTCGTATTCAAGTTCTTCGCCTTCAATAACAATTTCGTCTCTGATGAGTTCTCCCGTTTCTTCGTCTACTAGTGCTTTTTCTAGCAGCGAAATGTGAAATATCGGGTGTACTGGCTTCCCGCGTTTGTCTTGCTGTTCGGGGAGGTCCAGTTCATAGTTGTTTTCTCCGATTTTCTTCAAAATTTTGTATGGTCCAAGTTTCTTGAAGTCGAGCTTGTCGCTTGGCCGATTTGTCTTGATGTTGGCCTTCTTTTCGCCACGGGTATGTCGGCAGAGGTAGACCATGTCTCCCTCCTGGAGGTTTGGTCCCTCAAGCCTCGATTTGTCGGCGTATTTGGCCATTCGTTCTCTGATGAATTCGAGCTGGACTTGTAATTCGTTGTGGAGTTTCTTTAGCTCGTCCGCTTGGATGACCGCTAACTCCACATCTTCTCCTTTTCTCGGTGGTCTGTACGCATCAGGTTCGAATCCATAGTTTGCGTAGAATGGTGAATGTCCCGTAGACTCCGTAGGTGTGCTGTTGTAGGAGAATTGTGCCATTGGTAATCGTTCTACCCAGTCGTTTTGTTCAAAGTTGATGTAGC